>CANJQY010000124.1 GCA_947476525.1 Oligoflexales bacterium
AGAAAGTTTGGAATCATTTGAAGAACCAAGAATTGAAAGCTCATATGGAGCGGGACATTAAGGCGTTAAAGCGATTAACAAATAAAAAGTTAAAGAAAATGTCCCTTGATGAAAAGCTTTTGAAATGGATTTTTTTGGGCTCTCGTGTTGCGAAACTTATGAACTGATCTATATTCGCGACAATTGTGTTACCTCCTTTGTCCTTAAGTACTTTGGGCCCAGCAGTTTTACACGTCCTTTGACTGCCAGTAGCGACAAAGCTCTTTGTGCAGTCGACCGTCTCCATCAAATATTTAGCGGCTTCGGTACGTAAAGAAGAATTGTCGAGCTTATTTATCCCCAAATAACTATCAAATGTAATTCTGCCTGCAAAATGGACCACCACGGCAATAATCGCTGCGGTCACGAGTAATTCCATTATCGTAAAACCGGAACGATTAAATTTATCTCGAAACATAATCACCAAACTCCCGCTCAGTCCAAATTTTGATGCCCCAAATTTTGATGCCCCAAATTTTGATGCCACGGATCAATTGTTCTAAAGCGTACCAGTTATTTGAAATGGAGGAAAGAAAACACATATGTTTCCCAAATAGCGCCTAAAACATCTCGCGCGAGATCGTACAGGGACGCCAGTAAGACTATTAAAGTGGCGCTCAGTGCGATAGAGGGTTCAAATGTAAAGAATTAATGACTCACGAGTTTTACGGCTACAAAGTCAGAGTCCACATGCGGGCTCGCAAGGGTCAATACTTGATTTGCACTCAACCGAAATTCTGGCACGTCCATTCGGGCAAGAATTCCGCCATTACAAATTATATCAAGGGCCGTAAAGAAAATTGTTTGCGCGACATCACGCTCAAATAAAGGGATGTTAGGCGTATAACCCTCAGCCCATCGCCCGTCCACTTCGATGTGGGTAGGCTGCGCAAGATTAAATGTTAATTGACCATTCGTGATGCTTAATTGAACTCCAAGCGTCGCGTTGAATAGCAACTCAAAGTACGGAACTTTATGACCGTTTTGAGTGATGTCCAGAAATAAGTGCATCTGAGAAATGTCGAGCCGTAAAAATGCGCTTCCATCCGTTAATACGGTTGTACGGATCTCTGGCGGTCGATCAAAACCGATTCTAGCAGACACAAAATCCGAATCCATCTCAACCGTATTTATGTCAGGTATAATGGATGACAATCCGCGGCGAGAAAATATTTCGCGCATAATGCTCGACTCCGTACTCACCGCGATGGTCGCCGGCAATGCAGGCATCGCTTTCGCGATCATTTCGTTGACAAAACCAGTGCGAACCCCAAACGAGCCTAGTTCAATCGCTTCGCCAAATGAACGACGGAAATTTGTCAAATGACCAAGACTCGGTGGCGGATTGCCCTCTCGCACGTCAATCGACAATGCAAATAGAGCCCGCTCAGGAGTGACGCTCACTTGATATGGATGGGTAGACAAAACCAGGTTTTTTAAAGGAAGGCTTTCGCCATGACCTAATGCCACTGGTATTTCTCGAGTAATCATTTGATTCAACGTGTCGGCCATTGAAGGTATGACGTCCCGAACTTTGCTTTCAATCGCTGCCGCTATCTTGTCGCGAGATTTAGACAACGCCCGATTCATCGCATACGAAATCACACGTCCCACCCCCAACGAACCGGTACACGACTCGGGACCGTCGACCAAGAATTCCTCGGCAGGAAGTGGAAATGAAATTTCGCTTGGCGTTAAAATAATTTTTTCTCCTTGAACTTGCGGCTCAAGCTGCATAGTAAGTGCCACTGATGAGTTGCTGCCCACGGTCAAATTCGTGTTACGACAAGTCGTGGAGACTATTGTGCCAATGTTTTTGGTAAAATGAGCGGTAGGTACTTTGACCTTAATTTCGTCAAACTGAACTACTGCCAGCAACTTTCCTTGGCCTAATGTCACATCAAATTTCTTAAATTTAATGGAATACGTCATGGACGACATCTTTGCCTGAATTCCATACCCCACGTTTTCATCCATATCGTCGAGCGGCGCGTCTATGATCTCTGTAAGTACACGGTCAGAAACCCCCTTCGAGATCGCGTCAAAGCCGTCTACGTTAACCAGCACTCGAAGTGCATTCTCAGTCGTAATGGGTGACCCCGCAGCAGCCTGCAAGGTGGTCGCCGTCGTAAAAACAGCGGACATTGACCCCGCGATGAATAACACCTTGAACGAATTCAGGGACGCCACGAGCGGAAAACTATTCTTCAAAATTTTTGTGCACCACTTCATTGGTTCTCTCCTTCAACGCCGGTTCGTCGGGCGTTGCCCTTAAATGTTGGCCAAGTTTTTTTGCCGTTAGCGCGGCCGCTTGTTTTCCACATGAACACATAACCTTCTCGCGTGGTGCCAGCAATCTCTAGTAAACCATCGCCATCAATATCTCCGATGGACGGGGTCCCCATCATCCAGCCGCCGGTAAATGCAGGAAAACCAGCAATTTCACCTTCCGTGGCATACGCGTGCACAAAATAACCACCCGAGCCGACGACGATATTATCCTTGCCGTCGTTGTCGAGATCGGCCGTAGCCGGTGCCGGGATCAAAGGGAGATCATCGGTAATTCGGGGGTATCCCGAAGCCATTTTTCCTGTCACAGCGTCCCACGCCCCAACCATATGATTGAATACAATTCGCTTGCCGCCGAGAGCCATACTGACCAGCATTTTACTGCTCGTGCCGAACACAATTGGCGACAACATATTATTACCAAATATATCGCCAATGGCGGGATGACCAAAACCAGTTATCATCGCTTGGTCTTTAGTCGGGCTGGAGTCTGGAATTTCAATTGAGAGTGAAGACTTAATATGGCCGTCTAGAGTCACGATATAGGCCTTGCCCGCGAAGCCGTGAATCAAAATTTCTTTCACACCGTCGCGATCAAAATCGGCAATGAGTGGCGCCGTCGGAATACCTGTGCCAACCGTCGGCAAAAGTGTGTCGCGAATTAACGGAATTTGCACTGGAAAACCCGCGATCATAGGCTTTGGGGCAAGAGACCCGCGACCATCAATAGCAAACAACAGCCCTGCGTTTTGACCGGAATGATTCGTCCCCAACACAATATCCTTAATGCCGTCACCGTTTACATCATAGACAGCTGGCGACGAAAGTATTTTGGCCAGCGTTCCGTCTCGGCTTACGATGATTGGAAATCCAGGCTTGGACTGGCCTGTAGAATCAAATACGTACAATTTTCCATCCGCACTGGTGATGATTACTTCGGGAATCTGATCGTGATCCAGATCAGCAATGACTGGAGATGCGAAAATTCCTTGGGCAATCGGCTGATTTGGTCGAGCTAGACCCATGTCTGGAAAGGGAAGGCGCCAGCTGGTGGCTGAGGCGGTGGTACCACTATAATGAATCACTGTGACATCACCTTCGAGTGACGCGACCACTACCTCTGGACGACCGTCTCCGTCAAGATCTCCTGCTGCAACAGGGGCAAAAGGTGAGGCGTACATAGTGCCCTCCATTCCTTGATGACTCTGGGAATGACCGAGGGAATGGCCCTGGGACTGACTCTGGGAATGGCCGAGGGGATTGCGGCCCCCGAGTCGAGGTGGAGCGTTGTAAGCCGAAATGGGAGTGGCATGAACGGGGAAGCCAGCTAGCTCTTGGCCACCACTTTTGAATGCGTGAAGCATTCCGGCTCCATCTGCTGTCACATATTCGTCAACGCCGTCCCCGTTTATGTCGATGAACAAGCCTGAACTTTCACCGGAAGAACCCATATCTTTAGGGAGTCCTGCCATCAAATTCTCAGCGTCAAAAAGGTAAATGGTCCGCCTTGACTCTGAGGTTTGTCCTGCGAGATTATCGACCGTGAGTTTGAATGTAATAGCATTCTTGTACTCAGGACCGTCAATCGTGTTTAGTGGCAAGGATTCAAGGTCTGCGGCTTGGATCGTTACAAACGCCCCGTCGAGTGGAGTTGTGACTACTGCTGATTGTTTTAGTAGACGCCACTCAGATGCCGAGGAATCAACTCCGCGAATAACCTCTACTTTTACTTGTAGTTTTCCCGACCGTGGCAAGCCTGTTTCAATGGTAATCGGAATGGATGATTCGTGGCCTTTACGTACGAGCTCAAACCACTTTGGAGAAACGATTCTTGAGGCTGGAGGAATTTCGTTTTTGGAAATTTTTTCAAGCATGTTAAACGCATTGACTCGGCCGTACCCGGTAACCCGGTCCCAGCCCTTCCATGTTGAGTGGCGATCAAGAGCTCTCTCATTAGAACCTAAATTAATATCGGTGGCGGAGGTCTTGATTAATGCCGATAACTCGCCAGCTGTAAGCGGCTTGCCCAAGGATTTAGCGTAACTGCTGGCCAACGCTGTGATCCCAGCAAGATGCCCGGTCGCTTCCGATGAACAAGAAACGCCGGAAGCAGAAACATCCACTCGCGCACCTAGATTTGAACAATTATTAAACGCCACAAACGTTTTTGCCTCTGAGGCTTTTAATGTGTCAAATCGCAGGGCGTTGACATAAATAACTGGATCCAAGGTGCCCGGGAAATTGTGGTGGTAACTATTTTCATCCGCCGCAGAACCAATAATAACCGTGTTATTTTTCCACGCGTAATTGACCGCTTCTTGCGTCATTTGCGTGTGATTGACGCTACCTAACGCCTCTTGAATCACGGCGGCACCCATATCGGTTGCATAGTGGACCGCGGCCGCAAATGAATTCGCATCGACCACAAAACTATCGTTGACTCGTGCAAAAATCACAGAGCAATTGCCGCAGGCACCTGCTCCACCCGTAAGATTATTCAGACCTCCAGCGGAGTCTTTAGCCTCGCCAGTGCCGTGACCAAAACGCACTCGGTCTGCAGGATTGTTGTCGTGTTCATGAAAATCCCATCCGGCAATATCATCCATAAACCCATTGTCGTCTTGGTCAATGCCGTCACTGAAAGCAAGAATAAGATCTCCAGCGTCAATGACACCGTTGTTGTTTAAGTCGGAGACTCGGCTGTCGTTTTCGTAGTCGGATACGGACACCCTGCCGTCTCCATTTTTGTCGTAGACGGCGGAACTCTCGGGTAGCGGTAATTCTTTTACGTTGAGCCAAATACGGTCGCGTAGTTCTGCTGAGTCCCAGTAAATACCAGAGTCAAGCACCGCAATCAGAGTCTGGGGTGTGCCAGTGTGAAGCTGCCAAGCCTTATCAACGCTCATGCCAGACCCGAGCTCACGCTCGCCCTCAGGAATCACGCCAACGTGGTCTTTGGGGATGTGTGAGAAGTAAAACCACATGTCAGCATAGTCTGGGTCATTGGGTTGGTTTTCCCATGGGTCAGAGCCTGGCTCCCCTGGAAATTGACGGGCGGAGCCGATGAGAGTTGAGCTGTAGTTCAAGAGTAAACTTAGGCCGCCGATGAAAAATACTCCAACACGTAATGACTTTGACATAACGTCTCCTAATTCCTAGTGCGTTGTGTTAATCGGCGAGGTCGCAAGTCCCTGCGTCCGTTAATTACTAATAATTACTAAACTTGCGAAGTTCGGCCATGCAACACTAAAGAGCGGCAACCCGCAATCAAAATTTTTTTTTGCTCTATTTGTATTGAGAATCTCAGCTTATGAATTCACGGCGCTGAAATTATAACTAGAAGAATTTGTATCACTAAAAAAACGTACTCCGCCATTTTGGCGCAGGAGAATTCCATTTGTATAATAAATTATTATGTACCAATCACGAAAGAAAGCCGCCGAAACTTTCGCTTTTTGCCATTGGCTTATTAAGGTTGAGACTTCTTCCCGCCGTTTGGCCTGATTCAAAGCTCTCCCGGTCGACGCTTCCCGTGCCCCACGATTTGTTGGAAATTCGCGGATAACGCATCCCAACAAATGTGTCTATTTCTGACTTATCCATTTTTATGAGCGCCATCACTTCCTTTGAGGTCATGCCAAGAGCCGTGGACGCCACTTCATCGAGCTTTTGAGTTTGTACCAGCTTATTGTTGAAACCAGCCAAAATCCCCAGCTGATAACTACGCCTCCTGCTTCCAGGGCACTTGGTCAATTTTTTGTGGGCAACCCAAAGACTCCCACACTGCTGGGCTAAGAAGTGATACACGAATTCGGCCATCAATATGTTTTCTCGTCGCCCCATTATTTCGGCCGCTTTAAACCGCGTGCAAACCTTCGAATCATAGAGGTGCGTGTGGATCACGCACACCCGAAAATGACTGCTAAGAATGGATAGAATCTTCGTTTCGGTGGCGTCTGTCTTCTTCTTGTGCCTGGTGACAAACATGCTGTCCATGGCCTCCGCAGAATCCGATTGCCTTAGCTTCGCAAAATTGTGTTTTGCATAAAGCTCGCGCACTCGCTCCATCGCCAACAAAGCTTCGTGCTCATTAGTCGATTGTGCAAGGGACAATAATTTTGCAACCCGGTCCAGCAGCCGCTCGTCCTCACGGCTCAGCACTCGCTCGCGTAACGTCGGAATGATCTCGGGTATTTCTCCGGTGGCACGAGCCGCCCACGGCGCCACACCAACTCTTTCGCAGGCAACCTTAAACGAGATCCCGTGAGCCGTCTCGTTGACCAGCCCCATGCAGTCGGTTACATATTGATGGGCCATTTCATGTTTTAAAATCTCAAGAACCACATCCCACGAATGCTCGCGGATAAGGCGTTTACTGAGACTAATCGTCCTCAAAAACGGGTCCCATTGCCCCCATGCCGATTTCGTTTCCACAATTTTGATGATCGTAGGTTTATACACAATGCGGTGATACGATGCGATTTCGGCGTGCTCTCTGTAGAGCTGCACCACCCAGAGCCGCTCCATTTCTTCAACTGATTTGGAAAATTTTTCAGAATGGGCTGAATTATGGCTAGAGTTAGAGTTCGTGGTGTAAGCTGTCAAATCAGCCTCCTTTCAAGGAATATTTTTTGTCCATTCGAGTCTAATTATTTTTTAATTCACTTCTTTGCTTGGCATCGCTTGGCAGAGTCCGACATGAGACCTTCCATTTTAGCCACTAGTTCAAGATGAAACTGGTCAACCTGCTTGTTAAACGCTTCAGGATCCTTGGATGCTTTGGGCGGATAAATCGGATCACTTAAATAATGAGTGAGGGTGACGGGTTTTGGAATTGGAGTAAAGCCTAGACCTTTTGCGAAGAATAAAGGAATTTTGAAGGTTTTATACGCCCAAGCTGTAACGTGGCTAGGAGCCACATCAAACAGATCGTCTGCAGCAGGACATGCCGCCAAGACTATTGGCGTATTGGTTTCCACGGCGAGTCTTGCGAAACCCTTCCGGTGATCCCACATTACTTTGTATTTTTCAGACGATGGCCTTAGGGATTCGCGCATTCCGCCTGGGGCCAAGATCAAAATCTCACCATCAGACAGCATTTTCACTGCATTGTCGTGATTTCCGACTTGAGTTCCAATGGCCTCCATAAAATGTCCAAGGCCGGGAACTTTGAAAAATAATCGATCAATTAAAGCTCGAGGCACTCGGTTTAAATGATCATAAATCGACGCTGCCATGAGCATGATGTCGTAACTTGCCAGACTATGGTTAGCCGCAATCAGCACGGCGCCCTTAGGTATTTTTTCTAAGCCCACAGTTGAGTGGTTATGGTAGCCGCGAATTCCGGCAAGTATCGGTGCAATTCGGTTTAGCAACTCCACATTAATTGGATTTTTTCCGGGTGATTTAGACATTTAAGGATTCCAACGCATGCTTTTATGAGGCTCCTAGATCACGAAATGTGCTGAAGGATAAACCACTTGACGCTTTCTGTCTATTCAGAATAGATAGTCTACGCTGAATGTCATGAGAATTTGATGTGAGTCAGGCACTCGTTCAGACACACTTTCAGACACACGTTAAAGCACAGCTAAGTGAGACGATTAATGGTATCCAAGTGGAGTCAAGAAACGCGCCGCCTCGGGACGGCCATCGACGATCAGTCGTCGGGACTTCGGCTTGATGAATTCCTAGCCGATAAATTTCCATTTTTCAGTCGCACCGGCTGGCAGCGAGAAATCACCCGCGGCGTTGTGCAAATAAATGGCTTGGCTGCCCGAAAATCGGCACAAAGGCTACAACTTGGCGACGAACTTTGCCGCCTCCACCCCCTCGGCGAAGAGCCGGATGTTGACATGGAGATGCCAATTTTGTGGAACGACGGCGAACTCGCCGCTGTGTTTAAGCCCGCAGGCCTACCCATGCACGAAGCTGGGCACTACCGACGGAAGACTGTGGCCGGCGTTCTCCCAAAAATACTCGGCCCAGACTGGTGCCCCGTCCACCGGCTTGACCGCGAAACCAGCGGCCTGTTGCTCTGTGCAAGGCAGCCCAATGTCAGGGCAGTTTTAACCGAGATGTGGACCAACAGAGAAGTCAAAAAAACCTACCTTGCCGTGACTCATGTCGTCCCCGTGGATGAATCGTGGAGCGTGAATTTTCCGATCAAAGCAGACCGCTTCGACCGCACCAATCGTGCTGAGGTCTCAGACGACGGCCTTGAAGCAATAACGCAGTTTCGAGCTCTCGCTAAAAGTGAACATGGCGCAATCCTTGAGGCCAAGCCCTTGACTGGCCGCACCAACCAAATCAGAGTCCATCTATCGGCGTTAGGCATGCCGATTGTCGGCGACAAAGTCTATTCCGATAATGCCACGATCCTCGAGCTCTACCGCAAAGAAGGCAACACACCTCGGGTTCAAGACATGGCGGGCTTTCCTCGGCATGCATTGCACGCCACGTCTCTGATGTTTACACATCCACTCAATGGAAATGAAATTCAATTACACAGTGCTTTGCCTGACGACTTGAAGGCCCTTTGCCTTGTGAAAGGCATTCATTTTTAGGTGTGTGGTGCCTCAAAGGTTCTGTTAC
>CANJQY010000125.1 GCA_947476525.1 Oligoflexales bacterium
GGTGTCCTACGGCGGGTGCTGTTTCATTTGTGCAATTATTTGGGTCAAGTCTCGCACTAAATCCTCATCTTCACATGATTTTTGCGGACGGTGCGTGGGGCAGTGCAAAAGGAGGCCTGACATTTTTCCCGCTAAATGGCTTCACAACGGAATCGATGTTTGACGTGTTGGCGGGAATTCATGGGAGGCTAGATGTTTGGCACAGGATTTCGCCGGAATAGGCAGTCATCCCAAATCATTATGGTTTGCAACAATTAATTCTCATGGCCCCACGTTTAGCAGAACTATGATCGGATTTGTAGCTAATCCCGTTTATATAATAACCAGAAGCACACTGTTTTTCATCTTGATGTTCGATTCCGGCAAACCACTCAGATTGCTTACAATCAAGGGCTCTAATCTTTTGTTGAGAGGAAGCACTACAACACCTTGGAATGACTAATCCTGCTAAATCAGTAGCCGATACTTTTGAAGCGTAATCTACTTGAGCGAGATAGAAATTGTTTGGACAAATATGCATTTCACCATTTGAAACTGTTGGACCATCTTGACAGTCGGTTTTTTGAAAACCTGGGACGGTGGCTTTGGGAATTTTACAACAATACAATGCAGCAATTCCATCATCGCCTCCTGTGGTGGCGCTGTATGACATTCCGGCCATATACTCACTTTCAGAGCATGATTGTGGGCTGCTATCCATTGCGCTCGGATTAGTCAGCTCTCTTCGAAACGGTCGAGTCCAGTGACACCCACTAGGATCTTGGCTGAATGCTTGACCGGAGGAAAATAACAGCTCCTTTTCATCGATGGGCTTAGGCGTTTCACCCGCATCAGCGCCAATTCCCCCATTTTCAACATCGGGAGCCTTCTGCTTACTAGGCGAAGTTGGATTCGAGCCAGAAAAGTCTGTTTTTTGAACAACTTGAAAAAAATAATAACGTTACAATCAGCTTGCAAAGTGCATTCATAAAACCCCCTAGATAATCCACTGGGATCCACCCCAAAATCATGATTTGCGGCGAATCAAAATCTCCGACCCTTAATAAGACTCATCGGCCCATCCACTCATTAAGTGAATATATTTTTTATTTATCAATAATATTATAAACTTACGCCTGTTAAAAGCCAAGTCGCATCAACAAATTTGATAAAGAACCGAATCTATCTCAAATTTGTTGGGAAATTTTTGAGCAGTTGGTTGCTAATATGTCGATAACCAACGCGCGTCAAGAAATCTTTGATGCAAAATTTGACGATATTGCGACGCTTGTTTGCTCGCTGGGCCGGGTACGGCCTGCGCCGAGCTCCATGGAATTATTATAAAGAGAGCCTCCAGTTGATGTAGAATGGGTCTGCAAAAAACAACCCTGCATAAAGGATTTCCTTCCCTTAAGGGCTGGTTCAAGCATGTTGAAGCCAGGAGGGACATGGTTGCGGGCTACTATGATTCCCCGGTCACCAGCGCATTGTCAGAAGGCGTCAACAACGTGATAAAGACAATCAAACGGCGAGCCTACGGCTACCGAAGAAATATGGACTTCTTTAAAATGAAAATCATGCAAGTTTGCGGATTGCTCAATTCTAACTATGTGATGGCCCAAGCCAACCAGGAATCATGGACTTAAACAAATATGCAATTGAGCCGACGGCTGGAAAAAGTGAGCTAACTCAACGATCCTAGTTTCGAAACGGGTTTGCTTAACTAGGAATATTTCCAGCGGCGGGGGTTCCTTCACAAAAAGATGCTATATTTGTGAATCCATCGCCGAAACGGGTGTCAATTTTCACAAAAAGTTGCTATATTTGTGAAAATGGAGGCTTTTAAAAATGCGACAAAGAGTTGAAATTGCCGTTAAGAATACGATCATAGGGCATGGCAGGGGGTGGTGCTTCACTCCGGGACACTTCTTGGAAATGGGAAGCGAAGAGTCCATTCGTAAAGCGCTGTCACACCTCAATAAGCTAAAGGTCATCCGTCGTCTAGCCCAGGGCATTTACGAATACCCGAAGCAGCATGACGTCCTGGGTATCATCCCTCCAGACTTGAACGAAGTTGCAAAAGCGATTGCTGAAAAAAATGGGGTTCAAATCCAGCCAGCCGGAGCCCATGCAGCAAATTTAGCCGGACTTTCGGAACAAGTTCCTGGGCGTCTTATTTTTTTAACTGAGGGGCCTTCAAGGAAACTCAAAATCGGAAATCAGGAAATAATCCTTAAAAAGACCACGAAAAAGATCATGGCTTCGGCAGGAACTAGAGAGGGTCTTATTATTCAAGCCTTCAAAAATTTAGGCAAAAATCACATCGATCAAATTGTCCGTGCGCGTGCTGAAAAATTCCTTGAGCCATCGGGCGAGAAAGAAATTCGCAGAAACATGAGGTTTGCGCCCGCATGGGTACGGACACTTGTTTTCGAGATCATGGGGATCAAAAAATGAAAGGAATCTATCTTTTACCCAAAGACGAGCGAGAGAATATATTTCGTATTGCTGCCGAGAAACTCAACATCTCTTTCGACATCATTGAAAAGGACTATTGGGTCGTTTGGACGCTTGAGAGACTTTTCGCATTAGAAGACCTCAAGACGCACCTGACTTTCAAGGGTGGCACGTCTCTTTCCAAAGTCTATGGGATCATTGACCGTTTTTCCGAAGACGTTGATCTTTCGATTGAACGAGATTTTCTCGGATTTGATGAAAGTAATGATCCAGAAAAAGCACAGTCTAAAAAGAAGCAGCGATTGATTCTGGCGAATTTATCGAAAGCTTGCTGTGATTACGTCCAAAACAAAATGCTTTCGGACCTGAGAAGAAACATCGCCGAAAAAATCGGGACAACTGACGGCTGGAATGTTGTGATCGACGACGAAGACCCTGATGGCCAAACACTGTTTTTTGAGTACCCAAGTATCACCCCCAAGGGTGGCTACATTCGCCCGTTTGTAAAAATCGAAATGGGCGCAAGGTCAGAGCATTGGCCTGTGAGCCATCACAAAATTCAGAGCTATCTGAAAGAGGCGCTCAAAGAAAAAATTCACGAAGACGAAATCGAAGTTCGAGTGCTTAACGCTGAAAGGACCTTCTGGGAAAAGGCGACGATACTTCATCAATATGTATTCAGGAGTGTTTGCGCCAGCACACGCGTGGCGTGATTTCATTGTTCCGGGTCCTAAACGCATCAACATTTGGCCCAGCGCAGATGATCCCGGTGATTCATCACCACCACCAACAGGTAAACCTTCAAGTGGGCGAGCACCCGCAGAATACTATATTTTGGGGGCTGAATTGTTAAGACGCACGATGGGAATTGATCCCTAGATTTGTCAGTGCGGCGCAAGAATGGTGGTCTCAATGTGATCACAGACATTGAGACAATTACAGCGACAATGATGAGAATGGGACTGTCGTCGGCAGGACCTCCGAAAGTGAGTCGGGCGACAGGGGAACTTGACTGCATATATGACATTTAATTTTAGTATAATTTTGGTGGGGAGACGATGTCGCTGATTTTTTTAGGAGCCATAGCGCGCGATTCGAGATTTACAGCAATTTACTCTTTATATTTCAACAAGTTAAAATAAAACCGCAGTTTTTGACCTACTCTGTCCGATAACCTATATAGGTGGTGATATCTTGCGGATTTTGGCGCCTTACAACACGATTATATGAGGGGTGATTTTATGAATTCCATGTACGTTAAAAACTTTTTTGTTTGTCTAGTTTTAGCTGCGTCATCTTGTTCTAAAAGTTCTTTTCAGGCTGCCGGTGCGAGAAAAGAATCCAACAAAGCAGAAAACAAAAAAAGTACTAGCACTAGCGCTGAAAATGAAACTATTGCCGATGCGGAGGGCGGCATGTCAATTGAATGCAGGAAAACTGGCAAAGGAAAAATAATTGTATCGAATGACGAGTGGGCGTTTTCAGAGACGGGAATGGCGGCTGCGCCAGATGCTTTGCAATATGGGAAGAATGTGGCACTCTGGTTGGGTGGATGTGAAGGTCGTGCGAACGGTAAATTTCATGCGTACTCGACCAATTTTAGTTTGACTGCGTCTACTACGTTAGCAACGGCCTTTTCTAGTGCGGGGCATACATGGACTACCGGTTTTGCCCTCGAACTGACATCAGAATCATTTGCAAAGTACGATTGGATATTTCTTGCCGGGGCCGTTCCTGATGCAGCAAAACTTGCGCCGTTATTAGTTGAATTTGTGGAAAAAGGTGGCGGACTATATATTTCAGGTGGAACTGCACAACCTAATAATGCAGCAACCGAAGCCGGTTTCTGGAATCCTATTATTACTAAATTTGGTATCCAGTATGCGTCTACTTACAACAAGATTCAGGGCAATATGGTAATCGATGAAACGAGTCATCCTATCTTTAAAAACGTAAGATCGCTTTATCAAAATAATGGAAGCTCGTTGTCCCTGGTCGCACCGCTTTCAGTGAAGACAAAGATTTACGTGTCGCAAGGAAACCAGGGTTTGTACGCAATTTTTGACGGCTCTGTGGGAGATTGAAGAAGTCAACCAGCTAGAAAGTCGACAGACCCTAATTCCCGCAATTCGCTACTCCAAGACGCCTGAAGTGGACGGTCTTATCACCAGTTTTAGGCGGACAGCATAATAAAGCGGTAGTACAGCCTTAAGTTTGCCGCCGGAATGCGGCAGACGCAGCCTCACTCAATGAGGAGAATCATCTCCGCCAGAGTTGTTTTGGCGGTTTTTTCATTTTTGCAGTCGCGCAACATATATTTCTGAATGTCTGCGGTGTCAATTTTGCCAGAAACAAGCCCGCGGCAAATCGGCTGTGATATGAGTTGGGCGAGACTTCGACATATGTCGTCAGAGGATTGTGAATTTAGTTTCAGAAACGTGCTGGGTATATTAGGTGCGGCAACCGATTTCTTCGATGTGACCACGCATTTGTCAGAAATCCAAGTATGAAGTTTTAAGGTGGCATCAGCGACTCCGCGCCTGCGCGCAGATAATCCTCGAAGTTTCTTGCCTTTACACGACTCGAGATACGTTTCCAAGTCTCCGATGCTGTGTAGCGGAAGTCTTGGGTTAAGGAGCTTATTTGTAATGAATCCAAATACGTATTTAAGGCATTGCTGCGTAAAGAGTTGGCCGCCATCGGTGTAACTTTCTTTGATTTGACTCAGGGATCCAAACAACATTTGGCCAGCGGCCGCTGCTAGGTTGTTGATTGAAATGACAGGAATGTAGACGATGCGCCCAGAGAATTCGACGGCAAATCCATCCGTGCTTGCGCGAACTAAAAAAGCACCAAGCTCTTGTTTGGGCATGTGAACTAGCTGGTCTTCGAGACTGCCGTGCACAACGTTAAACCGGTCAAAAATATCTGCTGACACGCGAATGTTTAGGAAGGTTGCGATTTGTTGCTGTAGGTCGCGGAGCTGCTGGTCCAAATCCATGGTGTCATGGGCGTACAAGCGTTCGTCATCATCCGCCCACAATTGAAATTCTTGCGCCTCAGCGGCCTCAGGGAGTTTGGTTTCGAGGTAAGGAATTGGGCCAACTCGGCGAATTTCTTCGCACAGGGAGTGCGAATGCCATTTCATCCAGGGAGGCGAATTGATGACGCAGTACGTAGATTTATTGAGCGAAAGGTACTCGTCTTGCTGATGTAGTTTGTTGGGAGTGTTGGCAAAGAAATATTTGTCGAGGTTGGCAAAAATTCTAAGCGGAACAGCGGTCGTTGTCGCCGATCTGTGCGTGGTCAAAGCACTGGGGAGGTGTCGGTCTGCTAAATGAAATTCGCCAATTAGGCACAATGATTTGGCAGCAAGATGGCCCTTCCTAAATTTGTGGATGATGGCGGCGGCATGTGCATCACGCTTTTCTAAGCTGTCCTTGCCGCCTCTGGCAGTATTGATGCCGATGAGCGGAATTTGATGGTGTCGACAATAATGTAAAATCGGGCAGTAATTGTTCCAGGGAAAGCCCCACGTTTGATGGTATTTTATGGCCTCTTGCAGCTCTTGATCCGTAGAGTCTCCAGCTTGCCATCGATCCAAATGTGCTTGATCTTTCGACTTAAACATTTCCAAATAGACGGTGATCGGAGCGTGATCTGGCCTGTGTTGATAGCTGCTTAGGATCTTCAAAAAAGCTCGCTGGTTTTGCTTGTGACTGTGGAAATCCCCAAACAGAACTATTTTGCTACTGTCCATTGCCGATAGCAATTTTCGTTCGTTAATGGACTCAAATGCGGTGGGTAAACTGGCTTCGAATTCCTGTTGGTATTTGCCAATAGCAACGGAATCGGCGCCACTATATTCGCGAGCCTCGGTGAGGGCGCGGTCATAGAGCGAGCGCTGTAGGTCTATCAATTGTTGAAGGGCAGTTGCTGGCACGAGGTGTCTCCAAAACTGAAAGGCCATTCAATTCCTGTCTCTCTTAATTCTAGCAACCCTCGAGCGTGGGCCTAGTAGGTATAAAATGCCGATGTGGAGATTGACATTCCCTATAGATCGTAACGAAAGTACTGTGACTGCGTTCTCGGTCAAAAAAGCTTCTGGCCGCGACGAACAACGCAGAGTTCGGCCTTTTTTAGCAGAATCTAATTGTTTTTGCCGAAGATCTTCACAGCCTCAACCGCTCGCAGCCAGCCTTGCTTGATGACCTGAATCCTCTGTTGTTCCTCTGGTAAGGCGGTGGGGGCAAACAATTTTTCAGACGCTCTCGAGGCCACAAGATCTTCCAAATTTTTGTAGGCACCAATTCCTAGACCTGCAAACAAGGCTGCCCCAACCGCTGTTGATTCTATGTCCCGTGGCCGATCTACAGCCACATTTAAGAGATTGGCCTGAAACTGCATTAGAAAATTATTGGCTGCGGCTCCACCATCCACTCGCAAAACCTTCAGGTCTTCACCAAGCAGGGTCTTCATGGCCCGGGCGAGATCGGCCACCTGTAGCGCTATTCCTTCGAGAGCGGCGCGAATCACATCATTTTTTGTGGTCCCTCGGTGCATGCCTAAAATGGCGCCTCGCGCCGTTGGCTCCCACCATGGAGCACTCAATCCGGCTAAGGCAGGCACAAAATAAAGTTCTGGAGCTGCCGATCCCTTTTGTGCAAGCATTTCCGAGTCTCGAGCAAATTCTAGGAAATTAAATTGGTCTCGGATAAATTGAACGGCGGCCCCCGCAATGAAAGAAGATCCTTCTAAGGCGTAAGTCAATTTTCCATTAAGTTTCCATGCGACCGTAGTCAAAATTCCATTTCCGGGAGAGATTGCGTTATGGCCGGTGTTCAAAAGCAAAAAGGCTCCGGTGCCGAACGTACATTTCGCTTCGCCGACTTTAAAACACGCTTGACCTGCTAGTGCGGCTTGTTGATCGCCGACGATACCAGAAATGGGAATTCCGTCAGGTAGACAAGCCACATTTTTTGTGACGCCAAAAATCCCTGCACTTTCTCTTACCGAGGGTAAACAGGCTTTTGACGGGACATTAAATATTTTGAGAAGTTCATCGTCCCAACTATCGGTGTGAATATTAAAAAGCATTGTACGACTAGCGTTGCTTGCCTCGGTGACGTGTGCAACGGCATTGGTCAATTTGTGGGTTAGCCAACAATCAATTGTTCCCAGCACGGCACGCCCAGATTTCAAAGCTTCGGTCACCGCAGGGTTGTTTTGAACGAGCCAGGAAATTTTACTCGCGCTAAAATAGGGATCTAAAACGAGGCCAGTCTTTTGGCGAATGACCGATTCAAAACCTTTGGCCTTGAGATCTTGACAAATATTAGTGCTGCGGCGACATTGCCAAACGATGGCATTGCATAGGGGGGTTGAATCTTTGCGGTCAAATACGCAAATTGTTTCTCGCTGGTTCGAAATTCCGATCCCTGCAATTTTGGATAATGCAGACTTTCCACCAAGAGCCTCCGCCGCCGTTGATATCGCTTGGCAAACGGATTCCCAAATTTGATTTAAATCGTGTTCTACCCAGCCTGCTGCCGGAAAATGTTGGGGGAAATCACAGGTGGCTTTAGCCGCGATGAAGGGTTGAAGGGGGTTAGAGATGTCCAAAAAAAGTGCTGTTGAGCCCGTGGTCCCTTGGTCAATGGAAAGTAGCAAGTTTTTCGCCATGAGAGCCCCTTTTTGACTATATTCTTGGAAGTGCCAATTAGTAGTTCTAACCATGCGTTGAGAATTACTATGACAGAAATTCTAGCACATAACGAGTTCACTTGACCAGATGAGAGGGGTTGCCTATAGTCTGCCTGTTAATTGGCCGGCGGCCCTTTCTGCGCTTGCCTTTCAGAGCAAATTTTTGGACAAACCTAATGCGTATTATTTTTATGGGTTCGCCGGCAGAAGTGGTTGCCCCTTTGAGGCTTCTATACGAGCGCACGTTGAACCATCAGTCAACCGGCGCGTCAACCGGCGCGTCAACTGATGGCGGGCAAAAGAGCGCGTTATGCCTTGAATTAGTTGGGGTAGTCAGTCAGCCGGCGCGTCCCTCGGGAAGAGGTGCGAAGGTGGAAGATCCGCCTGTGGCTGTTTTTGCGAAGTCCCGTCAAATTAAATGCCTCCAGCCAGAAAAATCGCGGTCACCAGAATTTCTTCAAGAATTATCTGACCTAAAGCCAGACGTTATTGTTACGGCAGCCTACGGCCAAATACTTTCGGA
>CANJQY010000126.1 GCA_947476525.1 Oligoflexales bacterium
CAGGGTCTATCGGACCCTTTTTAAAACATATTTAATCAGCCTCAGGCGCGAAAGCGCCAGAGGCGCGTCCTGAGCCGAAGCCGAATATTCTTTGCAATGATCGTCAAAACGTTCTCTACACATTGCGTGCGTAATGACTCGAATTTTCGATGCGCGAATGACTGCGAATTATTGTGAGCAAGTCTGATGAGGCGGCTGCTAACAATTTTGGAATTTTCAGGCAGCAGCTTTCACCACGTGCCTCGTGGTGGGATCGGCTTCGATTCTAGCGAATGCCCAGTTAGCATTGGCTTATCCCGTTGCATACAGAAATGGGCGGCCTTACGACTCCTATTAAGTAAATAAAAATGAATTCGCCCCCCGATGTCATATATTGATTAAATTTAACATAATACGTTGAATTTACTAGCATAGACATAGACTGTCTTCCGCATTTTACGCCATAATCGGGAGTCTATTCGTGTTTTCTAGGATTCTCAGTATTGATTGAGTCGACCGATAAAATTTTTGATTCTGACAGGCTCCAGTGCACGCAAGCTCCGTGCGGGTTCTGCAAATTTACTGGCTGGCCGCGCGTTAGCGTATTCATTTTTTCCACTCACGAGTTATGAGCTTGGATGACATGTACGCAAATAATTTGGTTGCTTGCAGCAGACCATATTTGCTAATTTGCTACAATTAAAGCCAAATGCTTTGGCGCCGTGTCGCTAGATAGGTTTAATAGATTCAAATTTAGGAAAACAATTATGCCAACCCCAAAACAAAACCTCGTCACCGTCAGTCGCCAAGAATTTTCAGCTCTAATGGACATTCGCGGACTACCGGCCGACGCACACAGCATGGTGATGACAGCCAGTAGAGCTCCTGACGGTAAAGTGCTCTTAACTGGCGAGAGAAGCGCATTTCAGGAGCTTCTTAGTACCGCTATCGAAGAAATAGAAGAAGGTCTAGCGACGCGAAAAAACCAAGAATTTCTGGCCGAATTGTGTTGCCGAATCACCACTGCCAACAACCCCTACGAGCTGAAGAGAAAACTATCTTAGACGCTGAAAAAAATTGCTCTCCGGAAAAGCTGCGCCAAAGGGATCAATCTTTAATATGTCCCTACAACTTAGTGATTTGATACCTAATCAAAAAATCTTATTTTTTAGATGTTTTTAGGCCCAATTTCTTGGCGCTTTTCACGGCGCTCGTATTTTTAACAACTTTACGCGTTACTTTCACAGGCGATTTCACAGGTGATTTCACACGCGTTAATTTCACAGCCGACTTCTTCTTGCCTACAATTTTCTTCTTGGCAATAGCCTTCTTTGTGACTTCAGTCATTTTGGGCGCTTCATCCATTTCAATGCCAAACAATGACCCTAAATCAACGGTATTGAGCGTGTTATTCGCCCCAACAGGTTTGACAATGTTCAATGCTGATTTTACCGATGCCTTAGCTAGGAGTTCGCTATGATCCACACCTCGCAAAAGAAACAAAACTTCCGGCTCACGATCAAGCCTGCTTCCAACCCCATACAATGTCGCGGCAACATGCTTGCACATTAAAGCCCCATCTGGACATGAGCAATTCAGGGTGATTTGCCTAGGGTTAGGAAACAGCCCAAAGTCTTTGGATGTAACCGCTTCCATCACCCCTTTGGACAACTTGCCTTGAAGTAGGTCTAGTAAAGAATCAACTTTACCAGTGCAACGATCTATGACATCGCTCCAACGCGGTTTTTCAAGGGCCTTAATCGAAATTTCAACTTTATAAAGTGAAGAACCACTTACCAAAGATTTGATTTTGCCTTGCGATATTTTAAGATCAACGACTGAACCATTACGAACATAGGTTCTGCCGCGCGGAAGTCTATTTGCGAAGTCTGAATAGGATTCGAGGTTTTCACACCAAGACTTACCCCAAAATGTCGATGCAATTGTGCGCCCCTCTATAACTACAGGCGTAATTTTTTCGCCTTTCTTGATCAGGGCATCCATTTTTTTAGCTGCGGCGCGGCGTCGTTCCGCTACGGGAACATAGGGAGCCCACCCGCCATATCGTTCATTACGATAACGGCTACTTCGACTTCCCCAACCCATACGTCACCCCTCATTTTCTAAATCAACATTATAAATCAATACGAAAAATCAACATCATAAATCAAAATACGTCCATGGCACGTCTTAAATCAAGTGAAACCAGTTTAATGAGGTCTTCATTGTTAAGTTCAGTCAGCACATTTTCGCCCCCACCGCCCTCAAGGATGTCCGATGCCATCGTTTTCTTACCTTCAATCATTGCATCAATTCTTTCCTCAATGGTGCCGCGGCAGATGAATTTATGTACCAAAACATTTCGCTTTTGCCCAATTCTAAATGCACGATCAGTGGCTTGATTTTCAACCGCCGGATTCCACCAGCGGTCAAAATGAATCACGTGGGAAGCTGCGGTCAAGGTGAGCCCTGTTCCACCCGCTTTTAAAGACAAAACAAAGAATGGTGGACCATCCTCTGCTTGAAAAGCGTCAACCAAGGCCTTTCTTTGCTTAATGGGGGTTTCACCATGCAAAACCTGGCCTTTTTTTCCAAATATTTTTTCCAAAAATGTGGCTAACGGTGCAGTCATTTCTCGAAATTGGGTAAAGACCAACACCTTCTCCTGGCGAGAGGCGATCTCTTCGCAGAGTTCACTCAAGCGCGTAAATTTTCCGCTCGTTAATGGGTCATAGTCTCCGTCACCCAACCATTGGGCAGGATGATTGCAAATTTGTTTAAAACGCATCAAAAAAGAAAGGATCAGCCCCCTTCTTTGAATTCCCTCAGCCTCATCGAGCTTTTGTGCAAGCTCGTTGACAGATTTTTCATAAAGCCCAGCCTGAGATTTGGTCAGTCCGCAAAATACACGTAGTTCTGTTTTTTCGGGAAGATCGGAGATGATGCTTCGGTCCGTCTTAAGACGCCTTAGAATATAAGGCTGGGCAAGTTTTCGCAGGGCTGGATAAGGGTTGTCTTTCTCTTTGAGAAACTTTGTAAACTCTTTGCCGGTGCCTAAAAGACCAGGACAGATGAAGTCAAACAGTGACCACAAATCACTAAGTCGGTTTTCCACTGGAGTCCCTGTCAGCAGAATTCGGTGTTTGGTTGTCAAAGATTTCGCCGCAACAGTCTGCCTAGCACCAGGATTCTTTATGGCTTGCGCTTCATCTAAAACGGCGAGGTCCCATTCAATCCTTGTGATCCAATCAAATTTTGTCAGGAGGCCATAGGTGGTGATGGTTAAATCTGCATCCATAATTTTTTGCTGGATTTGTTCCTCGCCATCGGCCCGTGACAGCGCAGACGGGTGCAGTACAAATAGCTGAAGGGTGGGCGCGAATTTTTCTGCCTCCGCGAGCCAATTACCAATCAATGACGTTGGTACAACCAAGATTGTATGCTTTTGTTCCGGTTGTTTTTTAAGTAGGAGTAGTAGAGAAAGTACCTGAATTGTTTTGCCAAGCCCCATATCATCGGCTAAACAAGCTCCGAGCTTCAAGCGATGCAAGTGCCAGAGCCATTGGACTCCAGCTTTTTGATAGGGCCTTAAGGTTGCCTTTAGCGATGAGCCAAGCTCAACATCCGCATTTGCGTTCGGATGTTTTAGCTCTTCCATTGTTTTTGCTAACCAATCACCCGCAACGACCTTCTGCCAAACAGTGCTTTCAGACGATTGCTGATCGTTCGTGAGGCTTTCTCCAAGACCTGGCGCCCCTGCCAAAAGGCGCATTGCCTTAGCAAATGAAACCCCGCCTCCCGAAACAGATTTTTGAACTTTGTGCCAATGATCTAAAACCTCTGTCAGTTTTTCTTTGTCAATTTCAACCCAGCGACCTTTAATGGAAACTAAACCTGAAGTATTCTTCAAAACATCTTGCCATTCACTATGGCTTAGCGGCTCACCTTCCAATGAAATTTGAACATCAAAATCCAATAGCGCTGCCAAACCAATACCTGGCGGTCCTCTCTTGCCGACCGTAACCAAAACCTCAGGCCTTGGTGGTTTTTTAGTTTGCCACCAGTCGGGAACCCGAACCACAACACCGGCGGCCTCAAACTTAGGAATTTCCTTAAGAAAACTATAGGCCTCTTGAGACGTCCACGCGAGAGGATGAAAGATCTCTCCGGAATCGGTGAGTGCCTTCAAGAACAGGCTTTTTTCTGAAGCGATTCGAATTGGTTTCAGTAACGCAATTAGTGTGTTTTTACCTTCATCTCCAGAAAATTCTTGAATCGCACGACCAAGCGGCAAATGCTGAACATTCGCTTTGGACGATAAGCGATTGGTATATGTTGCAAGAAACGCAAATGGCTGATGCGTATTTTGCTTGTTTTCTGCTAAATGAAAGCAAACTCGACCCAAGAGATTCCAAGCAGGATTTAGTTCGTGCAGGTATTCTGAAACGCTTCCATGGAAGTTTAAAATACAATGTTGAATATGCGTAACTAAGTCTTGCCATGTCGACACCAATATTTCTATTGATATGTACTCACCGCCAAACATGGGCGGGACATTAGCCATAAGTGCTGACAACGCATCAATTGGCGCCGGCAGATCCAGTGGGATGTTGCGCTTTGTTTCAAGGTCAGGAATTGCGCACAGATGCTGCAATACCATTCGAGAAAGTTCTCGCCAAAACACAAACGTAGGTGGTAATGCGTCTGCAAGCCCAACACTGGCTAAGTGCAGAAGCCCAGACGTATTGCCAATTTGAAATGAATCAAAAATGCGCTGCGTAACGTCAATCGGGAGCTTCGCTAATGTTCGCTCATTGGCTGCAACGTCCCACTCTGCGAGAATCCGGCCCGTAGGTGTTAATTTTGCTTCAATTATGATGGTTACCCCTGATTTCCGGACGCCGAGTTAAGCTACTTCTGACACGTGCACCGCCGCAAAGTCAACTGGTGTTTTGTAGCCAAGCGTAGAGTGGATGCGGTTTCGCTGACGGATTAGTTGCCGGCGAATGGCCACGAGTGGTTTATACATCTTATCTTCAGCCGTCCAAGGTTCAATAATCGCCAGCCATTCTTAAAGCGATTTTATCCTTGAAAACGCCTCTCTAAATAGTTCTAAGCTCCAAGCTTCAAGTCTTCCATGGTCGCTAACAAAAGGTCTGACGTCATCTTTGAGTTCATTTAAAAGGATGACGTCCAGTTTGTTGTTAAGGAGCACCTTCAGTGCGGCCAGATCTAATCGAGATGGGACTGACCAGTTTCCAGACTGTCGAGCTCGGCACTCTAAGTGTTCCAAATGCACGGGAGTCGAACGTCCGACATACCACAAGAGATCATACCAATCTCGACCTTTCAGGTTCCTGATCCGCGGTCGAAAAAGCAGTGCGTGCAACTTTCCTGGAAATAGATCAGGTAGTGCAAAAGTTTTGACGGAAAACGGAATCGGCTGAAAGTGCTGTTTTTCTTCAGTCAAGGATAATTGCGAAAAGGTATAATGTGTGTGGCTACTACACCTCTCTTTGGAGTGTCTGCCGGAGACGTGCGTATCAATCTCTCGGCGACCCACATCGACCCGCAAGACCAGATGAGGTTAGATTAGGTCTATACTTCTAGGCATATACATGATTTTTAGTGTCCGTTAATTGGCATGATATCCGTCTATAATCTTATAATATTGCCATAAAAATGGCAATAAATGAGCGATTGGCCGTTGGAAAGTAGCTAAAGAAGCTTTTTGAGGAGCTCACCCTTGTGCCGGCTTGAACCAGAGAGGTCTATACAACCAGGTGTTTTTAGGTAATATTCTAAATTCCGGAATCTGGAATCTAGAATATTCTTCAAAAACTTGGTATGCTAGTTTTATGAGACTTTTGAAACCACAAGACATTTTAGTTCTATTGAGAATGGCACTCCCATCCTCACAGGAAGAGTTTTTCAATCAATTTAATTTAGCCCATGAATTGGGAATGGTCCCATCCGAGATTTCTAGACTACTTCAAACCTGCTACCAGGTTAAACTCGTTAATGACGGAACCAAAAGAGTCAATCGAGCGAACCTAATCGAATTTTTAGTTCATGGGCTGAAATACGTTTTTCCGGCAAACCTAGGACCACCCACTATCGGAGTGCCAACGGCTTGGGGAGTAAAGGGCTTATTCCCGTCGATTTCCGCAGGGAATCAACCAGTTTGGCCACACATACGCGGAGACGTCAGCGGCTATTCCGTTGGGCCGCTATATAAATCTATTCCCGAATTAGTCGTTGCCGGCAAGATCAACGAAAAACTCTATTTTGCCTTGGCTGCGGTAGATGCCGTGAGAATAGGCGAAGGGCGCGAACGTCAGATGGCAATTAAATATTTAATGCAGGTCCTCAATGACCATTAAAGATGACATTCTAAAAGATCTTGAAATTCTAGCCGAACGACTTGGACCTCTCATCGCCGACATGGTGTTTGTCGGTGGAAGCACGATTTGTCTCCATGTTGGACAAGCTCGTCAAAACGAGTTAAGGCCGACCATTGACCGGGATGCAATAATCGATGTCAAAGACTATTCCGAATTTCATGCTTTTGAAATGAAAGTTCAAAAACTTGGATTCGAAAGAGATACAAAAGATCGCGTAAACTGCAGGTGGCGGGCTGATAATATCGTTGTAGACCTCATGCCTGGTAACGAAATTTCCGGCTACGTTAACAACAAATGGTATCAAGCAGCGATGGACCGCGCCGAAAGTTTGCAGTTAAGCACAGGGAAAACCGTAAGAATTATATCTCCAATTTATTTGATAGCCACTAAACTCGAAGCTTTCAATTCAAGAGGCAGTCTAAAACTACCAGATATGTTCGACGGCGAAGCAAATAAGGATTTGGAGGATATTGTCCATCTCATTGAAGGTAGAGACGTGCTGCTAAGGGAACTCAAGCAAGCCCAAAAATCAGTCCAGATTTATATAGAGTCTCAATTCAAGAAAATACTTACCAATCCGTTGAGCGATGATTTTATAAATAATTGTTTTGGCGGTGTGCTGGGGTCAAAGCGTGCGCAGTACGTTAAAGATCAAATTACCAAAATAGTATCCAAGTCCTATTAATTCGAATCGATCGTCATTTAGCGACAACCTATAGTTTGAAGAGTCTTATGAATTTCAGCTGCAAAGGTATTATTTTAAGTGTGCTGATGTTTCTATCGGCACAACTTTTTGGTAAAGAAAGAAACGTTGAAAAATCCCTAGAGCAAAACCCACCCGATCCAGCCGAGCAGTCCAAACCTCGCGAGCATCCTCATCCCACGATTACCCATGGCCTATAACGCTCACAAGGGCATAATCCATGGATTTATCACCTGTAGGTCAAATACTGTAGTTTTTAGGCGGCTGCTAACAGGAAGTCCATTTTTCAACAAAGAAAGGCTTTTCTCGAAGAGCTATCCAGGTACTGCTCTGACATTAACATTGCACGTTTAAGTCTGAAGAGTTGGCGAGAGGTTTTTATTGTCCTGGCAGAAAAAATTGCCGGCACTGAGGATGTCGTTGTTTATTTAGAGGAGCTTCAATGGTTGGCAAACTATAGGCACGATTTAGTCTCTGACCTCAAATATGTTTGGGACAACCATTTCAGCAAATTGAACGGCTTGAAGTTAATCCTTTGTGGATCTGCCACTTCGTTCATGTTGGGCAAAGTCGTTCGATCAAAGGCTCTGTACTCTCGCTCACTTTACGAAGTTCCTCTCGAACCATTCACCCTCCGAGAGTCTAAGAAATTTTTGGATAACTATAGTGATTCGAACGTACTGGATGCCTATCTTCTCGTTGGAGGTATTCCGGAATATTTACGATATTTCAAAAACAGCGGCACTCCTCATCAGACCTTACAAAATGAAGCCTTTGTCCCAGGGGGATATTTTGTGTCGGAATTTGAGAGGGTCTTTATAAGCTCCTTGGCAAAGTTTGAGCAACACAAACAAGTAATATTGGCTTTTGCTAAACGAAGTTTTTTCAACAGATCAGAACTGGCGGTAGCGACGAGAGTTAGCGAAGGTGGCAGCTTTACAAATGTACTCAGTGATTTAGAACTCATCGGACTGATCGCCAAATTTAAGGGGTTTCACTCCGGGAAAAACCGATACTATTTGAGAGACCCTTACCTGAATTTTTATCTAAAGTTTATCTTGCCGAAGCTCACCAATATTCGTGGCGGGCAATATAAAAAAGGCTTAGCCGATGCCGTGGATCTCGATCGATTGCAACAACACCTCGGATCCTCGTTTGAGCGATTCTGCCGGGAAAAACATTTCTCGCTCGCAAGAATTTTGGGAATATCCGGTATTCAATATACTTTTGGTCCGTACGGAAATGTCACCAAATCCGGAGATGGGTTTCAATTTGATTTAGCATTTGACCGAAAAGACCGCTGTTTGAGTCTTTTTGAAGTAAAATGTCGACAAACGCCCCTTGGAATTGAAGTGGCTTCAGAGTTTGAAAGGAAGCTGAAAAATTTAAAGGTCCCTAAAACCCACAATATTCAGAAAGTGTTGGTTAGCTCTGGACCAGTTTCTAAGTCCCTGAGAGATGCAAGGTATTTTAATCGGATTATTGAGCTTGAGGAAATTGTGAGGGAGTTTTAGGTAGGTGCGAATGCGCGTAACATCATTTGTCCAAGA
>CANJQY010000127.1 GCA_947476525.1 Oligoflexales bacterium
AGTATTTGAACTACAGCGGGTTACTCGATGTAAGCTACAGAAACTCGACCTCGCCACCATTATCTATGGAAATCTGGTGAGCTGACGCTAGGGATTTAAAAGTTTCATCATTGAAACCTGTGTCGCTCTTGACCTGAGCATATAGGAACAATTCACCGTTATCCGGCCAAGTAATAGACCACCAGCGCTCCTCTAATACTTTTACCAAGCCGGTTGGCAAAATTTTGTACTTATCATAGGAAGGAGCTAGTTTAGGTAGGAATACCGTTTGAAGATCTTCCTTTCCAAGGTCACCAGCCAAAGCTCCTTTAGTGTACCCCATGACAAGGTTGCAGTACTCCTTAAGGAAATCCAAAACCTGCTCCGGAGTCAACGAGGTTGGGTCGGCTTGAAAGCTGGAGGCCAGCAGATGTCGCCCGTTTGTCGTGGAAAAGTGAACTCGAAAATTAACAGATGCTCTACTGGTGTCCAAAAGTACGGATGCCACCCAATGATCTTGATCAAACTTTCTGCTCTTCTCTAGGGTAACTAGCTGTGCATTTGCTTCCGAGGGTAATAGAAGAGCAAGGGACAGCTTTTCAATGGCATCCAACAACGATAACTGAGACTTGGCTAATAAATCGGTCTGCGGATTACTTTCAACACTCACATAAACCTCCTTGAAAAACCTTACATCTATCAGGTGTTATTCCCCTCTCAAGGATAACACCTTATGATTTATTAAGCCTAATATTAATTATAGAGTCAAAGTGAGGCAATAGCAAGGTCTCGCTATTGACTAAACCATGCGTTCAGTCGTCCTCGACCAGGGCACCCTAAGTTAGAATTGACTCCGCTAGATTCAATATCCTTTGACAGGCTGCCTGTAGCCCCATGGACATCGGTATTGAATCTTTAAATTGATTTATTTGCCGTAAAATACTTTTGTCGTAACACTTATCATAACGGTGATTCAGTAAAAGTTTAATAGCCTCAGGAAATTCTCGCAGCCGAACGTGCTCAAGAATTTGACCGTAAATTGGCCCTTGAATATGCTTTTTGAGGTGCAGCATTCGCTCTTGGAACTGCGCATCTTCCTTGCCGTTCCAGTTCAACACATATTCCCGTTGAAGGTGCGCAATACGATCTTCCATCGTTCTTTCTAGTAGAACCATATCTGACGTAAGAATATGGTGCCTGAGCTTTGGCGGCATACGAATGGTGCCGATATCCTGCTCAACTTCTACGATGATTCGCCGCACCGTTTTAAATGGATAGTAATCGGCAGCGAGCTGATTCTCAAAATTTTGTTGCGTTGGCTGCGGCTTGACAATATTAATATCGCCAATGGCACTGCCACGATGACAGGCGATGCCCTCAAAGTCGAGGGCTGGGCTGCCATTTGCGACTAGGTGGCGAATACACTCCGTCTTACCGGATCCCGTACGCCCGTTTAGCACCAGCAGAGGATGCTCACAAATCTGGTCAATTTGCTCCAGCACCTGATTGCGAAACACCTTATATCCGCCACTCAGTAAAATCGGCGAGAGGCCCACCGCCTTCAGGAGTTGCGCCACTGAGCCACTGCGCATGCCGCCACGCCAGCAATGAATTGCGATTCGTTTACCGGGTCCAGCCGCGGCCATCAATTCGTCCAGAAATGTTTCGACTTTTTGAGCCACCATTTCAAGCCCCTGCTGGGTGGCCTCCTGCTTACCAATTTGCTTGTAGGTGGTGCCAACCGTTGCCCGTTCATCGTCGGTAAATAACGGTATGTTAACGGCGTAGGGCATCGCCCCGAGTGCGAACTCACGCGGACTACGCAAATCTACAAGCGGCAAGCGGCCCGATTTGAAATCTTGAAGGTGGGCAAAAAAATAATCCAAAAATTCAACCAAGCTTTCGTTAAGAGAAAATTAATTTTAACTAAATGACATTGACCGCCAAAATCTACACCATCAAAAAGATACAACTTTTCAATTTAAAGAGTGCACCACATCGACAATCACCTCGTCACCGAAACGGCTCCTCAGTTGATTTTGCACGCCGTCAAACAGCGTCACTTGTGAAGAAGGGCATCCTTTGCATCCACCACCGAGGCGGACGTGAGCCACGCCCGTTCTAAAGTCGTCGAGTCGGGCGAAACCGGAATGAACGGAAAGGGATTTAGAAATCGGACCTTCCAAAAATAGGGCTATGGCTTGTGCGAGGCCCTCGAATCGAGTGCTGGTAATCGGTTCATCAAACGAGCCTTCGTCGTTAATACCAAGCTCGTTCCTCATCGCAGCCTGCGCTGCCTCCATGGAGGCTCCATTCACTTTTCGTCCAGATGGGACGTGGTGGGCTAACCATTGGCCGTCTGATGTTTTTGAAATGACCACACTTTGTAAATTTACACTCATTGCCTTGCCTTTCGCTTGCCGCAGTTAGCGACTTTAGCGCCTTTAGGACATTTTGCGCGTCGCGCCATTAAAATGAAAATAATTCAAAACGAGGAGAAAAACTATGGGGAAAATGAGTAGGCCACAATTTGACAATAATTGAAGGGTGCTGGGCCGGAGGGCGGCAATTTTTTTTGTACGTTTCTCTCGTATAAGTACTCAACCTGTATTAGACTGGTGAAAGTGCCGATTAGTTGCCCGCTTCTTTTGCAAACATGAATCGTTTGAAATAAATAGCTACGAAAGATTTTTATGCCCCAAAAATCCGCGGGTGAGCGAGAGCTCCATGAAATCAGCGCAAAACTAGAAGAATTGATGCAGGTCGTGATGCAGCAGTTTGTTGGCCTAAAACGCGGTATCGATGGATCTGATTTCGCACTGCTAAAGTCGATTGTTGCCGGCGATGAAAAGGTCGACAACATCGAACTCGACCTCGATAACCTTTCCATGCTTTTCGTGGCGAAGCGAGCCCCTCTGGGGGCCAGCCTAAGATTTATGTTTGGGGCGATCGATGTCGCGGCAGCGCTAGAGAGAATCGGCGACTGTATTGAGTATGTGGCACGTCATATTATTGATTCCAAAGAATTGCGCGAGGACCTGCCCGAAGGTTGGCATTTGCTTCAAGATATGACCACAAAGGCTTTTTTAGTTTATGAGCGGGCGATGACCGCCGTCAGTAATCGTGACCCAGTCCTTGCTAAAGAAGTGCCCGCTATGGATGACCTTGTGGATGCCCTTCAAGATCAATCCTATAAGTTAGTCATAGATAGAGTGCGTGCCGGATCTCTCGACGTCGAGATGGGCATTCACGTAATATTGATGGCAAATAAATTGGAGAGCATAGCGGACATAGCCTGCCATATGGCGCAAACGGTGGTCTATATCGTTAAAGATGAGCGAATTCGCCATCAACAGATGGTCGATTAGGGCCAGAATAATGACTAGAACAGCACTGATAAAAACAGCACTGACAGCAGCAACGACCATGATAAGATCGACACCTATAAAAACGGCAATGTTGAGCCTCTCCAAATCAATTGCAGGTTCGTTTATTATTGTGCTCCTGCCTTTGCTGGCCCAGGCTGCCTTGGCTGACGACTCTACGATGAATTCGCTGACACTCGGCCCCGTTTCAATCGGCGAAGATCGGATCCCGCTTGAACTTAACCAAGTCATCGTCGATTCGGATATTCCAGCGTTGATTGCGCAGGCTGATTTTGCCGAAGGAAGCGTGCAGTGGATTCGGATGGACACGGTCCTACTGCTGCCTCGTGCACGATTACAATTAGCCCTCAAAATTCCGCCCGCAGATCTCATCTTGCAATATCAGGGCAGGTCTTTTGTCACCCAAGACAAAAATGGCCTGTCCTATATCGAAATGTTCATTCCGCTATTTTCCACAGGGTCCATCACGGTGATCGTCAAAGGAGTGCGCATTGGCAGCATTGGTTTCCTCGTTGAATCTAAATCTGAAAAAAAAGACCAATTAAAAGACCCGATGAATGCCAAACTCCAAGCCATCGACTACAGCTGCTCGGCTGTGGATTTACAGTTTACAGGCCTTGAAAACGAGTACCTGTCGGCCGGCTGTTATATGACCCGAAACGGCAAGCTCGGCGCTGAAAAAGGCACTCTTGAAGTGCGCTGGGCGACACCCAACTTTCGTTTATTGGATGATTCCGAGCCTCCCTATATTTTGACGCTACAACCGAATATGCCAGCTACTTTTACCGTCAAAAATCGCAAAGGGCAGCAACGCGTTGTCTCGGTCAAAGCTATCGTTCCTGAACACATCCCTAGGATTAAAACGGCCTTAGGCTTAGGGCCCTATCTCTTATCTAGCCGAGACAAATCTGATGAGGCTAGACCACTTGTGACGCCTGCCATCATGCTGTACGGAAAATTGGACCTCAGCGACACCAATTCAATTCGCTTCTTTGAGGCCTATTTTCAGCAAGAAACACTGTTTAATAATTTTGGATTCTATTACGCGTACGACGTCGGATCAGCGCTCGATAGGAAAGTGCTTTTGTCGCTCAACCTCGGATTTCAGGGCATTCAGTTTCGTCACAAAACCAAGGGAAAGCTCGACAATCGAATTATTTTTCCACAGGGCGTTGAAATGGTTTACCGTCACGCGTTTGGACTTCAAAATTACTCCTTGGTGCTAGGAATGTTTTTGCCCACGTCAGACAACGAAGATTATCGAAATTACTGGGTACGGTTCGGAAAACGAACTTTTTGCGAATGGAATTACCTTAGCTGGCGGCGCAATGTCACCTTTGTGCAGGCGTGGGGACTATCGCTCGGATTTCCGTTTTTCACGCTATTCTAAGTTGACGGTACGTTTTCCTGAGTTGAGTATGTGGCGTGGATAGCTAAGAGCATTCCACAAAAAATTAATGCCGCCGAAAATATTTTTCTCGTAGTCAAGACTTCGCCAAATATTTGATAGGCCGCCGCGGCAGCGGCCAGCGGCTGCAAATAAACAAACAACGACATCGTCGAGGGATTTAAATACTTGTAGGCCCAGTTGTTGATAAAATAGGTCGCCAACGTCGCGGCAAAAACCGAGTAAACTAACGACCACACCACCTTTTCGGCGGGAACGTCAGTCAGGGAGTAGATGTCTTGTATGGCCACTGGTAGCAAGACCAAGCCGCCGATCAAAAATATCAACGTGGTGCCCCATAATACTGATACTTGAGCAAAAAGACCCTTGCAAACACTAATGTAGACCGCCATGAGGGCGCACCCCATGAGAATCGCAATATCCCCTTGCGCCGTACCAGAGCCCATCGAAAATTTTTCAAAATTGTTGAAAATCAGAAGCCCCATGAGTGAAATGGAAAAACCAAAACCTTCTTGCATACTGGGTTTGGCATGGCCTGACAGCCAAACTATCAATAACGTAAACATTGGAATACTTGTGCTAAGAATCGCCGTATTAGTGACCGTAGAATGCTTCAACCCCCACAAAAAAAGAGACTGACTAATGGCGACACCAACAATGCTTAAGAATAAAATCCGCGCCCAAACTTTCAGATCTGTAATTCTAGGAAAATATTTCTGCTCTTTAATGACCACAAAAATATACAGCGTTATGCCTGATATCAGAAATCGCAAACTAGCGAAGGTCATTGGGGAAAAATACGCGACCACTTGTTTCGACGAGACGAAATTAAAACCAAACAACACTTGCACTAGCACAAGTGCCAACATCGCCCGAATTGTATTGTTGTCTATCGCCACGGTCCAACTCTTCAAAGTAGGTAGTTGCGGGGCAAACCTCCTGGTATGCAGCCTCACCCTAGAATCGAACTAAAGAAGCCTTTCATTCATTCTAGCAACAGTTTGCTCCATCTCCAACTTATGGGCTTCGAGAGCCGACGAAATACGGCTGGCCTCACCACCAGAATCCAACGAGAGCATCTGAACTGCCAATATACCTGCATTCCAACCACTGCCAATTCCGACCGTAGCCACCGGCACACCCTTCGGCATTTGGACGATAGACCACAGCGCGTCCTCACCTTGCATAACTCCGACTGGACATGGAACCCCAATCACCGGCAATGTCGTGTGGGCCGCCATCATTCCTGGCAAATGAGCTGCTCCGCCAGCTCCGGCCACCAGCACCTTGAGGCCGCGGCCTCGAGCAGAATTTCCATAGGACGCAACCCAGTCTGGTGTTCGGTGCGCAGAGATAATTTTGAGCTCGTACGGGATACTAAATTTTTCCAGTGCATCGGCCACTTGCTCCATCCAAACGAGGTCGCTATCACTGCCCATCACAATTCCCACGACGGAATGCCCTCTAGGCTTGGGCTTGGGCTTGGGCTGTTGTGGGTTTGCCCTCTTCACAATAGTTGATTTCTTATTCTTTAAGCTCATTTTGGCGCTCCCCGGGGTGACTCTGCTGGATTAAAAAAATGTCGTTGTTCGTCCTGCCACCGGCCATATGACGCCTGCAATGCACTCAACACGTCTCCACTAAGGCTCATGTCGTGGCAGGCCCCGTTCAAATGCCCAAGCTTCCTACCTGGCGAGATCCCGCGTTTAGCATACCAATGGACGTGTGCCATTTCACTGCCTTTTGGAACGTGGGCGCATTCTTTCGAGGTAATTTCCGCTGGTCCAAGAATATTTTGCATAGCAAAAAAAGGCATCGTATCGGTAGAACCGAGGGAAAGGTCAAGGGCGGCACGCCAGTGATTTTCAAATTGCGAGGTGCAACCTGCGTTTTGAGAATAATGTCCACTATTGTGAACTCGTGGAGCGATTTCGTTGACCAAAAGAGTTCCATCCACTCCAAGAAAAAATTCAACCGCAAAAACACCGACAATTCCCAAATGGGACGCGATCTTTTCGCACGCGATACCGGCGGCCACTTCATGCGCCTTGGGCACACCTAGCGAGGTGGCGGGACCCGTCACGCGGTCGCAAATCCCATTTTTTTGTTCCGAAATAACTAGCGGCCAGGTTTTAAATTCTCCGTCTTTCCTACGCACTGCAAGCATCGCAAGCTCGCGATCAAACTCCACCAGATCTTCGGCATAAACCGCAATTTTCCTTTTGGTTGCGAGGGCCACAAAATCTGAAGCCGCTTCCAAATCCGAGGCTCCTGAACCGCGCAGTACCAGCACTCCTTTACCGTCGTAACCGAGAGTCGCAAATTTAAGGACAATCGGACGAGTGCCGTTATCGCTAATGGACTTAAGCCAGCTTTGTGTTTCTTGGGAGCCTTGCTCAAACAGTGGTGAGGTCGGGATTTTTAGATGCTGCAAAAGTTTTTTTTGTTCCAATTTGTTTTGCAGTACTCTTATAACAGAAATCGACGGCACGACTTTATTGGCTAATCCGGTTGATTCGAGGAGATCACAATTTACAAATTCACTTTCAATAACAGCCCCGTCCACTTGACTTAATAAAGCATGGAGGTCATCTCGGCTATCAATGTGTCCCCGCACAAAAAGTGGAGAAGTCTGCCCTGCTGGACTGGAGGAATCTCCCGTCAAAATAATTGGCCGGACCCCTAGAGGAATGGCGCTAAGTGCTAGCATTCTGGCGAGTTGACCATCTCCGAGAATTCCCCATCTAGCCTGTCCTGTGATATCCAACATAAATATCCGTCCCAATCGTTAAAGTATGCAAGTAGGCTACTTGAGGATCCTGTTTACTTGCCAAAAAGCCCTTTTAAAGCGGCCTCAGCCTTCTTTTTATTCTCGGGACTTTTTAGTTGCTCGGCCGCCTTGGCTTTGGCTTCGTCAATTTTTTTGGCTGCCTCCGCTTTTTGTGCCCCCCCACCCATCAAAGAGTTAAGGTATACTTCTGCTGCGGCTTTGACTTCCTTTTCAATTAAAATCTTTGCTTTGTTGGTGAACGATTCGCGCATCGCTGCGGAGCCGATGGTCACCTTCGGCTCGACAATTGTGCCACCAAGCGTCATTGCAATCGTTAAATTATTTTTATCGTCTAACAACAGATCCGCATATTTGCTTTGCGATTTGAGACGTTCAATGGTCGCCGCCGATGCTGTATACACAGAAGTCCCACCTAGCTTTAACTCAAGGTCAAAAAAACTATTGAAATTCATCGTGCCAGAACTATCGGTTGTGGCCGACACCACATACACTCGACCCGCTTTGATTTCGATTTTACCGTTCACGTCCTTTAAGCTTTTATTTGCGCTAGTTTTATCGGTTAATTTCATTTTACCAGACGACTGGTACTGCTCCTTCATTTTTGCAATATCAGGGGGGCTCTTGCCCAATGCTTTTGCCAGCGGACTGTTGAGTAATTTTTCTGCCGAGTCAAAAATCGCCTGGCCAGCACCACCCGCCGAAAGAGTGGTAAGATACTGATCAAACTCCTCGCCCATAGCACTACCGATACTTTTAGTGTGCAGTTCACCGTCCAGAAAGCGGAAAGATCCGCTCCCATTTAGTGTCTTGTTAAGGGTAGGGACCGTCGTCCCACTTCCTGTCACAGCCAGATCTAAATTCATTCGCCCTACGAGCAAATCTTTGTTGGCTGGCTTAATCGCGGCCATGACCTGCTCGGGATGAATCTCCAGCATTTTAAAACCAATCGCAAACAAAATTGG
>CANJQY010000128.1 GCA_947476525.1 Oligoflexales bacterium
GAATTTTCAGCCATATTCTTAACTGGATGGACATTTTTTTTACGCCGGCCAGGGGCACAACGCCAGTTCCAGATCAGCCCGATTTCAAATCGTCCATTTTGCGATCAGCATTACGGTAAAATCCGCTGTGCAGTTGTCTAATTTGCTCGCTTTATGGTTGTTTTATCGTTGCGTTGGCGATCGTGGAAAGCTACTGTCCTGCGAGTTTCCTACGTTTTTATCTTTTTAAGGAGTGTAAATGTCTACGCCAATTTTGCCCCATAATGCTCGCGTTGTTGTAATCGGCGGCGGCGTCATTGGATGTTCGGTTGCTTATCATTTAGCGGAAATGGGCTGGAAGGATATCGTGCTGCTGGAGCGCGACAAACTCACCTCAGGCACGACGTGGCACGCTGCTGGACTCATGGTAACCTTTGGTTCGACGTCTGAAACTTCAACCGAAATGCGCAAATACACGCGAGACCTGTACAGCCGCCTTGAAGCCGAAACAGGACAAGCCACTGGGTTTGCACCCATTGGCTTTATAGAAGTGGCTACCGACAAAGATCGCCTTGAAGAGTATCGCCGCGTTTCCACTTTTAATCGATATTGCGGTGTTGATGTCCATGAAATATCGCCAGCCGAAATAAAAAAACTTTTTCCCATCGCCAACGTTGACGATGTGCTCGCTGGTTTTTATGTCAAAGAAGATGGGCGGGTCAACCCAGTCGACGTAACGGTAGCCCTCGCCAAAGGAGCGAGAATGCGGGGCGTTAAAATCCTCGAAAATGTTGCCGTCGAAGCTGTGTTGCAAAAAAATGGCCGCGCTACAGGTGTTAAAACTGAATTTGGTGACATTCAAGCGGATTATGTTGTCAATTGTGCAGGCATGTGGGCCCGGCAGCTAGGAGCCCTTTCAGGTGTTAATATTCCCAATCAAGCCGCTGAGCATTATTACTTAATTACCGAGGACATAAAGGGTCTGCCCGCGAACATGCCGGTCCTTGAAGATCCTTCGTCCCACGGATATTACAGGAACGAAGTCGGTAGTTTGATGATCGGACTTTTCGAACCCGTTTGTGCACCGTGGAAAATCGGTGGCATCCCAAAAGATTTTTCATTCGGAGAAATTCCTCCCGACTGGGACCGCATGACGCCATATTTGGAGCGTGCCATGAAGCGAGTTCCAATCTCCATGGAAGTAGGCATCAAAAAGTTTTTTTGCGGCCCGGAGAGTTTTACCCCAGACCTGAGGCCGATTGTTGGCGAAGCGCCTGAAATTAAAAATTACTTTGTCGCGGCCGGCCTAAACTCAGTTGGAATTCTTACTGGCGGCGGCCTTGGACGCGTCGTTGCCCACTGGATTATTAACGGCACACCCGACGTGGATGTCACGGGTTTCAATATCGACCGGCTACACACATACCAATCAAACCCAGAGTACCGCAAAGTTAGGACTGTGGAATCCCTAGGGATGGTTTACAAATGCCACTACCCCACTATGTCTCTAGAAACAGGGCGCGACGCAAAAAAATCCCCGTTCCACGACCGTCTCGCAGCAGCTGGCGCCTATTTTAAAGACGTAAGTGGCTGGGAAGGGGCCGATTGGTATGCGCCCAAAGGCGTGCTGCCAAAGGTCGATAAATTATCCTGGAGTCGCATGAATTGGTTCCCCTACTGGGAGTCTGAACACAAGGCGGCACGAGAAGACGTGATCATTATGGACATGTCATTTATGTCGAAGTTTTGGGTCCAAGGGCGCGACGCTGGTAAAGTACTTAACAACATTTCTGGAAATCACGTCGACGGTCAAATAGGAATGATCACTTACACACAGTGGATGAATCACACCGGCAAACTCGAAGCTGACCTCACCGTCACCAAACTAGACGACGAAAAATATTTGGTGGTGGTTACCGATACCATGCATCGCCACGCAGAAACATGGATGAAACGAAATACGCCAGCGAACGCCCACTGCATCGTTACAGATGTAACGTCGGGGTACGGTCAACTTAATTTGCAGGGGCCAAAATCTCGCGACCTATTGCAATCATTAACCACTGCTGATCTCTCGAATGAAGCGTTCCCGTTTCGAACTGCGCGTGAAATTGATATTGGATTTGCGCGAGCTCTTTGCATACGGATCACCTACCTCGGCGAGCTAGGATTTGAGCTATATATTCCAGCCGAACAAGCCACCCACGTCTATGACCGAATTGTCGCTGCGGGGGATCCCTATGGACTGAAACACGCGGGATTAAAAGCCCTCGCAAGCCTGCGAATGGAAAAAGGATACCGAGACTATGGCCACGATATCGACAACACCGACGACCCCTACGAAACGGGACTCGGCTTTGCCCTCGACCTCAAAAAACCAGACGGCTTTATCGGTAAGGAAGCCCTCGTCGCAAAAAAATCTGCGGGACCACTCACGCGGCGCCTCTGCCAAGTCTTCATTAAAAACCCAGAGCCCATGCTCTACCATGCCGAAGTAGTTAGGCGAAACGGCGTGGCCGTCGGATACGTTCGCGCAGGTTCGTATGGGCACACACTCGGCGGCGCCGTTGGACTTGCCATGATCGAACCGCGTGAACCTGTCGACACCGCCTACATCGCCGCAGGAAATTGGGAGGTAGAAATCGCGGGGAAATTGTACCCGGCCTCGCTGTCTCTTAGACCAATGTACGACCCAGAAAACAAAAAAATAAAAATCTAATTTTTGACACAGAGGGCTACTGCTTTCCCTTAACTTTGACGCACTTCGTCAACCCTCCTCGAATCCTGTACTACCGCTCTATTATGCTGTCCGCTTAAAACTGGTGATTAGACCGTCCACTTCAGGCGTCTTGGAGTATAACCGGACTCCTGAGGCCCATCTCGACGTGGCTCTTTTGGGAATGGTCCGTTCTGGAAAAAGATTTGAGTTTCGACTACATGCAACTGAATTCTTTAGCCGGTGGTCGTAAGACCTGCGAGCAACGGCCGATATTTCCATAATGTCGATCCTCAGTGGGGGCGTTCCTACTGGTTATCGGCATACTGGAGCGCGAGCTTTAAGAGCTATAGATATTAGATGGTTGCATAGTCCGGCCAATGATGGCCGACTAAATTCCCAAATTTCTTGTTACGCATCTGCGCGGCAATTTCAGCCATCAGCGTTGATGGGCGTTCGATATTTAACTTGTTCAGTGAATTTAATCCTGACGAATAAGTGTGGTCGCATCTTAAGCATCATGATCTGAAGAGCCATCAGCAAACAACTTTAAGCGGTCTCGAAAATTTGACCCATAAAAAATTAACTCGTCTTTTTAAGGATCAAGGAAAAAACGCTCGTCTGACACCAAAAACGCTCGTGGTCATTCGCCGAGATCCTTCGCCTTCGGCTCAGGACACGCCGCTGCCGCTTACGCGCCGGCGGCTAGTTAAAAGGCGCAAATGATTGGATTCGCTTTCGTCGACGAGGTGTCGAAGACTGGTCTCAAGTCCGATTGAAGTGCTCGTATTTCTGAGAAGAATCTGAGCCGATGCTTTCCAATCAGAAACCGACACTGCGGCATCCAAACACAGAGATATTTTATAAATCCGTGCGTGTAATTCTCGAATGGCAAGCAAATCGACAGAGGGGCTTAGACCCAAATCATTCATTCGATCCATCAACTCGCATATTAAACCAAGGTCATCACGAACTGCAAACAATTCTGGCTGAACTTCATTTTGACGCGCCTGCCACAAATGAACGGCTAACGTTTTAATGCCACGAAGAATTGCGCCGGCAAGCGAATGAATGGCATCTAAACTTTGAAGAGCTAAGTCTTCTGAGCTTTCAATGCGAATATCTAGCCGACTATCCGCGCGCAAACTAATCGCGGCCGTAGCTTTAGGAGAGGCCCACAAATCAAGTATGTCTTTTTCATCGAGGTGAGCAGACGTTACCGTTTCACCAACTGGAACCAAAACATCGTCAACCCAGCTGCATACGTCCGCAAGGGTTCGCAGTGGCACCGGAATCGGTACTCTTTTTTGATTCACAATTAAATGTCGCAACATAGATCACCCTCATCCACGCGGTCGTTTGTTTATGCCTCACTGCCGCGCAAGAAGTCCCTTTTAATGGCTACAGAATCTCAAACGAGATCTCTCACCGCGAATTTGAACTAGTGATCGCCTCGTTCCTACCGCGAATTTGCGCGACTAGCTGCTGCGCCCGAACATCCTTAGGGTCAATCGCAAGCATCTGAGTTAGCAGCATTTCTGCGGCCGTGACGTTGCCTGATTTAAATTCAACTCCCGCGAGCGAGAAAACCATGTTCAAGTCTTGTGGCTTCAACGCGATATATTGACAAAGTGCTGCGCGAGCGTCGTCATAAACGTTACGTTCATAGGCGATTTTTACAACAGAGAAAACTGCCGGCGCATTCAATGGATTTAGACGGCACGCACTTGAAATCCATTTATTAGCTTCATTTAGCTCGCCAAGTCCCTGAAATGCAAGTCCAAGACCGAAACTTGCCATTTCGTCGTTTGGTGCAAGTCCCACGGCTTTTTGGAAATGAAGGACTGCTCCGTCGTAGCTGCCACGCGTAAGTGCAACCGTTCCGAGGCCAATGTACCCCTTTGCAAGAAACGGATCAATTGTGATAGCTTTGCTGTAGGCTTCCTTAGCACCCGATGGCTCGCCAAGACGAGTAAAACAATCGCCGACCATGCGTAACAGATTGGCTTGGTGATAAAGTGGAACCGACTTCGCTGCAAACAACATTTCAATCCGATCAACTGCCTCAATGTAGTCGCCCGCATTGATGCAGGATTCGACTTCGAGCACTGCGCGATCGACTGCATTGTGGTCGCGGCGAATTTCTGTTTTCACGATTTCGGCCAAAGCCGCCGTCATGCGACGCGTAACACGCTCCACATTAAACCGTTGGTCAAAAGTCGCCGCATTTTTAGCCGCGATGTTATTGACAAGTGATTTAGCTTCTGCAGCTTTTTCGATTGCCGATGCAAGGCTTTCAATCGAGCCAGGGCAGAAATCAATGCGGTGCTTGCCGATATATTCTTCGACAACTGGACTCCTAGAAGCAATAATGGGAACACGGTTCACCATCGCACTCACCATGCGGTATGGGTCACCTTCAAGGCGATCGTGGTGAGGAAGAGTGCTGTAGAACAGTGCGTCACAAGCCATGAACATTGTATCAAATGCATCTCGACCCGGTGCCACGAATACAACGCGCCCCTTAAGTCCTAGTTTACTAGCGCGCTCGTTTAACTCCTCCGAAGCTGAGCCGACTCCACAAAATGCGATGCGTAGACGACGCTTAATCGAGGCATTGGAATTCATCGCGGATTTCGCGGCATGAAGGAGAAGCATTAAATCTTCTTCCCATTCGATCTGCCCCATGTGCCCAATCAAGTAGTCGCCTTCTTTTAAGCCCAAAACTTGAAGGGCCTTGCTTCGGCCTTTTTGGCTGCGTTTCACACGAGCTACAGCGAAGGGCTCGAAAAAGGTAATTTTCTTTGCATCAATACCTTCAACGAGCAAAGTTTCGCGCGCCGCATTACTTTGCACGATAAAGCTGTCCGCTGCATTGGCCAACTCTTGGCGAATAATTCTAAACTGGTCAAGGTCTTCTCCCGGAAATGGAGTGAGGTTGTCGACCCACACAGCAAGGTGAAAGTTATTACACCATTTAGCTTTAACGGCTTGATATGCGTAAAGCCCTAGACGTTCTTTCACGATAACCACGTCAAAACCAACCAATGCCTTTTCTAGGCCTGGCAGGTAGGTAGGGTTTTCATCATGATCAGGAAGCGCGATGCAGCGGAGGTCACTGAAGTTGGTCGCGCGACTAATGTACTCAACAACGCTTTCGCTTGTGATGACAAAAACTTCATGAGTTTCCTTCAAGAGTTGAAACTGATCAATCTCTTCCACTGTCGGAAGTGTCCCGTATACAAGTGCCAACTTAAGTTTTTTGGTAGTGCTACTTATCGCCATGCCTATTCTCCTCAAAATTAGATTTAGAAAATGCACCAAACTCTCAGCTCAATCTTCCGACTAAAAAATATCTTCTTCCTTCAAACGGTTTTTTCCAATTTACTCTCTTGAAACTGCCCTGATTTAAAATGCCCAATCGCGGACTTCACTTTTGCCATCCTAGCCAGTTCGGCCTGCATCTTTCCCTGCGCCTTTTCCATCTCGTCGAGCAACTCAACATCAATCGCTGCAATTTTCCCCCAGATCAACCTCAATTGAAACTCCATCTCTGGCGTGTAGCCGGTTTGAAGGGCCATGTGGTCTGCCGCTCGAAAATTATGAAACGCAGCCTTCCTCATACTTAACATTGCATCCACATCGTCCCACTGCTCGAGCCTGATGTACTCCATTGCACGAACGCCCCGTTCAAAGTAAACAGTTAACGCGGTTGATGCTCGTTCAGGCCAATTCGCCATAAAATTACTAACCTGTGTTGTTCAAATGTATTCTTTCTTTTATTCTACGGTAGGTGAGCACTCAATGTCAAAAATATTGGGGCACTTTCGCAAGGCCCCCCAAAATACCACCCCTAACGACAAACAAAGCCCCTAGAGCCTAGGCAACATTTTCCACCAGACCTTAGATCGGATCGTACTTTGGAACCCCAATGGTTCCCCCTATTTGAACATTTACAGCCCCGTCTTTCGACATTCCTGCGCTAATTGCGTCGACAATTGCCCCAAATTGCTCGCCTAGTGCGCCCTTCAGATGCACAAACGCCTTTAAACTCATTGCGCTCATGGAAATTTTAGGCTTGAGCGCCACCTTACCGTCAACACCTAGTTCTAGGTCTTGGGTCGTAAACCGAGTAGATGGCTCAATGACCAAAGACCCATTGGCAGCGGCCATCGCCACGTTTGCTTCTTTAAAGGATTGATCTGGGAAGCCGAACGATGGGTCTGACAACACAAGGACGGCATCCGTAAATTTGAGATCTAGATTTCCAACCGAATTGGCCACATTTGAAGAATCAAAACTAACGTCAGACTTGAGCGCCATCTTTCCCTTCACCCCGATCTTGCCAAGTAGCGGCCCTGCAACGGGCCCACCGACTTCGTTGGCGGCAAGAGCATAGGCTCCAAAGGCTGTCACGGAGTCCAAAGAAAAATTCTTTGCTGTCATTGACACCGATGAAGGCAAGCCTATAGTCCCAGTAAGTAACGAGAACAGACCATACCGAATTCCAAGATTCAAGTACCCTTCTCCAGCATCTCGAACTGAAACCACCAACCCTGCGCGCAGGAGCAGTAGTTGCAACACGCTTAAATTGACCGAGACGTCCTTCAATTTTATCTTCGGGGACGACTTCATATAAATTTCAATATTATCTGCCGTTAAACCTAATGGAAATCCAAGCCCGAGGGATTCCATACGCACTGAAATGCCCGTTGCGGCCTCTATTTTTGTCGAAATGGCTTCCTTTAAAACCCCGTAGGGAAAGGACAAATACAAAAAAAACGTGAAGCTGAAAAGAAAGATTCCAACCATTGCTATGCGAATTTTATTTGAAGTACCCACGATTTTAACCCGCTTCCGCAAAGCTACGAGCTTTGATTTTAGCATCAAAAAATAATTTAGTTCCATATTTAGCCTGCACCTGCAGATCCTGAATACGAATAGAACCGCCCCCCTTCTCCACTTCAACAAGAAACGCCAACAATTTCGGTATCGAAATATTATTCAAACGCATCTCAACACGAATCTCTTGAAATTTGGCACTAAGCGCATTGTCGCTAGCTAATGGGGCCTTTGATTCTGTCAAGCCATCTATTTTGACCCCCTGCTCGTTCGCAATTTTTTCAAAGTACGGACGCATTCTAACTGTTGATGAACTGCCCGTGATTGATGTCTCAAGGGCTGTAAATCTTGCACTTTCGACCAAATAGCTATCCTTGAGATCGCGAATTTCGTACAAGGCATCAAATCTCCTATTTAGATCCCTATTCAGAGAGGACAACTGCGCGAAATATATCCCCAAAAAAGTAACTACAATTATTACAAGCCCTACAGCCCCGCCCACGATTGCCGCATTTCGTTGCGGCGGCTCAAGCTTATAAAATGAATCGACCAACAGATCGATGTTTTCATTATTTGCGCCGAAAACCTTCTTACGCACGCTACTGGTTAACAATCCCCATTGATTTAGAATCTGATCCTTGTAGTCATCAAATGCGTTCATCATAGCCCCCTTATCCTTTGTGTCCTAATGGCGCTGCCGAATGGGTCATCAACAAAGTAAATTCGATTACCTTATTTTCAGTCCCCGGCTTGCCTGCGGCCTGCTGCTTTTCGACAACACCTGTGATCGATGGAGCTTTCTTAAGGGCCTCTTTGATCGCTTCAGCTGATTCGTAGTTATCAGTCTCCGCCTTAAGGGTCAGCTTGCCACCCAGCGTGCCACCAGTATCGCCCAAAAATATGAACGCCGTGACGTCTATCTTAGTGGACTTAGGAATCGCATTGCTGACGTCTCGAAGCGCCAATAACGCCGGA
>CANJQY010000129.1 GCA_947476525.1 Oligoflexales bacterium
AGTCAATTTTGTAAAAACTTTACTTTAATATATTCAGGCACTTAAAAACATATCGGTTCTCAATGCAATTCGATTTATATTGTTTTTTTTAGAAAATCCCTATATTGTACTGTTAAACACAACTCAGCCCAGATGCGTAACAAGACATTCAGGAAATTGGTCGGCCATCATTGGCCGCACTATGCAACCATATAATATCTATAGCTGTTAAAGCTCGCTCTCCAGTATGCCGACAACCAGTGGGAACACCCCCACTGAGGATCGACATTATGGAAATATCGTCCGTTGCTCGCAGGTCATACGACCACCGGCTAAAGAATTCAGTTGGGTGGTTGTAGTTGCGGTTAGACTCCAATTAGCCATTGAAATCTGCCTTAAAATATCATAAAAACACGTCGTTGCCTAATAAGTGGACAGATTAATGGACAGGTGCCTTGTGAAAATAGCAGCCCTCGTGTCGGGTGGTGTCGATAGTTCTGTGGTTTTAAGCCTGCTTGCTCAAGAAAAGAAGCATGATATTACCGCGTTCTACCTCAAAATCTGGCTTGAAGACGAGTTGCATTTCCTTGGTGAGTGCCCTTGGGAAGAAGACCTTCAGTTTGTGCGCGCGGTGTGTGAAAAGCTAGAAATCCCATTAAAAATCATTCCCCTGCAACGCGAATATAATGAGCGGGTGGTCAGCTACACCATCGCCGAACTTAAAGCTGGGCGCACGCCTAGCCCTGATATTTTTTGTAACCAACGGGTAAAGTTTGGCGCCTTTCTTGACTACCTTGACGATACCTACGATCGCGTTGCAACCGGCCACTACGCATCCACTTACGAAAGAGATGGCTTGGTCTATCTGCAACAAGCCCTTGATCCTGTCAAAGATCAGACCTATTTCCTATCCCAACTCTCCCAAGAGCAACTTCGCAAATGTCTATTCCCACTTGGACCCCTCGTGAAACAAGACGTGCGGAAACTGGCTCACGAAATGGACTTACCCACAAAAGATCGCCCCGACAGCCAAGGAATTTGTTTTCTCGGAAAAATCAAATACAACGATTTCGTCAAATTCCATTTAGGCGAAAAACCTGGAGAAATAAAAGAATGGGAATCCGGAAAAATACTGGGTCGCCATCAAGGCTTCTGGTTCCACACCCACGGCCAACGCAAAGGCCTAAAACTCCACGGGGGCCCGTGGTTTGTGGTCGACAAGGACTGCGACAAAAATATTGTATACGTTTCTAGCAGTGATCTTTTGGCCGATTTGGCTCGCCGTGAATTCATTGCCACCGATGTCAATTGGATCTCTGGCGCACCGGACGCTTCAAATCTCCGGGTAAAATTACGTCACGGCCCACGCATGTTGAACTGCACGCTGAAGCTGAGAGATGGAGACGTTGGAGAAGATGGCGCTGCGAAGCCTGCTGCCACAAAAAACTACGACGTGCTCCTTGAGGATTCAGATTCTGGTCTAGCCAATGGCCAATTTGCCGTCTTCTACAAAGATAATACGTGCCTCGGCGCAGGAATGATTCAACTGCTGCCCGTGCGTTATTAAGCAAGCGGGGCAGCTCATTTCCAAAGCTAATTGATTTCTCACAGGCCTTTGCATGGTCTAATATCATTGCAAATAATCGCGTTTTTTGTTGTTTTTGCAAACGCCACTTTTTTTTTTAATTGATTATTCTTGAATTCATCCGATAATAGTCCACTGTTTTGAAGCTATTGTCCGTCGCGATCAAGGGTAACAAATAAGCATGTACGAAAAAGCTGCGCCCAAAGAAAAACCCCCTGTTGACGGCGATGCCGGCGCGAAGGGCCCTCGTAAAAAAGGTGCTACAGGCAAGTTGCGAGTTAAGTCTACTTTTGCCGCCCATGACCGCACGCAACTTGAGACGGTGTTTGACTACCCCGTCGTTCCCGGAATGTCTTCAACAAAACGCAAGCAAAAATATGTGGTAGAAGCTTGGTTCTTCTTTCCTCCGCAAATGGGAGTCTCGCCGCAGACGTACTCAAAAGAGAAATTTTATGCGGATTTACGGCCCCTGGTTCGGTTTCGTGAGCCGAGATTTTCATTTAAAGACTTAATTGGTTTAAACGGAAGTCGGTCGCCCATTAAATTTATCGAGGAATTTGTTCAGCTGTATTCCGATGGAAAATCGCACCCTAACATTGACCGTGCTGTATCTGAAGCTCGCATTTTTGGATGTTCGTTTACGAGTTATTTTCTGAAAAGAATTTCAAAACGTACGGCTCTACTCCAAAGAATACACAAAAATATTGCCACCATTTATGATGAAAAGGGCGACTCGCTCCGAAGTCTCGACCGTCAACTTGAAGAAACTCGAGAGCTCTTAAGCAAGTCCGTTTACATCTTGAAGCAATGGCGGCAACTTCTAACAAACGCCGAAGCCCTCAATCAAGACTACCTAAAGCCTTTAGTCAACGAGTTGAAGTTTGTCGACGAATATTGCACCTACAGAATGCGCGACGGCCTTGCATCCCTTATGCGCGTGGCCACCGAAATCGATCCTCGACTCATTCCTGAAATCGATTTCGAGTCGTTTTTGCGCCGCTGCATCGCGATGAATCGACTTGAGCGGTGGTATGCCTTGAAGCGGGGGTACACCTGGATCGATGAGAACAGTTCTGACGGGCACGTCGAGCGTTACATGTACCGTCGTGGCGTCCTTAAGCGGCGCACCTGGGGAGTTTTATATCTCAATATTCGCAAGCGACCACTCTTTGAATTTCAAAGGCAGCTTGGCGCCATGGCGGCCGCCGGCATGGCAGCGTTGTGGTGGGTCGTCGCAATGTATTTTATCACGCTGCGCGGCGGCGCTTTCCTCGGGGGAAATGCTACCGTGGGTGCCGATTTTTGGAAAACAAATGGCTTTTTAATTATGACCGCATCGATGATTGCGTATGTTCTGAAAGACCGCATTAAGGAAAACGGTCGGAACTTTTTTTCTGGAAAAATTTTCAATCAAGTGCCAGACAACAGCGAAAGGATCCTTTTTAAACCCGCCAATGACCGGCCCATCGAAGTCGGAGCGGTGCAAGAGTACACACGTTTTGTAGACCCTGAAGACTTGCCGCTGGACGTAAAACAACTTAGGCTACAGTCTTTTGGTGACGATCTTGAGGCTGAAGATGCTCCCAAAAATATAGTTCACTACAAAAAAGCCGTTGAGCTGTATCCCAAAGCCATCGCACTTATGGACTACCCGATTCGGGCCGTACACGATATCCTAAGAATTAACATCGCAGGTTTTTTAACTCGCTTTGACGACCCGCAATCAGGAACGGATGTCATCAGCGCGGATGGGCGCCTCGCATCGCTAAAACTACCGAAAGTCTACCAAATGCATATTGTACTGCGGCATTCTCTACGTCATAAACGCGACCAAGAGGTCGTCTATGATCATTTTAAAATGGTGCTCAATAAACGAGGCATCATTAGAATTGAACGTCTATAAAATTTATTTGTTCGGCCAAGACGCGGGTGAACCTGCCAAAACCCCGGCGGCATGTTTCGCCACAGCGTCATGCGGGTGCAAACTTTCAAAGTGATAAACTTCGCAGGACGTACCTTTAAACATCGGGTTGGACGACACGGCTGCACTCATGCGTCGAATTGCATCCTCGACAAACATTAGGTTGCTAGCGTTGAGCCGTGCAAACTCCTGTTCGTCCTCGCGTTTAACGGCTGATTGCACTGGCGTACCGAGAGCGCTTTCTAGGGTATCAATCATTGCGACCACGACCGAAAGATCACTTGGTGGTTCGACGAATACAAACTTTGCCTTACCCTCACTTCGCTGACTATGGGGCACACCTGCGATGGACTCTTGTGCGCCTAGCCACGAGACAATTTTTTCACGTGGCACGAGCTCGCCGGCCGGAAAATCTTGTGCAAACTTATTTTGGATCAGTTGTCGCGAGAGAGCTGCTGAGCATGGACAGGTGCTTGAATAGCGAATGCTCACCTCAAACCCGCTTTGAATGCCTGTCGGCGTAATCGTGGACCAAAGACTCACCGGGTAAGACCGCCAACCAGTATTAGCACTTACTAAGGCTCGACGTTTTAGCAGCAATGGGAACTTGATATTTACATGCGCGGAATGGCTGAGCTCTGCGTGACTTTCTAAAAAACCTTGAGCAATACTCTGTAAAAGTTTTGGCGAAATGGGCGCAGCAACCAACGCATCCGACAACGTTAGAAAAAGGCGTGACATGTGAATGCCGCGTTGAGGCGCGTTGATGTTAACGTAAGCCTCGGCAAGTCCCGCAGTCAATTGAGCAGGACTCTGATCGATTTTAATTAATACCGGGCACTCGATGTTGCTCATTCCCACGCTATCCACAGGTAGATGAGCGGCACCTTTGGTGTTTGCAATATCAATTTTAGAAACTGTCGGCATCATAACCTTGTCCGCTTCGGGTGTGACCGTTTTGGTCACACACCTTGAAAAAGTAGTTTTCGTGATGGTTTAAAGATACAAATCCCACAACTCGAAACAACTCGAAACACTAGGGAACCATCGAAGAGCGCTGTTTTAACAGAAAATGGCGTGTCATTGAACCGTAAATTAGAGTAGATTTAAGAATCCTAGACCTAGGGCTCTTAAGGATTGGCGAAAGTCCAGCGGGTGCTTTCCTTAGGGCTCTGATTTTTGAGGGCAACTATGCATAAATACTCAGTTAAATCGAAATCGCACCACCGCCTTTTGATCTCGGGAGTCGATCTTTGGAATGCGTCCGGGGTGCAAAAAGCAGTCGATATTGCCATTGAAGATGGAATTGTCCGGAGAATTGGCAAGGATTTAGACCTCAATGCTCACCTTGATTTCGTGGTCCTGCGAGCGGACGGCTATGTATTGATGCCTTCAGGTGTCGACGCACAGGTGCATTTACGGGTTCCCGGGCAGGAGCAAAAAGAGACGGCAACATCCGGTTTATGGGCAGCCGTTTCCGGCGGTGTCGGCGCATTGCTGACAATGCCCAATACAAAACCCGTTTTAGACAACATCGAAACCCTGGCCCTCGCAAAACAAGTAATCTCTGGACCAGAGGCTGAAACAGGCGTACGCGTTCTGTTTTCGGCGGCCATGACTATGGGTCAACGGGGTCACGAGGTTGTAGATTTTTTGGCACTGGCAAAGGCTGGTATATTTGCTTTTACGGATGACGGCGTCGGGGTGTCTGACGACAAAATTATGTTGCAGGTGTTAAAGGGCGCAGCTCCCACTGGACTACCTGTGCTTCAACACGCAGAGGTGCCTGGGCACGGAGGCGTACTCGCAGGGGGACCTGTACAGGTCGCCATCGGCAGTGTGGCCTATCCCGTCTGGGCAGAAGTAGACATGGTTCAGCGTGATCTAGACCTTTTAAAACAGGTTCCGACGGCACGTTATCATGTCCTTCATGTAAGTGCTGCCGGCACACTTAGTTTGATTGCAGCGGCCAAAAAATCTGGTCTCCATGTAACATGCGAAGCAAGTCCCCATCATTTATTTTTTACTTCCGAGGAGATAGTCCCGGATAACTCTGCATTTAAAATGAATCCTCCGATCCGATCTGCTTCAGACCGCTCTCAACTGCAGTCAGCCTTGGCCTCCGGGGCCTGTGATTTTATGGCGACAGATCATGCGCCCCATGAGTCGGCCGTTAAAACTAATAATTTCAAAACAAGTGCCTTCGGCACGACAGGATTAGAAACATCCCTGCGCGTCATGATTGACCTTTGGCAAAAAGGCGCTATCACAGCCACCCGCCTTGTAGACGCTTGGTCGAAAGCTCCTGCGGCATTCTTAGGAATTTCCGCCACTCACGGCGAAATATCCGAGGGTCGCCCGATGAGTGGCGTGCTGTGTGACGTCACTGCGAAACAAACCGCTGTGAGAGAAGATGACTTTGCAGGATTATCGCGAAACAGCTGTTTTATTGGCACCAAACTTCCAGGCATTGTCTTAGCCACCATTCTTGGACAAAAGGTGCATTGCTTGCGTGGATTTAATTTTGACTCAAAAAAAGGATAGAAAGTGACCGGCATTCTTCAAAAGAAAGACAAGATATTATCAGACCTCGCCGCACTACCGACGACGGATGATCGCTACAAATACATCATTGAAATGGGCCGCGGCCTTCCACCGCTGAGCGATGCACGGCGACAAGATAAATTTTTGATTCAAGGGTGCATGTCCCAAGCGTGGCTTGTGCCAGAATTAAAAGACGGACGAGTCCTGTTTCACGTTGACTCCGATGCATTGATCGTTAAAGGCATCATGGCCATCTTAATCGCCGTATATAGTGGCAACCTGCCGAGTGATAATTTAAGATTATCCCCTGAATTTCTCAGGGAAGGCGGCATCACCGAGCACCTTTCGATGAACCGACGAAACGGCCTCTCGAGCGTCGTAAAACAGATAATGTTGTATTCGACCGCTTTCGAGGCTCTCAGTAAGTCTTAGCGACCTTTGAAGCAAGGAAACAATTTGTAGATGTCGCCATTGACAAAATCATTTTCCACGACGTTCACTAAAAAATAATCGCCATGAATGCGGCTGATCAAATTCCAACTTTCAGAGTCCTTGGCATAGAGAGCACGCCACTCATCCAACCACAAGTCAAAAGCTTCGTCTTTCCAGATTTTGAAACTTTTGGAATCCACAACGGTTGGCTGAATAATTTCGCGCCCAGGGAAGACTCCCCAAGTAACAGCCGACACGGCCTGATCGTCTAGTGTTGAGTGGCTATCACCTGCTGCGCTAATGGCGTGAATACTAATGGAGGGAGTCTCTTTGACACGTTCAAGCAGGGCGAGGAGATTTTCTTTGGACGTGAAAAATTCGACGTAAGCCTTCTGGTAAATAAATCCACCTGGCCCGCCCCATCCCACATCTGGAGAATCGCTGGGGGCGGCATTGACCTGGGGCTGGCTATTAATGGTTAGGTAACCATTTTGATTAAGCGTCACGAGATCTGAGACAATTCTCGAGGTCTCGATTTGTACGGGCATTTCACACCACGGAAGAAAATTAATCTTTCCAAGACAGAAATTCGCGAACGCGTCAGCAACTTCTTTTTCTGATTTAGGACTCCCCCACAGTTTGAGACGATTTTCGCGCACCGCCGGATCGTGGCCACGGCGAAAAATATAATAATCATTGAGGGAGCCGAACGTAGGGGAAAAGCTACTTCCCCAACGCCCGTTTGGGAAATCGTCCCAGGTCATCGTGCGAGCAAGGTAACTTTTGGGTCGATTGCTCCAAAAAATTGGCCGCACATCTTCGTCTTTGCGGCCATCAACTTTCGAGGCACGCCAAGGCATGCTACGGCGGGTGCGACAATCGTCCAAGAGGTCCATTTTTTGTAGGGTCTCCGTAACCGACGACTCTAGATTTAGCGTGTAAAAATGGAGGCCAGGAGCTCCGAGGCTAAGCAACTCTTTGCACATCGTGGAACAAAGTTCGACACCATAATTGCGAACTTTTTCGTCATCTGTCCTGATGGGATCAAGGGCTGCATGAATGGCTGGCGGGACTTTAATTCCAGTAAATTCAGTAAATTTTTGAAACCGATCAAACGAAATAATTGGCAAAATTCCGGGTATAATTGGACAAGTAATGCCAACTTTTGCACATCGCGCTAAGAAAAGTCTGTACTCTTCCAGATCAAAAAACAACTGCGTCACTACAAAATCTGCTCCCGCGTCCACCTTCTTTTTCAAGAATGAGACGCAGTCATCTTTTGATTTCGCTTCAGGGTGACCCTCAGGATAACCGCCAACAGCGATTCCGAATGTATTTCCATAGTTTTTTTTGATCCACCGAATGAGATCAATACTTGATTCAATGAATGATGGCTCCGTGCCTCGGTCCCCTCGCGGCGAGTCGCCACGAAGTGCCATGATATCTCGAATGCCGCTGTCTCGGGCTTGATCAAGTGCGGAACGTAATTTTTCCTCGCTCATACCAATACAGGTTAGATGCATCATCACATTGAGGCCAAAATATGTTTGTGCATCTTTACTTAGGGTCAAAGATGTTTCAGCGGTACTTCCGCCTGCGCCCCATGTGATGTCAATAAAGCAAGGCTCTAGGCCGGCCATACGGTCGAGACGCGAGTACAAATTGTGGAGACCTGATTCTGTTTTAGGAGGGAAATATTCGAAGGAAAAAAATGGTTTCCCAATTTTCTTATATCCATTGATTCGGTCTAAAATTCGCATATATATATTAATTCCTAAATCGAAACTGGGACACCAGACATTAAGCATTACATAATGATCGCGCATTATCGCAAAATTCCAAACTAACTGCAAAACATATATATTACAGTATAATTAGTGAGTTAAGGGCGTGGCCTTGACAATCTAAAAACCAACCCCACTCTGTGCGTGGGAACGATGAATTAGGTTTCGAAACATTTATGTTGAGAGGCGGTTAAAATATGGAAAAAACAAATGGCAAAAAACCGAGTGCTGTAAGTAGCGCAGG
>CANJQY010000130.1 GCA_947476525.1 Oligoflexales bacterium
ATGAAAATTTCCGCCACTTAAAACGGATCCATCCTTAAAAACAAGTGGGTTATCAGTAACCGAGTTCAAATCGCCGTCGACCCGTGCTGCAACAAAATCAATGACGTCACGAGTCGCCCCGTGGACCTGTGGGATACACCGAAAGCTGTAGGGGTCTTGAACGCGAGCACAGTTTGCGTGACTTGCCATAATTTCATCTTTGCCCGCAAGCAATCGGTTCATGTTGGCCGCGACTTTATGTTGGCCGGGTTGTTCACGTACCGATTGAATTCTTGGATCAAACGCCGACTTCGTGCCTCTAATCGCTTCTAAGCTCAGGGCCGCAATTACGTCGGCCGTTTCCGACAGAACCTTGGCATCACGTACTGCAAAGGCTCCTAGCACGGCCATAAACTGCGTACCATTGATCAATGACAAACCTTCTTTAGCGCAGGGTACAAGTGCCGCCACTTTTGCCAATTTTAGGGCAGCTTTCGCCGCCATTCTCTTACCCTTGTAAAAGACCTCGCCCTCGCCAAGTAATCCTAGAGCAAGGTGGGAGAGGGGCGCTAAGTCCCCTGATGCGCCTACGCTTCCTTGCACAGGAACCAATGGCAAAATATCGTGTTTCAAAAATTCAAGAATTGTTTCGACCGTATTACGAGTAACGGCACTGTGACCCAAAAGAAACGTATGGGCCCGCAGTATCAACAAACCGCGAGTGACTTCAGGAGTCGCCGGCTCACCAACACCACAAGCGTGGCTACGAATTAAATTATACTGCAGGGTTTGCAGTTTGTCATTTTCAATTCGAACATCGGCTAAAAAACCAAATCCCGTGTTAATTCCGTAAATAACCTTACCTGACTTAATCACCTGTTCGACGATGGTCCGGTAAGATTCAACACGACTCCAAGCCTCTTTTGAGACGGTGATCGCCGGCGCAGGCTTCGCAGCAAGAGCTACTAAATTTGACCATTTAAGGCGGTCGGTACCAAGTGAAAATGCTTTCATTAAATGACTAATCCCCAATGCATCAATTTTTTCTCCGGCATGCTATTCGCACTGCTACTACTTGGCATTACAACTGGGCATACTTTTTAGTATACTTATCGCCTGACCTTGATCGCGGGCTTTATACACAAATGTTCCCGCCACTAAAATACTAGCCCCCGCCTCTACGACCAGGCGACCTGTTTCCTCATTGATGCCGCCGTCCACTTCAATGCGAACTTTGCCATCCATTTTTTTTGCGACTAGCCAATCGTGCAGCGTTTTCACTCGCACCACGGCGTTCTCAATAAAACTTTGCCCTCCGAAACCAGGGTGTACCGACATCACCATGATTACATCCACCAGCGGAGCGACTTCGTAAACAGATTCAATTGGCGTTGCGGGATTCAAGGCTACGCCAACCATAATGCCCTTGGAGCGAATCGTTTGAACCAGTTTTTTCGCATCTTTTGCGGCTTCAATATGAAAAACTAATAGATCTGCGCCGGCTTCGATATACGACATCGCCACGTCATCAGGGTTACTCACCATAATATGCACATCAAGTGGGATTTTAGAGACTTTTTTGAGCTCTTTGATGAGTGGCGGCCCAAACGTTAAATTGGGAACAAAATGGCCGTCCATGACGTCCACATGATGCCAGTCAGCCCCTGCCCGTTCAACGGCTTCAACATCTCGACCGAAAAATAGTGGGTTTGCAGACAAAACACTCGGGGCAACTATGACTCGCCTAGGCGTCAACATGAGTGTTGCCTCGCTTTAACATTTTTGCCTTAATGCGGTCCGATTTTAATTTACTCATGCGCTTAAAAAAGACGATGCCGTTGATGTGATCGATCTCGTGCTGCAAACAAACAGCAAACAGTCCCTCTGCATGGACTTCAAATTCTTTGCCATTCTCGTCAAACGCCTTCACCCACACTTCACTCGCTCTTTCCACGAAATCGAAGATGTCAGGAAAACTAAGGCAACCTTCCTGCCAGCGGTCTGTGCCCTCAGCCTTAGTGACAACCGGATTAATGAAAGTAAATCGCTTGTTGTGCCACCATTTGGGTTCATCCGGCGCACTTTTTTCACCCTTGTCATTTCTAACGGAAGGAATTTCGATCGTGACAATTCGCCTTAAATCACCAACTTGATTGGCTGCCAGCCCGATACCCGCCGTCTCAGTCATCGTATCGTGCATGTCCTTTACGAAGGCTCTCAGAGCATCGTCGAAAAGCACCACGTCTTTCGCCGGAATTTCCAAAATTTTGGAAGGCCACTCAAAAATTTTTAATGCAGTCATCTGCTTACTCCCCAAAAACAAAATAAAGTCACCCGCCTAGGATGCCCCGCCAATTGTGATGAATTGGATAGCATAATCATGCGCAAGTGGCGACAAACTTTGATGGGAAAGGGCACAGTTCTCAGAGGCTCTTTGTACGACCTGAGATCTTTGCGAATCCATTGGTTGCGAAATGACTCACTGAACTCACCGCCTCTGTGAGCTGCCGATCAATAGCTTCAACGATCTGATTTTTCACAAGAATATCATTGGCATAATGAAAAATTGTGCCCTCTCCAACTCGAATAGATAGAATATAGACCCAAAGAACACCAGTGCTCAGGAATTTAAGGGTATTTTTAACTCGGTCGCTCATAGAATCTCCTTAGTAGTGAAATCATTGTTCATGCTTAATTTTAAACCAAAGGCCGCAAAACATCAAAGGTACCAGGAAAAAACTATATAAATTAAACACCCTATGATATTTTACTACGCAGTGCCATTGCCTGCTTACAGAATATTCATAGATTATCAATGGCACGTGACAACCCTACGACAAACAAATCAGATGCTTACCCCATCAACGCTTAAAATCGGAGCCATTCATGAGCACCCCCAGCACCCCCAACCCCAGCACCCCTACACGAATACTAATTGTGGACGATGAACGGGACATTCTTGATTTGTTGTCCAGTTGTTTCGCAGATAAAAACGCTACGGTTGTCACGGCTGAAAACGGCCTACGAGCACTCCAAATGTCAGAGAGCGACAATTACGATGCGATCATCACGGATTTTAAAATGCCGCAAATGAACGGCCTTGACCTAATTAAGCATATTCGCACCGGTAAACTTAACAGGAAGACTCCCATTTTTTTGGTCACGGGAAACGCAGATTCTGATTCCATTCGCAAAATTGCTACGTTTGGTGTCGCCAATATTATTATGAAGCCGTTCTCCAGCAATGACATCGCGACCAAGATTATAGCTAAAATAATAGCCCCACCCAAAGCCCAAGTTACCTATGACGTTAATTTTATCAATTGTTGCACCCATGCTGCACAAGATGTATTGGAATTCTACCTTGGCTCATCGCCAACCATTGGAAAGCCGAGTATTAAAACTGACACCCTAACCCACGGCTTCGCTTCGGGTTTGATTTCCATCTGCCACAAAAGTGAAATTCTTGGCTCTTTTTCGCTAACGGTGGATAAATTGTTCGTCGCAAATCTCGGTAAAAGCATATTCGGAGAAGGCGGTCCAGCATTGGACGACGCCATGATTGCCGATATGACGGGAGAAATGTGTAACCAACTAGTCGGCAAGCTAAAAATACATCTTGCCAAAGAAAGTTATTACATCTCTATCGGATTGCCCGAAATGGTTGTCGGGGAGAATCATCGAATTGCACACAAGTCCAAAAATCCCGTGCTTTGCATTCCAATTAAATGCGCCGACAGCAATGCTACCATCGAAATATGCCTTACTGGCGCCATTGAAAAGGGTGAGCCACCGCAAGGGGCCTCCGAATCAATCGACTCTGGCTACCTCGTTTTCTGAGATAGAAAGCCAGAATGCTTATATTCGCCGGGATCCTTCGCCTTCGGCTCAGGACACGATTCTGGCGCTTTTGCGCCAGCGACTAGCTGGCCAGATCGGTAGACAACACCCCTGCACGACGTCCATGCAATGGAATGACCTCTTTAGAACTGACAGTGCCTCCGAACATAATCGCGAAAACTTCGCTATAATTTTTCACAAAAGTCACTTTGATTTTCTTTTTTACATTGATGGGAAGTGCCTCAAAGTTTGCTTTGTTCTTGAACGGCACAAGAACATGCTCGACACCTTCGCGGAGAGCTGCGAGAACCTTTTCACGTAGACCACCGATTGGAAGAACCAACCCGTGCAACGTAATTTCTCCGGTCATTGCAATTTTGGCATTTGGAGCACGACCAAGAATTGCAGACAACATAGAGCAGGCCAAAGTTATTCCAGCACTTGGTCCATCCTTAGGGACGCCGCCTGCGGGAATATGCACGTGGATCTCTGTTTTCGCAAGGATATCCGGATCAATTCCAAACACGTCAGCACGCGACCTTAAAAAACTCAATGCTGTTTGAGCACTCTCCTTCATCACTTCTCCAAGCTGACCTGTTAGCACCAATCGACCTGAAGCGGATGGTAGAAGGTTCGTTTCAATAGCCAAAACTTCACCCCCGTACTGCGTGTAGGCCAAGCCTAGTGCCACGCCCCTAACGGTGTCATGGTGATAGAAGCTGTCACCATATTTATTTGCACCCAGATGCTTTTGAACAAGGGCTGGCGTCATTTTTAAGTGACCGTTCGTTGGACTTGCAGCCTCGAAGGAGCCTTTTTCAGCAAACTCGCGAGCCAGTTTGCGGCAAACACTTGCGATTTGTTTTTCCAGGCCGCGGAGGCCGCTTTCGCGAGTGTAGCCGTTGATGATCGCAGTCACTGAGGGTTTGGTGAAGGAAACGTGAGCATCTGCAAGACCTGTTTCTTTGATGGTCTTTGGAATCAAGAACATGTTTGCAATAATGAGTTTTTCTTCTTCGCTGTAGCCGGATACTTCGATGATCTCTAGGCGGTCACGAAGTGGGCCAGGAATGGTGTCCAGTGTATTGGCGTTAGCGATGAAGGTAACGTCAGAAAGATCGACCGCCACACCGATGTAGTGATCAATAAAATTCTTATTCTGCTCAGGATCAAGGACTTCAAGCAGTGCGCTAGAAGGGTCGCCTCGGTGATCAGAACCAAGCTTGTCAATTTCGTCGAGCATGATGACTGGATTCATGGTGCCTGCCTGCTTTAGGCTGTTAATTACACGGCCAGGATACGCGCCCACATAGGTTTTGCGGTGACCACGAATTTCTGCTTCATCTCGAACACCGCCAAGGGAGATGCGAGAGAATTCTCGCCCCATGGACCTTGCAATTGATTTGCCGAGGCTTGTTTTGCCGACGCCTGGAGGACCAACAAAACAAATGATCGGACTTTTCGAATTTGGATTTAATTTCTTGACCGCTAGAAATTCTAGAATTCGATCCTTTACTTGATCCAGTCCGTGGTGATCATCGTCCAGAATTTTTTTGGTTTTTGTGATCTCAATGGATTCTGTCGACTTTTTGCCCCAAGGCAAAGCCAGAACCGTCTCAATGTGAGTTCGAGTTAACGAAGCTTCACTGGTATCTTGATGCATGCGCTCTAGACGTTTAATTTGACGAGTTAGTTCTTCTTTTGCCTCATCCGTTAAAGCGACAGCCTCCATTTTTTTCCACAGGGTATCTACGTCATCTTTGCCGTCGTTGTCCCCAAGTTCATTTTTAATGACTTTAATTTGCTCGCGAAGATAGTGCTCGCGCTGCATGCGACCAATTTCTTCTTTGGCCTGGCTTTGAATTCTAACCTGCATTTGATAGACTTCGATTTCACGAGAAAGGTACTGATGCACCTTGCGCAGTCGCTCCAATGGGTTTTGAACTGCAAGTATTCTTTGAGCATCTGCCACTTTAAGACCAAGGTTGGAAGCCACAAGATCCGCCAGACGAGACGGATCCGACACATCTTCGAGAATCATCAGAATATCTGGAGAAAGTACTTTTCCTAGTGAGACAACTTTTTCGAGACTATCTCGAACTGCACGAACAAGGGCTTCAAGCTCTGGCGAGGAGCTTGCAACAACTGGTTCATTCATTTGGATAACTCGGACCGATGGGTAGCCATCTGTGGCTACCATTTCTTGAATACGTGCTTTGTGAATTCCTTGAACAAGAACTCGCATGCGTCCGTCTGGCATCTTGCGTGTGCGCATGACAGAACAAACCGTTCCTGTGGTGTAAACATCGAATGGGGCCTCTAAAGTGCACTCTAGGCCTTCTCCCACTTCTCCTGCGACTTTAAATGCTGAGAGGAAAATTTTGCGATTGCCAGCAAAAGCATTTTCCACTGCATTAATGCAGAGATCCTCATTAATAAATACCGGGACGATCATGTGTGGAAAAACCACGATGTCCTTTAATGGTAGGAGGGGAATTTCGTGGGTTAAATCAAGAGCTGTTTTTTCGCCAGTTCCGCTCATTTTAAACTCCTCGTGCCGTGATGCATCTGCATCGGTTTGTTTCAGTTCCCTTTTCACATACCAATTCATCGGCAGTATGAAAAAAAACCTTAATCGGGGGCGAAGAGTTCTGCTTTTACGGACACTGGCTTAAAGGCGAAAAGGAAGGAGGTCTCTCTAACAATGACTCAGACTTAACGTCTTTGATCATTTCACTAATTGGCACCTCCAGGCACCTTAACACTAACCATGGATGGCCTCACAAGCCGTCCGTGTAATGCATAACCCCTCATGAACTCCGTCGCTACAATCTCTACTGTAACGTCGGAGGATTCAATACGCTGGATGGCCTGATGGAAGTTAGGATCGAATGTTTTTCCGATTGCTTCGACAGGCTCCAACCCGTGTTTTGCAAGCGCAGAAAGAAACATCTTGTGCACCATAGTCATACCTTCTCGAAAACTTGCTGTGTCGGCAGATTCCGAATGAGTAGACGATGCTGACAGTGCTTTATCGAAGGTATCAAGCACAGGAATCATATCTTTCAATATTGATTCAGAGCTGTACTTTATGAAATCTGCTTTTTCTCTTTCGAGTCGTTTGCGCATGTTGTCCATTTCGGCAACATTACGTAATAAGCGATCTTTCACATCAGCCAATTCTTGGCTGATTCGTTCGACTTCTTTACCGCTCGCGTCATCTGTCGCTCTATGGGGGGAAGCGACTGCCTCGGCATTATCCGGGGCGTTCTCATTCGCGTGGCCATTGGCTCCCGCGATAGGGGATTGGTTGGAGTTAGAATCGCTGCTGAAGTCGGAATCTGCGTTTTGTGACATTTGGTTCCTCCACGATCGGTTTATTTACGATCAAGAAGGCACTATAGTCACGTTTTCGCTGCTGGCAAGGTCAGAAAATCATTTTCTGACAAATTAAGCATCCTTCCACTTCATCTCCTCATCCTCGCCCCGAGATCAGTTTGACCACAAGACTTTCTCCACTTTTTAATCATACCTAGAGTTTCTGATGTTTATAATCGGCAGAAATTTCCCATTTGAAGCGCCTCCGCCCCCTTGTTGTCTGAATGCAAGGCATTTATTTTGCATTTAGCTATTTTATTTTGCATAAGCGGCGTTGACAGAGGCCTCATCCCTTGCTATTCCATGACTCCGGATTTGAAAGGCCTTTTAATTAATCGGACAACAGTTCCGGAGTTTCTTGTTTTAGACCTTGATTTGTGCCAAACGGTCCTTGTAATAGAGGCCGTCGTTTTGACCCAAAGTTTTGACCCTTGTGCCAGCCATTAAGTCGTTTTTGAATGTGCCTAAACCTATTATGAATTCTTGTGGAGAACAACCTGTGGACATGCAGACCGTAACCAGCTCAATATCACCAGTCAAAATCATTCCATCAACCATTCGCATTGAGGCCGACGCAACCCATTATGCGTCCACTCTACCGTTCGCGGCAGATACAGAGTTTACGGGCAAGCTAGACAGCTTCTCACTTGAAGCCGTAGTCGAGCACAAAATCTCTAAATTTGTTGATCAAGTCGGCGGAATGTACCCAGAAGACCTACATAGCCTAATTCTAGGTAAAGTAGAGAAGCCGCTATTGACCCAAATTCTTCGTCGCACCGGCGGCAACCAGGTTCATGCCAGTCGTATCCTCGGCATTAACCGCAATACCCTACGTAAAAAAATGAAAATGCACTCTGTTAAGGCCTAACTCGTTGGCAAATGCGTATTTCGACGAAACCGTTGACCTGAGGTTTTATTGATTGCATGCGAAGACCAGCCCCTTGAGAAGTCAGGGAGCTGGTCTTCAGCTTTTTGTGAGTGATTTTGGTAACTTGCCAGATGCCAGCCGTCGTGACATCAGCCCCGCCCTCAAGTGCACATTAATTTAACCCATCATATCTGTCTCACCCATACTGAATTTGTTGGCGTTATAATATTTGACATGATCTGACACAGGAATTTTGAAAAGTTCCGAATGATGTAGTATTATAAAGGATGTTGGTCTAAAAATTTTTTGGGCAAAGGATCCTTTCCATTTCTCATTGCAGTAAATATACAGAGCACCTCTCAATAGAAAG
>CANJQY010000131.1 GCA_947476525.1 Oligoflexales bacterium
AGGCTACGCTCGACGGCCAGACCAGTTTTCTTAGACAGACCGGTGATCAAACGCATGCCAAGGCGTATGGCAAAAATTTGGCAGGGCTCAAGGTCGGCACCTGTGGATAAGAGTTCTAAGGAGGAGTCCCACGTGGAGTGGTTGACACACACAGGCAACACGGTGACTCCCTGCCGCTTGGCTGCTTGCACAAGCGTGTGCGGCGAATAAAATCCCATTGGCTGGGAGTTTAGTAGCGAGACAAAAAAGGCGGCAGGGTGATGACGCTTTAAGTAACAGGACACGTACGCAATCAACGCAAACGATACCGAGTGGGATTCTGGAAATCCATAATCTGCAAAACCTTTCATTTGTGCGAGAATGGCGTCGGCAAAATCAGGGGCGAGGCCGTTTTTTTTCATGCCATGATTGAGCTTTTCAAGCCAAGGATTGATGTCGCCACGCATCGACCACGCTCCCATATTTTTACGGAGCTCATTGGCCTCGCCAGGACTAAAGCTCCCCACAGCCATGGCGATTCTCATGACCTGTTCCTGAAATATCGGAATGCCGAGCGTGCGTTGGAGGATCGGGCGTAGACGTTCGTCAGGATATGTAATCGCTTCAAGGCCATTTCGTCGGCGCAGAAAAGGGTGAATCATGCCTCCTTGAATCGGACCTGGACGAATGATCGCAACCTCTATGACTAGATCATAGAAGGTTTTTGGAAGTAGTCGCGGCAACATCGACATCTGTGCCCGAGATTCTATTTGAAACGTTCCGACCGTGTCGGCACGTTGTATCATTTGATATGTCGCAGCATCCTCTTGCGGGATGGTCGCAAAGGTCAAAGGCAGCTTGTAATGATCTGAAATCACCTGCAGGGTTTTGCGGATCGCCGTGAGCATGCCTAACGCTAAGATGTCTATTTTAAAAAAACCAAGCTCTTCAATGTCGTCTTTGCACCATTGAATAACTGTCCGTCCATCCATCGTGGCGGGTTCTTGGGGGACTAACTGGTTTAATGGCCGGTCGGCGATCATAAACCCGCCAGAGTGAATGCCTAGATGTCGTGGAAAACCTTTTAGACAAGCGGTCATCTCGTTCCATTGACTCCACGGGACATTAGGGATGGAGGTTGAGTTCTTTAGTGCCTCTAAAATTTCTTCGAAGCCCTTGCCCGCATTCACCCGAGAGCTTAACTGATCGCTCGCAAGGGAGAGCAGTTCGTTGGAGATACCCAGAGCTTTTCCACAAGCTTTCAAAGCCCCTTTCCCTCGGAATGTTATGACGTTAGCCACCATCGCCGAGCGTTCACGTCCGTATCGTTTGTAAATATATTGTATAACCTCTTCACGGCGTTCGTGCTCGAAATCAACATCAATATCTGGAGGATCTCCCCGTTCGACACTCATAAATCTTTCGAATAGCATGTCAAATTTTGTTGGATCTACAGCCGTTATACCTAGCACGAAGCATACGGCGGAATTTGCAGCTGAGCCTCGACCTTGGCACAATATTTTTTGCTGGCGTGCCCAGGAAACAATGTCCCATACGGTCAAAAAATAGTCGGCAAAACCTAACGTCTCAATAAGAGCTAATTCGTGCTCTAGTAGATTTTGGACCTTAGGGGGCAGGGGTAGACCATAGTTTTTCTCGGCCCCTGCCCACGTCATAGACGTGAGAAATGTTTGCGCCGATTGTCCCGGCGGGATCATTTCTTTCGGGTAGCGATACCGCAATTCTGCAAATGTAAAATGACAGCTCTCAGCCAGTGCAATGGAGTTTAGAATCGATTCCTGAAAAATGTAAAGGTCGCTAAAACGTTCGTAGATTTCATCTTTGGAAATGAAACTTCGTTCACCGTTAACAAAAAGGTGCGCAGCGGCTTCATCTAAGGTTAAATTCGTTCGAATCGCCGCCAGCATGTCGGAGAGTTTTTTTCGCGAACGGTCGTGCATAAATGGATCGATGGACATAAGGGATTTGATGCCAAGTAGCTCTTTTGTTTTTAGAGCCCGCTGTAGCCAGATGTCCTCTGAGGGAGCCAAATGTCGAGAAAATGCTATGTACGTGTTACCGTGGCCAAAAGTGGCGAGTACTTGCTTACATTGGTCCTGCCATGGATCGCCTTGCTTTATAGAGCCTTGCTTTATAGAGCCTTGCTTTATAGAGCCTTGCTGCGTCGGATCTCCCCCTTTGTCGGGACGAGGACTGGAACGACGCAGCATTCCGCGCATCGGTATGATCGCCACGAGATCGTCTAGGGGGAGCTTGGCTAGGTCTGTGAGTATGATGTGCGCATCGTGTTTTGATTTTTTGTGAGTGATAGATAATATTCGGCAGAGGTTGCCGTAACCAGCGGCCGAGCGAGCGATGAGCGCTAGTGTATTTTGTTGAAGAATTGGCAAATGATGATCCATTGCAAGGTGGATTTCGGCTCCGTAAAATAGATTTGGACGTGTGTCTGGATGCTGAGCTCGCCAGTGGCGGTAGGTCCGTGCGAGACCGTAAGCGCCATCGAAGTCGCAAATACCAACCCCCGAGTAGTTGTAGAGTTCGGCTGCGTCCAGCATCTCACTTGGATGAGAGGCTCCGTGAAGAAAGCTAAAATTTGTGTGAGAAAGCCACTCGATCCAATGTTTCGGTGGGGGCTGAGGCGCATCTTTAGAATGGTTGGTCATGTCTCGTTATCCGAATAGGCCGTGAAGTACTAGGTGCCCGTCGTTATTTTGAAAGACCCACTGTAAAAGCCCATCATTAGTCATGCGGATATAGTAATCTCGTGATGGGCCGGTTTTATTGGTGTGCTCATTCGACCACCAAGTGGTGGCCACTCGTTCACAAAAAATAAGACCAGATGATTGCTCTTTGTTCGGGATGGCCATCGGCTGATCATAAATAAATAGAGGCCGCCTTTGGTGAGTTGCGAATTTTGAAGGATCATCACCAGCCTCCGAAGGATATTCTTCAGACGCGGGCACAAACGATCTCTCTGGGCACCAGTGGTCGGTGATAGCGTAGCCGATCAAAGGAACGGCCACGGAATTTTCGATCCGTAGAAGTTGAGATGACTCCGTGGTCAAATCATCGCTAAAAAGGCTACGCATGGTGGGAGTCGCCAGCAGTCGCTCTTTGATGGTTAAGGTCCAGTCGGTAATCGTGTCGTCTGCAATATAAGTGTCCCCTAGAATCTCTGGGGAAAGGTGCTGTTTTGTGGCTTTTTGCCATGAATGAAAGGCCTGGAGAAGGGCTGTCTTGTGGTGACCAGATTCGCGGTGGAGGGCGTGTGGATGGCGGAACAAGACGAGAATAGGGAGGGGGGGACTGCAAGAAAAGGACAGAACCCACTCCAGGCTTACAACTCGCTCGCTGGAAGTCCAGCAAGCGAGTGTGCATATTTTGTCAAGATCTTCGCATAACAAGGGCTCAATTTGAGCCCATTGACGAAGGTATGTTTCCATATGTCGGCCTATGGAGGGAGACTCCGGGGGAACCACATTTTGCCATGGGAAATCGCTAAGAAATAGGTCATCAGATAGCTCCTCTTTTATTAGTGGCTGTTGTTGACAAGACTGTTGACAAGACTGTTGATAACGCTGTTGATAAGGCTGTTGATAAGGCTGTTGGCCAACGGACATAGGAGCTTTGCCCCAAGTCCACGTCCAAGCGGTTGCTGCTAGTTTTCCAAAACGACGATGCATGGCCGCTGGCTCGATGTCGGACATTTGGGTGATTAAGGTTAAATGCATCCGTGAAATAGTTTTGGTTAGCATCGAGAGTGTGCCCGAGGTTTTGGTCTCAGACAGCCTGCGCGGGGACTTATTCTTGCTAGTGCCAGATCTAGTTCCGCCTTCTGATAGGGCCCACGAGGAAACATGCTCTCGTAGCTCCTGACATCGCTTGAGCCATTGGGGCCATGTGATGTCGTGCATCATTCTACGTCCAAGGTGACTTTGAGCCTCAATAAATTTTAAGGCGGGCCGCTCCATGGCCACGGAAAGCAGTAGCAAGGCTTGCCACGGGTGAGTGGCGAAAATAAAGCAAGGAGCTCTGTTAATTTCATCTTTGCCGATATTGCCGGCCGAGATGTTGCCGGCCGAGATGTTGCCGGCCGAAAGACTCAAAAGAAGCGAGGAAACATACTCGGTGCAGGATGCGTTATCTTGTTCTGCTAGATGGCTCCAATAGTTGAGTACAGGACTTAGATCAAGCAGGTAAACATTGGCAGTCCAGCGCATCATTTTTGGTGTGATGCTGAGAAATTGCCCGCCATCTGACGCATCCATGTAAATCGCAACAAAGCGACTAGGGCTGGATGCGCCAGATAGTGCGGACGTAAATGGGAGGAAAGAATGCTGCATGATTGAAGACTCATGTTGTTAGGTGGCAATTTTTATGTCGGGATGCTGAAAGAAGGAGGACAACTTCAAGGAACGGTGGAGGCCACGCACGGGAGTAATTTCCAGGATGTTTTTACGTGGAGGCCTCCACACATTCAGACGATAACGAGCAGCTGTGTTGGAATCCCTTGGGCTCAAAAAACCATCTCGCGCTACGACGATGATCTTGCGATGCTGGCGAGCGCATTGAGCGAGAAACACATACTCGTCTGGCTCTAAGGGGGAAGGGTGGTCGATGATAATTACCCGAAAGAAGTCATCTAAAAAAGCGGCCTTGAGTTCGCTTACTGGTGATTCGGACGAGGCAAAGCGCAGGCGTCTTAGGTCTACCCCTAGAGCTTGCCAGGCCGGAGGGTAGGCCTTTAGATGCGGTCTTGCAGAGATCCACAAACACCAGTGCTTCTGACCGCCGGAGAGCCCTGAGGTTGCGGTGGCCATAAATAGGGCTAGCAGCCTCCTCCCGCCGTTGCCGAAGGGTATCCCCATTTCTAAGAGTGTTCCAAAGGCAAGTCCACCGCTGAAAAAATTGTCCAATGCGCTGATTCCAAAGCATAAATTTGCCTCCTGATGGCTGGTTAATGGGCTGGTTAATGGGCTGGTTAATGGGCTGGTTGATAGATGTGCTGCAGAGCTCCCCGGGGCCTTGGATGTTGGTTGGATCGCCATATTTTGATCATAATCCGTGGATGGTCCAGTCACCGCCGAAATATAGGGCTTACCACTTGCAGTTCGGAGGCGGTTGTCGGATAATAATCCAGACAGTAAATGTGCTAGTTGTGTAGACGCCACGTTTATCTCCTTGTCTTCGGCCCCTGAGCCCAAACTCCTCAAGAACCGTACAAATGTATGGTATTATGGTTTACCCTGTCCTGTCAAGTTCTTCGGAACATTTTTTTTTAATTCAAGCGTACCAAGGCTTTCAAGCCTATTGCACCCTGCCTCAAGGGGTGATAGCCATAACTTCTATGAAGACTACTGTGATTAAAAATATTGCAAATACCTCGCAAGGTTTGAAGATTCTGCCAAAAGCATATCGTCACCTAATGGCCCAATCAGTAGCATCCCTCACTCCGAAGATACAAAATGCAGGATTTGATGCCTTAATCGCAAAACTTAATCATGAACTTGCTGCAAAAAATCTTATTCACCTGAATATCGAAACGTATTTTGGCGACGAATGGTTTTGTCCAGATCAGACTACAGCCATCGCTATCCCTTTCTGGCTCGCAGATGATCGGCTGCGTGCAATCGAGAGAACCCTTGTTGGATTTGTAGAAGGGGAAACCGACGAAGAATTTATTCGCTTATTGCGTCATGAAGCAGGGCACTGCGTCGAACACGCGTATCGCTTGTCACGACGAAAAGATTGGCGAGAAGTATTCGGTAATCCAAACATTAAATATGATCCCGAGTTCGTAGCCACAATCCCGGGAGCCCCAGATTTCGTCGTGAATCTTTCGGGAGGCTACGCACAGACTCATCCCGAAGAGGATTTTGCAGAAACTTTTGCAGTGGTGATAAATCCACAATCGAACTACCGGAAAATCTATCAAAGTAAATCCGTCGCCTTGAAGAAGCTCGTTTTTGTCGAGAAAATTCTTGCGGAATGCGCACAAAAAAAACCACGCGCACTCTCCACAAGAAAAATTAGTAATGCACGTCGCATGAAGCGATCTTTGGAATCTTATTACCAAACAAGACTGCGTCGTCAAACCCAATCAACGCTGCTAAATTGAAAAAAAAATTATACCCATATTTTTAACGCGTCAAATGATTGACGGATGAGCAGCCATCGCCTCCATAAATTTCGTCATGCGGGAAAAATGCGGTAAAATAGATCAAGGACTCAACAGACATAGGTGGGGCTTGATAATGTCGAAAAATCCTAAACGGATACTCGTCCTCTACGACCTGCCGGAACGGGTCGTCAATCACGATAAGCCAGAATATTTACTCACACACCACGACCGTCCAACTGAACGCGATATCACGCGCGCGATAAAACGAATGGGTCTAGACTTGCACGTTCATGGAGTTTATGACGAAGTGGAAGAGCTGTGGCGAAAAATAGGCGCCGTAAAACCAGCCCTAATATTTAATTTGTGTGAAACTTATTGCGGCGACAGAGCCCATGAAGGTGACGTCGCCTCAATACTAGAGCTGGCCCGCGTTCCCTACACGGGCTCACGGCCATCAGCCCTTCACTTGTGTAAAGATAAAGGGGCCACAAAAAAAATTGCAGGGTGGGACGGAATCAAAGTCCCGGCATTTAAAGTCTACTCGCACGAAAACTATAAATTCGAAAGTTTTTCATGCCAATTTCCACTTATCGTTAAACCCCTTAACCGGGAGGCCAGCGAAGGAATAGCTCAGGCAAGCGTTGTGAATGATTGGAGCGCTTGTGAGGAACGAGCTAGCTGGGTCGTCAATCGCCTGAAAAGTGACGTCATTGTCGAGGAGTACATTCACGGAAGAGAGCTTTATGTGGGGGTTGTCGAAGATTCCGACGGTCTATGCGTTCTCCCTCCTCGGGAACTTTTTTTTGCAAATCTCAATAAAGATGAGCCAATGGTGGCAACCTACCGCGCAAAATGGGACGAGGCGTACCGCCAAAAATGGGGTATTTCTACAGGAAAAGCCTTAAATTTGCCTGTGGCAACGCACCAGGCGATAATCGATGCGAGTATAAAAATGTTTCGAGCCTTTGGACTGCGCGGGTATGCTAGGCTTGATTGGCGGATATCCCTGGCGGGACTGCCGGTGTTTTTGGAGGCAAACCCAAATCCAGCGCTGTCGATCGACGATGATTTCGCCAAGGCGGCCAAACTTGCTGGTTATTCTTATGGCGAGTTAATCGCCGTCATAATAGGATCTGCCTTGAGCGAGCACAACGAGGTCGCAAAACTAATGGGTAATCGAGACTCAAACCGAGTTTCAAGGAGTTCCTAAAAAGATGGATGTGCATGTAGATATCACATGTCGCGATGTATCGCAGACGGTAAAAGTTCGAAAGGGCGTTGGATTTCAGGCACTATCCGCCAAGTATAAATCGGGGATTGAGTACGATTGCCGAGCTTCAGATTGCGGTATATGCGCCATTAAAATTCTTAGTGGCCATGAGTGCCTATCCGCTAAAACACCGGCAGAAGCCGATTTCTTAAAAGCTATGGGAGCCGACGACGACGAGCGGCTGGCCTGTCAAACTAGGATCTTAGGCGACGTTAAAATATTAATAGATTATCTATAAGGTAGAGGCTGCGTCAGACTTCCATTAAAGTGGAAAACGGAAGGTCCTTGCGTTTGGAGCCTTTTTTAATTCATTGCACGCTGCAGACCGATCACTCGGCCGATCACCTCAAAGGCGCGGTCTTCTGCGTAAATTGGCTTGAAATCTGGATTTTCAGGTTTTAAATACCATCCGCGGGATTTGTCCTTCATCAGCCGTTTGACGGTGGCATCACCCTCAAAACGTGCCACCACAATCGAATTAACTGGGGCCGTCTGCTGACTTGACACGACGAGCCAATCACC
>CANJQY010000132.1 GCA_947476525.1 Oligoflexales bacterium
ATAAGATTTACGAGACCAATGAGAAGGATGTCGCGAGGTGATGAAAAAAGAGATGGAACTGCCGGACAGAAGCTAACAATGTTTAGGAAATAGCCTATTTTTTTTCAAATGAACGCCGAACTCGCACTAGTTACCCTGCAGGAGTTAGATTTCATTTCGATTGAACTCAATGTGAGCCGCCAGGCCGTGATTAAACTTTTTGTACAAAGAGAATTGGATCAGCATTTTTTGGCAAAAATGGCTAGAAAAAACGCATAGTCATGTGGCACCATGCTGTCTGTGAGCTACGCTAAGCGCGCTTCTGAACAAGTGGATCAGATGGTCCAAATAAGGATGAACTTAGTGTTGTCTGGCCAATATTTCACACAGATAAATTCATTTTTTGGGCCGTTTCCTTTAGCCTTTGGTCTACTGTGAGAAGTCTGCCGTTATATCTCCTTGTTACTACGGCATAAAACATGTCGTAGGCCGTCATGTTATAAACTACTGCAGCAGCAAACACCTCCTGCGCAAGTTCAGAGGTTGGAACTAAGTCATCGACAATCGAAAGACAAATATTGATTCCTTTTTCGCAGTCTTCCCTCGATAGCTCTTTGGCCTTTTGTAATTTCCAGAAGACATTTGATATTTCTGAGCAATACAGATCGGGAGCAACAACGAGATTTGCATCTGAAATTAAATCGTGAAGGACCTTAGCTCGAGGTCTCTTTAAAAACAATTCTATAGCTGCACTTGCATCCAGTACACAGATCATCTCTTGCGATCCTCCAACATCAAGGCGACCACATCGAGATTTTTTGACGTTGTCTCTACATTTAAGATCTGAATATTTTTCAGGGCTGCTAATCTTCGAGTCGAATCATGCCCTCTAACTTTCAGAGCTTCTGAAAGCAATACCACTGCCTCCTGAGCCAAACTCCTATGATCCTTTTCTGCTCGAAGCTTCAAAGATTCGTATAAATAGTCCGGCATATCACGTATTTGCAAACTCGCCATCAAAACCCCCCATTTACTCTAAAGATGCATTGTGCATGAATAACGCATGCTACGTCAATCTCTTATGCGAACCAATAATGGCCAAGTCGAACGTGGGGGGCGGTTAACCAAGAATGGCCAGACTCCAGCAAAATCCGCTGCAATTTCGGTTGACTGCATGGACGACCACTCCCTCGTTAATTTCCTCATATTGAAGCCCAAAATCGCACGCTGGCCGCACCGAGCCATTGCCGCAGTGCTCTTTGCATTCGGTTTGTTGAATCCATAACGAGAAGACTTGATCGTTCCAATTCCACCCTCCACCTGGGCCCGCTCTCGCACTATACTTTTGCGAAGTGTCTCGCTGACCACCTGCTAGGAGAAATCCCTGCAAAAACTGAGAACTCCGGTCTTTCAATTGAAAGGTCCGGAGTTCGTGCAGTAAACGGGGTGGTGGGCGTGACGCCTCTATAGTCGAACCTATAACCGGGGCGAAAGAGCTTCTGGTGCAGTGGTCGCCGCCTCGAATCGACGTTTTCTCTAGACACTCGCATTTTTCTTAAAGCAAATTGATTGGAACCATTGTATAGACAATTTTAACTTGGTTGTTAAAAGTTGAACAAAATGCTAACGTTAACCTTAAATCTGAGGGGTAGCGTCGATGGCTAAGAAAATAAAATTTTATCGCACGTACGTGGACACTTCCGTTTTTGGCGGAACTGAAGACAAGGAATTTTTGGAGCCTAGCAGAAAGTTTTTTGAAAAGGTCCACGCTGGTGATTTTGTTGTTCTGGTATCGGAGATGGTTACATTCGAGTTAGAACGCGCTCCAGAAAACGTCAAAGATATTCTGCGGAATTTGGCTCCAAACATGTTGGAGGAAGTTCTAATTGGCCCCGAGGTCGAGGCCTTAGCAGATGCTTACATCCGAGCCGAAGCAGTAAAGCCTACTTCCCGTCAAGATGCCATTCATGTTGCTGCAGCAACAATAGCGAAGGCTGATCTCATCGTAAGTTGGAATTTCAAACATATCGTCAACTATGGACGCATTAAGAAATTTAATGGAGTTAATCAGATCGAGGGGTATGGACTCATCGATATTCGAAGTCCACTGGAGGTGGTGTATGATGAGTAAAGACAAAGACTTTGACTGTGTCGAAATGAAACAAAAGGCTCAAAGAGAGATTCAGGAAGAATTCGAGCGAAGCAAACATGAGTTCGCCAGTTTCGCCGATTTTTTACATACACGAGCTAAAAAATCTTCTTGGCAGAATGAAATCTTGGAAAAAATCAGACGTCGATAAAAAGCTAGCGCTTGATCAGTTGCATTATGTTTTTCGTTACATGGTTTAATGTAGCTGTTTTGCCACACGCTGAGATATGTATTGTCTTGGAGATTGTGTATTGAGCGAGCAATAAAATCCACTCGCACTGGATTTAATCCACTCGTACTTGATTTTTTTCACACTAACGCCAAAGCCCGTAAAGGTGAATAGCACTATTATTACGGGTGTTTATATTTTATGAAATTTAGCGTTCGAACGTGAACTATCAGAAAGTATGGTGGGGAAGCACAGACTCGAACTGTGGACTTCCTGCTTGTAAGGCAGGCGCTCTAACCAACTGAGCTACATCCCCTCTAGAAGAGGACTGTTATCTCAGCGGGACGAATCTTTGTCAACCATTTAGATGGACCTAGTTGGGCCTAGATCGGCAATCTTGGTACAAAAAAACACATCCGGCCCGTCACCCCCGACCTTAAATACCTCTAGCTCGGCTAAGTCTGCGATCTTTGACCATTTTTCCTACAGTGCCGCTGGGTGTTACGCATGTCAGCAGGCTCTTTACTCAAGAAGACTTTAGCCCTACGGTTCAGTACAATCATGCGGACTGCTTCAGAAAGTCCAGCAGCATATCGATGTTATTCGACCAGATCCTTCAATTTTCGGACAAAAAATGTCTCAGTTGCAAAACTTAAAGTCTAAGCTATAATCAGAGGAGCAACTCCAAAATGTACTTTAGTATTTATGGGATTATTTTTTTATGCCTGAGTTAAGCCTTATTTTGATGCGGCACGGAGAGGCCTCGTTTGACGCGCCTTCAGACCATGCTCGCGAACTGACTAATCATGGAGTTCGGTCTTCTAGGGAAGCAGGCATTCAGCTTAGCACTCTCCTCCAAAAATCTTGCTGCGCCATTGTTAGTGATGCCACGCGGGCCATGGGCACCGCGGCGCAAGTGCTAACCAATTTTGGGGCCTCTATCGTCCATTATGAGCCACAATTATACCTGGTGAGCCGGTTTGATGAGCTTGCCGAGGTGATCTCTCGCCACAGCAAGGCTAATGACCATGTGATCCTTGTCATTGGTCACAATCCTTTTTTGAGTGAGGCGGCCACGATATTGTCGGGGCAACCTTATGCTTTTTCACCAGCAGATTTTGCAGTCCTATCTATCGACTCAGAAAACTGGGCGACCGGACTGAGCACAACTGGATGTTGGTCCCCAAAAATCGCACTGCCAAGGAATCCACAAGCATGATGGCATGGGAGGAGCCACATCACGGCGGCGCTGTCATACGGCATTTTAGCCTAGCGAGCACGATCCTCAAGGAAACATGCAATACTAGTGAGTCACCTTGCCGCCCACATACGGCTTACTTACCCAAAGAGGCCGTGGCCGGTCAAAAACTTCCTACGATATATTTACTAGCGTCGTGGATGGGGGCTGGCCGCTCAATGTTCCAGTGGGAGGCTCTCAGAGAAGACTTGCCAACACGTTTAAATCGATTGATTTCGACCAAGTCGATCCCACCGTGCGTGGTTGTTTGTCCAGATTTGTATACAGACTTTGGTGGAAGCCAATATATCAACAGCAGTTGGCTCGGAAACCACGGGGATCACATCATCAATGAACTTATTCCTTACGTCGAACAGCACTTTCCAGTTTTGACTGGAGCTCGCCACCGTGCTGCCATTGGTCGATCCTCTGGCGGTTTTGGCGCTCTGCGGTTTGCCATGGACTACGACGATGCGTTTGGCGCCGTGGCGTGTCACGCGGGCGATATGGGCTTTGAGTGGGTTTACCGCAGAAGTTTAATTGAGGTATGCACCGCACTTGCCAAATTCCAAGATCCCATTATTTGGATCAATGAAATTCGTAAGCAAAAAAAAATGTCCGGATTTGAGACTCATATAATGATGCTCCTTGGCATGTGTGCCTTTTACAGCCCGAACCCGGCGTCATCTCAAGGCTTTGACTTACCAATCTCCCTACGCAACGGAGAGCTTCAAGAGCCTGTGTGGCGATCTTGGCTAAGTCACGATCCGGTAGAAATGGTCGAACGTCCAGAAGTTCAAGATCGGCTCGGGAAGTTAAAGCATTTATTTATTGATTGTGGAAACCGCGATCAATATTTTCTTCAATTTGGCTCACGTCAGTTAATTGCCAAATTTCAGAAAATGGGAATCGCCCATAATTATTCTGAATTCGACGACAACCATAGCGGCACCGCATATCGCTACGACGTGAGCTTACCAAAATTACTAAACGTGATTTCTTAGACGGCCGGTTTTTTAAAGCCCGTGCCCGATGCCAGCTTTTGTGCACAATCTCTAAAGCGGAAACGGGTCATTTCTCGGCCGATCAACTCCAAACTTTCAAATAAGGGCGGAGAATCTTTTCTCCCTGTCGCGACCATTCGTAGGGTCATAAAAACATCTTTAGGTTTCCACGCAATTTCGTCTTTGTAGGCCTCAATAACAGCCTTTAGACGCTCATGTTCCCACTCGTAAAGATCATCCAATTTCTCGACAAGCCCAGTCAGCATATCCATGATCTCAACATCTGTTTTACCTTTTGGAATAATTTCTACGTCCGAATAATCTAGTGCACCATTAAAGAAGAACATATTATTCCCGACAAACTGTTCAAAGCGACTCATTCGTTCAAGCACAAAAGGCTTAAGAGCTTTGAGGTATTCGGTAGAAAAAATCTCATTGCGCACATAATCAACGAAGCTAGCTTCGCTCATTTTATGCATGTAATGCTGATTCATCCAAGTAAGCTTGACCGTGTCAAATACCGGGCCGCCGAGGTGGATGTCTTTAAATTCAAACTTCGCCATCATCTCTTCAACCGTAAAAAATTCGACGTCATTGCCGTAATTCCATCCCATGTTTCCAAGAAAATTAAGCAGTGCTTCTGGTAAAATTCCCGCCCGTTGATAGTAAGTCAATGCGACCGGATTTTTTCGTTTTGAGATTTTTGATTTGTCCGCATTTCGAAGTAGCGGTAAGTGCGCAAACTTCGGTCGCTCCCAACCGAATGCCTCGTACAAGGCGACGTGCTTCGGGGTAGAATTAATCCATTCTTCGGCGCGAATCACATGAGATATTTCCATGAGGTGATCGTCCACAACGTTTGCCAAATGGTAGGTCGGGTAGCCATCACTTTTGAGGAGCACTTGATCGTCCATGCGACTATTTTCAATCTCAACCACTCCGCGAATTTCGTCCACGAAACTGGTCATTCCTGTGGTCGGCATTTTAAGGCGCACGACGTAGGGAATACTTTTTCCAAGAAATCCCGCAACTTCACCAGCAGAAAGATCGCGACAATGGCGGTCGTAAGCCGTCGTAACGCCTGCCACCCGTTGCTTCGCCCGAACCCCATCTAGACGTTCTGCCGTGCAGAAACAGTGGTAGGCGCTCTTGGACTTTAACAGCATCTCGGTATGTTCACGGTAAATGGCCGTGCGTTCACTTTGACGAAACGGTCCACACGAGCTATTTTTGTCTGGACCCTCATCCCATTCGACGCCGAGCCAGCGCAGGCTTTTCATAATCATAGCTTCGGAGCTTGATTTTGCGCGAACCTGATCGGTATCCTCAATGCGCAAGAGGAAGTCTCCACCATGTTTTTTAGCAAAAACGTAATTAAATAAAGCCACATATGCGGTTCCGACGTGTGGATCTCCGGTCGGGGATGGGGCAATTCGAACGCGTACTTTTTTAAAATAGCTCATAACTGATAACCTTCGCTTAGTAAGTCTTGAAATCCTCGTCGTCTCATAGTATATAAGCGACGCTTAAGACATTTAATCCCGCATCCCCGACTCAGAATCGACATGCATTGACATAGCAGAGACATAGCAGAGACAAGGAAATCTTTCAAATGAACGGTCATAATTATCAAGAAAATTCGACAATTCCCCCAGCGGGGCCGCAAATTGGGGATCAATCTGTCGTCAATGACCGCATTAGTACATTATTTGTGCGAGACGTGGGAAAAATTGATTGTGCCATGTTTGATCCAAGTTTTGGCATCATAGGCCAAAGCTGGTATGTGGACGTGTGGTTGACCGGAAGCCTCGATGAAAACGGATTTGTCTTTGATTTCAGCCCATTAAAAGCCTTAATTCGCCACACACTGGCCACCACATTGGATCACGCGTTGATCATTCCGGTTGGAAGCCAGTGTGTTCAATACTCTGATTTGGACCAGGGTGAACGCTGGACCTTAAAAAGTAAGGCTAGAGGCGATCAATTCGAGTCTCGTTGGGATTACATCTCGGCGAAAGGCTCCGTTTTTCCGATTCACACGATTGCACTGAAAACAGCGAATATAGAACAAGAATTCGCACGCATTATTCGTCACCGCCTCCCCCCCTCCGTCCACCAATTGGTAGTTAAACTTCGTGAAGAGGCCATCGCTCCAACCGAGGCTAGCTACCGGTATACCCACGGAATCACGGGACACAATGGGCTTTGCCAGCGTTTATTCCATGGTCACCGTAGCCGAATCGAAGTCTTTGTTGGCGAAGAACGCCGTCCGGATTTGGAGCATTACGTGGTACGCGAAGTATTTGCTACGAACGTCCACATTGCCACGTTGAGTCAAATTAAGTCTGGGCAAGGCAAAGTGGGCTTCCGCGGAACAACCGCTGACCCAATAACGTTAGCTTACACGGGGTCTCTGGGCTCGTTTGAGGCAACGCTCCCGTCAAACCGCGTCTTTTTTGTCGAAGGAGAAACCAGCGTTGAGGCCTTAGCTCGCGAAGTGGCTCTTTTGATCAAGCGAGAAGAACAAACAAGCGAAAAAATACGCGTGGTTTGCTACGAAGGTATCGACAAGGGTGCAGAGTCCACCGTTTAAATCGGCCTACGCCTAACAACCTGAATTACATTCCTACGGAAATTTTTGCAAGATACGTCCCCGCACTATTACCGGTTCTTTTTGATTCAAAACTCAGGTCACAAAACGCTGGAATAATTTGCACTTTAATTCCAGCTGAATTAGACCGCCTTACCAAAGTGCGGCTCATGGTCGTTTCATACTCGCCATTTAAGGCCAAAATCGAGCCAAAACCTGCGCCCGACCGCACTTCGATCTGGTGACGCCCTACACCCAACGTGCCATAGATCGTAAAAATTCTTAAAAATCCAAGGCTCGCAACACCTGCCACCGTCGTGCTAGAGGCGTCCGTCGTAGCAAGCCCAAGCACCCGGTTGTAACCGCCTCGAATGGCAAATGCGGGCATCGCAAATCCTTCGTAAATAGTCCACTGTGTATAGCCGGAGGCCAGTGAGGCCCCACTCGTAGCGTCGGATCCAAGTCCTCCACCGATATCAAAGGACCCTGGTAACCCTTTATGAATTTGAAGTCGAGGAATGATCATATTGGCCGCCGTTGGGGCTCGACTTTGACCTACTGTTTGATTTGCACCGCGCCAATGTTCGCGCATAATATCCGTATTGGTTGGCGCATCATACCCCGCCACGCTTAGCCCAACACCGAAACCGATGGTTCCGTGGCTGCCGCCGTGCTCCAGAGGGGAATAATCATTTATGCGAGCTAAGAACTCGAAGTATTCATTCGTTGCGGCGTCGTCTATTTCGGCGTAGCCTGCGCGAGTGCCTAAA
>CANJQY010000133.1 GCA_947476525.1 Oligoflexales bacterium
AAACGAAATCTCCGACAAGAAATCTATAGAATATTTTTCCATTTAGGGGCAGAATTTACTCTTCATTCTGCATTTTAAGACGTTCTTTTACCTTGAGGCACACCCACTTTGAAACTTGCAAACCATGAATCCATAACCAGCACACACCTCCGCCGTCCATCGAAAAATGTAGCGTCCCCAACATCCGTTTGGAAATACCTTGCCGCCGTCGCGGCACTTTCCTTGATCTCCCTACCATCCTGTGCAACATCTGGGCGGGAGTTTCCCGCCCAATTTGGGTGGGTGACCAAAGGTAGAACTCAACAAAAAGACGTCAAGTTAATGCTTGGAAACCCTCAATTCATAGGCAGCAGCGATGGAGTTCCGGTTTGGACCTTTGGCTATTACCGGTACCGGTTGTTCAGTCCAAGTTATACCAAAGAAATCAAGTTCTACTGGAATCCGGACAACACATTGCAATCATACTCATTTAATAGTAGCTTTCCTGATGACATCGCGGGGGTTACGCCCCTGCCGGCCCGTCCATCTAGTGACGTAAGTCGTTGAAATAAAAGAAAATTGATCGGAAATCTCTGGGCCAGCACTTCAACATCTATAAAATGTTTTAAATCCTTGATATTTTAAATCCTTGATATTTTAAATCCTTGATATTTTAAATCCTTGATATTTTAAACCATTAATATTTTAATAGCATCATTAAAATGATTGCATTTTAATTTAAGATGTGTTATAACTTCATGAGCTGATAATAATTTATTGGCCCTGATGTTGTTGTTGCTTACCGTTGTCATGGAGAATCTATGTTTTATAAATTCCGAAATTCATCATTTATAGTCTCCGCTTTCTTGCTTACTCTGGCAAGCTGCGGCAATGCAAAATTTTCGTCAGGTGGAAGTGGGCGAAAAAACCCTCCAGTAACTCCCGTGACGCCAGTCGTTCCTCCGACTATTCCTACGACACCTCCACCCGTGGGGCCGATTTGCAATGATACACAAAAAGCCATCGGCGCCAATATCGTGTTCCTCGTCGACAATTCTAATTCAAATGCGAGTTCTGATTGTCCCGGCGTTGTTACGACTCAACAAAGTGTTTCCACCTGTGCCGGTGAAACCAATCGTGAAAAATCTCTGCTTGCCGCCTTTGATTTACTGGGAGATGTTTCTACAAAAGACACTTCGCCCTCTGCTGCGAGTAATATTTCAATTGTAGAATTTCCCTCCGCAAGTGGAACATCCAAGGTTGCGACAAACGGTTGGATTAGTAGCCGTCCCGTGGTCGAGAGTCGAGCGACGATTCAGTCGGCCTTGACCTTTGCACGTCGTCCTGTGGGAGCAACGCCTTACGGCGCTGCGATCACTGCTGCGTCGACTTTGTTCAGTAGCTCTCCGAATGATGAGCGATCTCGCGTCGCCGTGCTCATCACAGATGGCGAGCCGACAGATCGCGATCCAGTCGCCGTCGCAGCCAGCGCTGATGAATTACGAAAAGCCGGCGTGGAGGTCATTACCGTCTACATCGCGAATGCCCAAAGCCGCGCCCAACGGGAAGCTGAGCACCAAGCTATGTTGCAAGACTGGGAATCTCGATGGTTGGCCCGTAGTCCTTCGGCTCACTATTATGTTGAAGCCGCCAACGCCATCAAAAATATGGATGACTACTTAAGCTATATTTTCGGCCGAAATGGCAAGGTTTCCCTCGCCGATGCCGTCACGAGTGCGGTCGTACCAAGTTGTGTAGACGCTCCTGGATCTGTGTGCCAGCGCTGGAAAGTCGAAATTCCGAATTCTGCGGGACTAGAGAACGTGGTCAAACAAATTATTCGCACAAGAGCCATCAAGTGCCAATAACCGGATTCTCGCAAGAAACTTCGAGTCGAAAGTAAACTCATCAGCTTAGCCAGCCATTCCCTCAGGGAGGGCTGGCATTTTTTTGTCCAAAAGAGTAAAATATGAAGAGTTAACAATTAGGACTGTTACGACTAAACGCTAGACAGAAGGAGAGGGGGGCATATGCTTGGTAAATTTATTTCCAGCAGCGCAATCGTCTCAAGCCTGACTTTAATAGGATGTAAATCCCAACCTCCCGCCATCGACAAACCAGCAACGTTCGCAGGCAAATCCCCTACCGCAGCCTTTTACGCCTCGTCGCAAACTGAGGTGCGTGCGAAAAATAATTTTTATTTTGCATTATTTAACAAAGAGTATGAGCTTAAATTTGACCTCCTCCCAGTAAGCGGGGAGGTAACCCCGGACAGGGTTCCTTACTCTGGTGGATTTTACCTACAAACAGGCGGCGGGACAAATAGCAGAGTCTCGGGTCCGGGAGCCCTTGATAAATATGATGGCGTCTTTAATCTAGGATCGTCACCAAAGGCCGCTGAGTGGGAAAAAAAATATCATACGATACCTTCCACTGACGAGGCCGCCGGGTGGGCCGGTCACTGTAATGGTTTTGCCGCAGCAGCCAGCCGCCACGCTGAGCCAAAACAAAGCGTGATCCGCGGCACAACAACATTTCTGCCCACAGATATTAAAGCGTTGATGGCCGAAATCCATTTCGGAGTGAAGTATTATTTTCTTGGAGGCAATCGTTGCGGACTTAATGAGGCGTCGGCCTTAATGCCTCCTGGAGCACGAGAAGATCCTATTACGTTAGATGGTTGCGACGACGTTAATCCCGGGTCTTTTCATATCGCGATGACTAACTGGATTGGCATTCAAAAGCGTCCGATCATTCTTGATATACATGGAAAATTGCAGGTCTGGAATTATCCTCACTGGAAATATCTGGTTGCTAGCCGCGAAGTTTCTATGGCCGATGCCGTGCGAATTATTACTGGCGACACTGCAGCCACAACCTACCCATTTAATCCAGCGGCGAAAAAATTTCGAAGCGTCGCCATGACACTGACTCATACCGACGCATTTAAAGACGAAATCATGACCAGCCAAGTCGCAGCCGCAAAGCGCTTCCAGGCCCTTTCTTACAATTACATATTGGAGCTTGATACTTCCGGCACCATAATTGGTGGTGAGTGGGTTAGTGCAAGCCAAAAAGACCATCCTGATTTTGTGTGGGTGGCGCTCGAACCTGTCCATGGCGATGGAACGGCCTATAGTTCAAATCCCAATTTAGAGGTTCAAGAAGTACTGAAACTTTGGGCCGAATCTGTGGGAGCAAACCCGTCGAGTCCTCCGGCAGTCCTTATGGAGCCGTCCCTCGCCAAAGAATGGGGGCGTTTCCCGAAGTTTGACGTGCAGGTAAATGGCGGCGCCACTGGGGTTGCTTTTGCATTCGATGATGTTGTGGAAATAACGCTAAAACCCAAAGCGGCCCTTACCGGAGCGGTTGTAGAGGCTTTGCTCGACGGGACAAAATTGTCCTTAGCGCCGCTAAAAGCCTCAGTTTCCAACGTCTCTTCTGGAATCCACGTTTTAGAAATAAAGTGGACTCTCGCAGGCAATGTTGTGGATGAGCAAAGAGCACGTATTCACGTCATACGATAAAGCCTGCTATTCACATTAAAAGCTTCATTGAAAGCCTACGCCTGCTCAATTTTGAGCATTCGCCCGAAATGGGCGTGCAGAAAAAGCGATAACGTCGTGTGTTTCTTGTATTAGTTGTTGATCAGGTAGGAGCCGGGAGGTAAGCTATTAAATAGGAGGTTTTTTATGACTTTTTCAAAGCGAATTTTATCTGTAAAGTCGTCACCAACTTTGGCCTTGAACGCTAAGGCTGTTCAGATGTCTAAAACTGGAAAAAAGGTATTAAACTTCGCCATCGGTGAGCCCGATTATCCGACACCTGGTGTGATCGTTGATCGAGCCATCGAAAGTCTAAAGGCCGGCCGAACTCGTTATACTCCGTCAGGTGGCGGGCCAGAATTGCGACAGGCCATCGTAAATAAATTACTGCGTGACAACGATCTTACTTTTGATGTCAACCAAATAGTTGTTGGGTCAGGGGCAAAAGAAATTTTGTTCCACACGTTTATGAGTCTGCTCAATGAGGGCGATGAAGTTCTGTTGACTGCACCGTTTTGGGTTAGTTATGCGGATCAAATTAGGGCGTCGGGAGGAACTCCGATCATAATTCCAGTTCCCGAAGTAGGCGGCATGCCATCTCTTGAAGTGATCGAGTCATATGCGACAGATAAAACGAAAGCCTTTATTTTTAACTCACCGAACAATCCAGCGGGTTATGTGCTCACAGAAATCGAGCTCAAAATCCTTGGCACCTACCTTGCCGCTAAGGATTGGTGGGTCATCTCTGATGAAATCTACGAGTACATGAGTTTTGATATTCCCCACCTCAGCCTGCTACAGGTTTGTCCTGAGTTACGAGAAAAATTCGTACTTGTAAATGGCTTGTCCAAGGCCTTTTCTATGACGGGATGGAGGGTTGGATACTGTGCGGCGCCCAAAGAACTGGCGGCACTCGTTAAATCACTTCAAAGTCACAGCTCAACTTGCATTCCTGGATTCATTGAAGATGCCGCAGTGGTGGCTCTGAAGGCGGGACTGCCGCTAATGGAAAAAGACATCAAAAAGCTCCGCGACCGTCGCGACATCGCGATTCGCACCATGAAAAAATTGGATGGATTTAAATTTATTTCTCCGCGGGGTGCCTATTATATTTTTATGGACATTCGCCATCTTTTATTACCCGGAGAAACAAGTTTGTCATTCAGTGAATACCTGCTTGAGAAGCATCTAATTGCCATTGCCCCGGGGGAATCGTTTGGTGCGCCTGGATATTTGAGGCTAAGTTACGCCGTAAATGAGACAACACTACTAGACGGCATCGATCGCCTCCAAAAGGCGTTTGTGGCTGAACGATAGTTTTCGACATTGGCCGCTACTGCACGGCACGCAAAAATTAATTCGCATTTACATGAAACCTAGAAAGACACACCTAAAGTCATGACCCTCCTAGAAAAAGCTGAACTTATAAAAAAAGATTTTGAAGCGGATCGTCAAGCCGCCATTGACGGGGGAAAACCTGAAGCCATCGAGGCGCTGAGGGTCGCTTACCTTGGGCGAAAGGGTAAAGTAACAGCCCTCATGGAGGATTTGCGCAGTGCTTCGAAAGAAGACCGTCCGGCCGCCGGTAAGGCTGTAAACATGATCCGAAGCCACATTGACGCTGCTATTGACGGCCTCAAGGCATTGGCACGGAAGTGGGAGCTTGCGGCGATTATCAATCGCGAGGCGGTTGATATTACGCTGCCTGTCGACGAGGGGCATCAAGCAGGATCACTGCACCCAGTATCGCTGATTCGTCAGCAACTGATTAAGGTTTTTCGGACGTTGGGATTTACCGTAATGGACGGGCCGGAGATTGATTTTGATTTTTTTAATTTCTCGGCATTGAATATGCCCGACAATCACCCCGCGCGGGACATGCAAGATACGTTTTACATTGAGGCCGCAGAAAAGATGCTGCTGAGGACTCACACCTCTAACATTCAAATTCACACCATGCTCAACGAACGGCCACCCCTACGCGTTATTGCACCGGGCCGTGTATTCCGCGTGGATAACGACATGACTCACACCCCAATGTTTCATCAAATTGAGGGTTTTATTGTAGATGAAGGCATTACGTTTGCGCACCTTAAAGGGACGATTGATACGTTTCTCCGGGCAATTTTTGGACCCACGTTAAAATCCAGATTTCGCCCAAGTTTTTTTCCATTCGTGGAGCCTGGTGCGGAGTTTGATGTGGAATGTGGCATGTGCAAAGGCAAAGGATGTCGAACCTGTAAAAGTACGGGATGGATTGAGATTGGCGGATGCGGGATGATTCACCCCGCGGTGTTTGAGGCGGTAGGCTATGACAGCAGCCGCTTCTCGGGCTTCGCCTTTGGGTTTGGGATGGACCGCATTGCGATGAATCGCTTTGCTCTGCCAGACCTTCGTCAACTATTTGAAGGTGATTACGAATTTTTGGGCCACTTCCCTACCCACGGGAATTAGCTTTCAATCTTAGAATAAGAATATCAGCAAGGCACAATCTCTATGCAAATTTCGATGAACTGGCTCAAAGACTACATTAATCTCGATGGATTTTCTGTCGATCAAATCTGTGCCTCCTTGACAGATATTGGTTTAGAAGTCGAGGCCATCTCAAAAAGCGCGGCGTTTGGTGATACGGTTGTTGTAGGTCGAATCATTTCCGCAGAAAAGCATCCGAATGCGGATACACTGCGAGTTTGTAAGGTGGACGTTGGCAAGCCTGAGCCCTTACAAATTGTTTGTGGTGCACCGAATGCACGAGCTGGAATTGATACGTGTGTGGCCCTGGTCGGGACTTCCCTGCCAGGGGATCTCAAAATTAAGGAAGCAAAAATTCGCGGTGAAGAGAGTTTCGGGATGATGTGTTCGGCGAAGGAGCTTGCACTTAGTGACGGGCACGAGGGCATTGTTGAATTAGCGGCAGGCTTTAAGGCGGGCACCCCAGTAATCAAAGTGCTCGGGTTGGACGATATTGTTTTGACCTTAAACGTGACCCCGAATCGCGCCGACTGCCTTGGTCATATTGGTGTTGCAAGAGATTTAAGTGCTCGTTTAGGTAAATCAATTGAAATTCCGACTGCCGGCGGCAAAAAAACACCAAATTTTTCGTCCAAAGAAATCCAGGTCGAGATACAAACTGACCGCTGTGACCGCTTTACGGCCATTGCAATCAGAAATGTTCGCGCCGTGAGTTCTCCAGGCTGGCTAAAGCAGCGTCTAGAGGCGGTAGGCATGCGCTCCATCAACTTAATTGTTGATGCTACAAACTATGTAATGCTCGAAATGAATCACCCAATTCATGCATACGACAGCCGCGATGTCATAGGTAAAAAGTTTGTTATTCGTGAAGCTCGCGAGGGCGAGGTATTTAAGACGTTAGATAATATCGAGCGAGTTTTGAAGGCCGAAGATGCCTTAATCTGCGACGGCGAACGTCCAATCGGACTGGCTGGCATTATGGGCGGAATGAATAGTGAGATCAAAAGCGACACAACAAGCCTTATATTAGAGGTTGCAAGCTTTGATCCGATCTCCGTCAGGACCACGTCGCGGCGCCTTGGTATCCACTCGGAGGCCTCCCATCGATTCGAACGTGGCATCGACATGCACCGCGCTGACCGCGTGGCATGGCGTTTTGGCGAGCTCCTTCAGGCCTGTGTGGAAGAGCTCAATGCCGCCGGTGCGGATCTTCCGGTGCCAGAGGTTGCGGGTGACTTAGTTGACGTCTTCCCAAAGATTCCAAATCCAAGATTGATTGCTTTGCGATGCGGCGAGGCGAGAAGAATTTTAGCCTGTCCTATAGTCACCAATGACCAAATTAAAAAAATGTTTGAGGGACTTCAATTTCGGCTTGCCGATCAGAATCAAGATCGCCTCGTTTTTGAAATTCCGACTTGGCGCATGGACTGTGAGCGAGAGTGCGACCTTGTCGAGGAGGTTGGGAGGTTATTGGGCTACGATAAAGTACCCTACCAATTGCCAAGCATGACCATTGAGCCCACGGTGGAGGACCCTTTTGTCAATTTTATCGAGGACGCACGCACAGATATGGCGTTACGAGGATTGAGGGAGACTATTTGCCTTCCGTTTTGGTCGGATGACGATGCCGGGAAATTGCGCCTTCCTTCGGACCACCCTTTCGTGCCCTCACTAAAGATTGCAAATCCAATCACCGAAGACTCCCGGTGGCTTCACACCACTTTGGC
>CANJQY010000134.1 GCA_947476525.1 Oligoflexales bacterium
AGATTATTTAGCAGTAAAAATTTGAAAAAAAAGTAAGGTGCGACAGGTTTTTTACCCCCTGCAAGGAGTCCTGTCGCATGGCGAAGTATAGCCCTTTTATTGTCGGAGAATATACTCCTAATTTGGTCACAAAGAAAATGGATGTAATAATTCCAGAGACGGCTGTATGTAGCAAATATGTCACCTCGCAAACTTCACATGCGATTGAACGTCCAAGGGACATCACCAACCAAAACATGCCCAAACCCTTCTAGCGCCCGAGTAGCAAACCGGACTATCGAGGCTGCTCCAGTCGTTTTTCCTCTTGGTATTTGCGCTGTGCATCTTTCGCCAACTTAAAGCAAATCCTCGTCGTTCCATCCCAGAGCAGGCCCGATACTGTTGCGTTGATAATGTTGAAATTAAATCGGCAGACCAACTTACTCAGCTCGTTTGCAGGGGTCATTAGCACGGCATCACCGCCTTTACCTGTGATCTCTGGCGGAACCATCGGCCTAATGTATGTGAATACCTGCTGTTCGCCGCCTTTTTCGAGTACATAGTCGGGACGTCCCCAACCTAATTTAATATCTTGGGAAGACTTGCCAATCCAAAAACTGTCTAAGTAGCTTGTGACTTTTTTAGCTGTCAAGATGCAACCAGATACTAGGACCGCGACTATGACTAAATACTTCATTTTAATTCTTGCCCCCAATTACAATAAACGTAGTTTAGTGTTCTACCAATGCATCTTTTTGGATGATTAGTATCGAATGTAAACGGTTGGCACAGTTTAGTCGAGGCAAAATTTTCGACGCCCAAACGCACTGTAGTTGCAGTGCAGGTGTTACTTTTAAGCCTGATGATGCTTTACTTCCAGCATTTAACATGCATGTAATTCTATTACTGAAGGAGGCACAGCCTTTGCCGAGTTGCAAACCGCGACCTATTTAGGTATTCAAAGCGGATTTGATTTCTAGAGAGCAAAACTCTACATGCGTTCTGGCGGAATTATTCCCACTAGCCCTAGACCCTCACGCAACGTCTTTGCGAACGACAAAATCAGGCTTAGTCGCATAGAAATTAAATCGGTGTTGGCCGCTTTGAGCACGGGAACTTCCGTATAAAAACGGTTAAATGACTTACACATGTGATACAAATGACTGCACAGGTGACTTGGCCGACACTGCTCTGCAGCCTCAAGGACCACTGTATTAAAATCATAAATAGCGCGCAGCAGCTCATGCTCGCTGACGGCCTCTAGTGCGAATTTATTTTTTTGCGCCGACTCAGCACTCCACGGCTCGTGACCGCCGTCTGCCGCCTTTCTAATAATCGACATGGTCCTGGCGTAGCTATACATTAAGTATGGGCCCGTGTTGCCTTCAAAACTTAGCCAGTCTTTAATGTCGAAGACAATTTCACGGGCCGGATCTGCATGCAGCATTCCATACTTTAACGCTCCGATACAAAGGCGTTTGGCGGTTTCCTCAATTTCTTCGTCCGACCAATCCCCTTTATACTTGGCAAGAATCACGTGCAACTCTTGAAGAATAGATTCCTTCAGCTTCATAAACGGCACGGTGTTTCCAGCCCTCGAACTCATCTTACCACCCGGCAAGACCACCATGCCGTAGCTTAAATGCACACATTTTGACGCCTGAGAAAACCCCATCAACTCGAGGGTTTTAAACACCTGACGGAAGTGATGATTTTGTTCGTTTGCCACAACATAAATACTTCGGTCGATTTTAAATTCGTTAAATTTTCTGCGAGCTAAGGCCAAATCTTTTGTCGCATAAAGCGTGTTGCCGTCGCGTTTTCGTGCCAGCATAAATCCAAGCTTATAGGGCGCAAGGTCAGCACCAACGGCTCCCTGATCTTCTTTAAAAATGCCTTTTTCAAGGTACTCTTCGACTATCGCTTGGGACTCTCCGCTGACCTCTGACTCAAAGAAATCTCGGTCAAACTCCGCTCCAACCCACTGATAAATTGATTTGTACGCATCCAAAGACCAAGTCCTGGTTTCCTGCCAAAGCTCGTGCCAGGGCCCAGCCTTACTCTCTATTCCTGAAAGAATATTGGATATTTCTTTTTCAATTGCGGCAAGGTCATCGCCCTCAGCGCGGTCAATGGTCAAGGTGGCAGCCACGTAAAATTCTCCGAGCCACGCCCCTTTATCAACGCCAACGGGCGGTTTTTTGCCTGATTTCTTCATCATCCACAAGCACTTGGCGATGTGCGCGCCTTCATCTCCAAAATAATTCGCCGCCGTTACGTGATAGCCGCAGTAACGAAATAATTTCACGAGAGCACTACCGAGACACACATTGCGAAGGTGACCCACATGGAATTCTTTGTGCGTGTTGGGCTGAGAGTACTCCACCATCACGCGAGCATGGGAGTTTTGTGGAGCCACTGGATACGAAAACGCAGTACCCGCCAATACATCTGGAATGATGCTGCCGGCCAGCTTATTTTTATTGATGTAGATATTGCAAAAGGCATTTACCGTGACGACACGTTCCACCCAGCCGCTCTCGTCTTTGCCAAGAAAATCTGCGAGAGTGGCTGCGACTTTAGGTGGCGCAATTTTTAATGCCTTTGCAAACCGAAAGCATGGCAACGCAAAATCACCCATATCGTCTTGACGAGGCTTTTCGAGCATTCCAAAAATATCTTCCAATTTAACGCCCAGCATGTCCCCGCCATCAAGACTAGAAAGAGCTCCCAAAATGGTGGTGGCAAGGTATGATTTACAGGGGTCAAGTTGAATGCTCAAAAGGGGCCTCGCTATAAGGTTTGGATGAGTGCGAATTTTAATGTGTATCGATTTTAGTGGGTGCCAAAACTAGTAAACATTCTGCTAGAAAATTGCCGACAAATTCCCGCCAAAAACTCGCCTCCGTCCGTACAAGACAAATCTATGGAGGCAACATAACAGAATTTTCCGTTTATTTGTAGTGCTTTCGCAGCTGGTTGGGCTCATAATTTATTAATAATTCTGCCACCTTTTAGATTTTTGCCCTCGCCAAAAGCAGCCTTAAAAAATATCTGCCCGAGACCACAGGTTAATACCTGCTTTTATCTCACAACCCGCTTTATCAGGTGTGAAATCGCTATTTTCAAAACTGTCCTTGGCCGTCCAACGTCACAAAATCAATGACTTGCAGTAACATTTTTGCCCCCATAGACCGTTTTTTCGCGGCAAACTCGCCTAGGCCTCGGCAGTAAGCCCGTGGCACAATCAGGTAAACGAATCGCAAGGAGGTTTTATGAATCATGGTCGAACCTACGAATCAGGAATGGATTTAGAAATGGATTCAGTAATGGATTTAGGAATGGATTTAGAAATGGATTCAGTAATGGATTCAGGCACGGAATCCATGGCCGTTGTTTGGTCAGCCACGCAAACTGGAAAAATTGCCACACCCCTTCGCATTGAGTGTGTGCAGGCCCGCGGTTTCTCTGGCATCACAATGCTCGGCAGCGCAGGACGTGTTTGTGAGGACGGTAAAGAGCGAGCACGCACCGCATTAGAGCGCCTTGGATGGACGGCCCCTGCCCGCAAAATATTGATTAGCGTTAGCCCTGCGGAAGTCAAAATCGATAGCAGCCACCTTGATCTCGCTCTGTGCGTTGGACTGGCTGCGGTCGTTGATCAAACGGCTTGGAGCATTACTTGCGAAGATTGGATGTTTGCGGCCGAGGTGGGACTGAACGGAGAGCTCCGCCCCGTCAGCGGCGTGGTCGCGTGGGCCACTGCGGCGATGACTCTTGGACTTAAGGGCATTGTCGTGGCTAAGGAAAATTTAATGGAATTGTGCTGCTTAAGAAATGTCACTGACGCCCAAGAAAAAGGATTCCTATTTCACGGATTCCACACGGTGAGCGAAGTCCTTGCTTGGCTTGTTAGTGGAACAGGCATCGCGAGTGATTCGCCAGAGCAAATAGATTTGCGCCTTGACGAACCCAATTTTGATGACATGGACCTAAGCCCTTTAATGGAATTAGTGGCGACGGTGGCTGCCGCCGGTATGCACAGCCTCCTAATGAAGGGATCTCCCGGGACAGGCAAAAGCATGTTTGCCCGCAGGCTTGGAAGTTTATTGCCATCTATGAACTCAGACGATCATCTCAAAGCTCTTTGCATTCACAGCACCATTAGCTCCCAAGTATCCGCAGCCATCATCTCTGGCGTTCCGCCATACCGCGCCCCCCACCACTTTGCCTCTCTGGCTGCAATGGTTGGGACGGCAACCGCTCCAGGGGAAATGTCACTGGCCAGCGGCGGCGTGCTATTTTTGGATGAGCTCCCAGAATTCCGAAGAGATGTTTTGGAAGGTTTGCGCGAGCCTATAGAGACTGGGGAAGTAGCGGTGAGTCGTGCGGGCGCCTCAAATATTTGGAACGCAAAAGTTCTGCTCGTTGCGGCGGCCAACAATTGTCCGTGCGGCTGGGCCGCCAGCAAACGTCGCCGCTGCCACTGCCCACCTTCGCGCCTACTAGCTTACCGCAACCGCCTTTCGGGCGCTTTTCAAGACCGAATTGACATGCACATTAACATGGAGGAGCCGAACAACCAAATAGGTAGTGTTTTGTCCCAGAAACTTGGAGATCGGCATAAAACTTTAAAAATGAAGGCTACCGTCACACAGGCACGGAGCCGCGCAGCAAAAAGGGAGGCCGAAATCGGGGTTACTTTAAATCGCGATATTCCCTCCCTTCACATTCTGAGTACATTTGGACTTGAGGAGAGTGAATCACTCAAAATGATTCAACGAGTCATTCCAGATCATGCAAGTGCTAGAAGCCTAATTCGGTGCTTGCGGGTGGCCAGAACCATAGCGGACGTTGAGAATCGAGACTCCGTCACGGCAGGTGATATTGAGCAAGCTTGGAACTGGCAAGCTTGGTCGGCTGCTAAGCATAGGGGAGAATTTCTTCCGCTCTAGGGGGGTGAACGTAAGATCCAAATATCTAAAGACTTTTAATTTTCTCCAAAAGCTCCCGCAAATGGTTTTTATTTCCGGGCCAAGGCAGTCTGGAAAGACAACGTTTGCCCAAAGCATAATGAAAAATTACAGTACGTCCAGATACCTCGATTGGGATATCGCTGGCGACCGGAAGAAAATCCTGAGTGACGCTGAAATTGCAAAAGAATTTATAAAAAATGAGCCGACGACGTCTTTGGTCGTGCTAGACGAAATTCATAAATTTAGCAACTGGAAAAACCTGCTGAAGGGCCTGTACGATCAGCACAAAAAGGAAGCGAAAATACTCGTCACAGGTAGCGGCAGATTAGACTTTTATAAAAAAGGCAAAGACTCCCTGGCTGGGCGTTATTATTTATTTTGGGAGACAAGCAAGACTAATCGCGAAAAGCGTATAATGTGTGTTGCTACTACACAGCGATCTTTGCTATATTTTGATTTTGAACTGAACGTCCTCGGAACAGTTCGACCAAGCTCTCCTCTACATTTATTTATGAAAAAGATGAGACATGAAGGGCATTGGTTAAATTGAGACTTGTAGCAGTCACTTTTTTCATCTTTTAGGAGTTACAATTATGGCACTCATTCCACTAAGGGTTCTTCTCGACCACGCAGCTGAAAATAATTATGGTGTTGCGGCATTCAACGTCAACAACATGGAGCAAATCCAGTCGATCATGGAAGCGGCCGATAAAACGGATAGTCCAATCATCGTGCAGGCGTCGCGGGGAGCTCGCTCTTACAGCCAAGACGCCTATCTCCGTCACTTAATGCTGGCTGCTGCAGAACTTTACCCACACATTCCGATCGTGATGCACCAAGATCACGGAAATAGTCCTGCGACGTGTTACTCTGCAATGAAACAAGGATTCACCTCAGTCATGATGGACGGATCCCTCAAAGAAGACGCCAAGACTCCAGCTGATTTTGAGTACAACGCCACGGTGACCGCCGAGGTCGTCAAGGTTGCGCACTCAATCGGTGTGTCGGTGGAAGGCGAACTCGGATGCTTGGGTTCCCTTGAAACTGGCGGCGGAGAAGCGGAAGACGGTCATGGATTTGAGGGAACTTTGTCCCACGACAAACTTCTGACAGACCCTGCCGAGGCTGAAGAGTTTGTGAAGCGCACGAAAGTCGACGCCTTAGCGATTGCCATTGGAACGTCGCACGGCGCGTATAAATTCACGCGCAAACCAGACGGAAAAATCCTCGCCATGGAACGCGTAGCTGCGATCCACAAGTTGCTTCCAAACACACATTTGGTCATGCATGGCTCGTCGTCTGTACCTCAAGACTTACAAGACTGGCTCAATAAATTTGGCGGCAAAATGAAACAAACTTGGGGCGTCCCCGTGAGCGAAATCCAAGAAGGCATCAAGCACGGCGTTCGCAAAATCAATGTAGATACTGACAACCGCATTGCCATTACTGCTGCAATTCGCCAAGCCCTTGCAGAAAAACCAGAGGAATTTGATCCACGTCACTACCTAAAGCCTGCACGAACAGCCATGGCAAAGGTTGTAGAGGCTCGCATGATTTCGTTTGGGCAAGCTGGCAACGCTTCTAAAATCCGGCAGGTGACCCTTGAAGCCATGGCCAAGAAATATTTAATGTAGTGCCTGTGTAGCTGTATTAAACCGAAATATCCCGGCGAATATCCACGGCAAAAGCCACGTGTAGTGCCGCAATAATCAATGTTTATGATTTCATTGACGATTTTATTTCTCTCTGGTATGAGCCGTGCTATGGATGAGCCCGTGAAAAGCTTCGTTTGTAGCTGAAATTTGCTATGCTGGCATCATAATAAAGCGGTAGTACAGACGAAGAAGTAGAGTCACGTCGATGTGATCGCTTTCGTTTTGACGCAGATCAAACAAAATTTGCCTTATCTCAACCAGTTTTTTTAAGCTTCTTGATTCCTTCAAGCACAAGCATGCGCATTAAAGACTGATAGGGAATTCCCTTCTTTGCAGCAAGTCCTTTGAGATCAGCTACCGTTTCTTCACTTAAATTAATGCTAGTAGGATGTTTTTTTGCAGCCTTTATTTTTTTATAGGCGGTTTTAATCTTCTCAGCATCAAAGGAAGTTTTGTCATATCCTGATTCATTCTTAACATAGTTCGGCATAAAGTTTCCTTTCTTTTTTATTCATCTCTCGCGCTGAAATAATTCGAATCCCTGTTGCCCTTAGAGTAAAGCAAACAAAGAGGTGGCGCCCTAATTTTGTGATTCCTAAGACTCCAAACCTTGGTTCATCGGCTTCAGGGCTCACCTGCTCTCCCAATGCCCTAAGAGCCTCGTTCATTTCAAAAATTTCTTCTATCTCCTCAATAGTCACCTTGTGTTTATCAAGACTCTTTGAGTTGTTGCCCAAATCCCACGCAAACTGAAAAACCTCTTGGGTTACAAGCCATTCAACTAACCACTGAATAAAACGGAACTTTGCCATAGTTGAACCTAATGTATTAGTCGTTCTGAGGATTCAGAAATACGCCCATTTAACTATAGTGTATTACACTATAACTATCAAGATGTATTATTTTAGGGTCTTCCGCAGAATCTGTGGGTGCAAATCAGGCAATTCCCCATCACAATCCAATTGTAGCAAGCAGAATTTAACACGTAAAGGTTTCCCTCCGCTACGCTCGGCGGTGAGTACACCGACCTTGACGCATTAAATTGCTGTTTGCTTA
>CANJQY010000135.1 GCA_947476525.1 Oligoflexales bacterium
AGAAAATTTGCTGTGGAGGACTCAGAAATAAAAATCACCATGCCCTCCAAGCGCCATGCTTAGCTTAGATTCGATACAGTCGGATCACGTACCTGTGCGACGAACAACGCAGAGTTCGGCCTTTTTTAGCAGAATCTAATTATGGATTTGGTACCTGGGGCATTGCAGGCATGTCAGGCATTGCAGGCATGTCGCCGGCGGGCGGTGCAGCACCTGGAGCCGTTTGCGGCGTTGGGGAAATTCCTGCGATGACCGATTTGTTGGCCTTATATAATTGAGTTTGTCCCGAGGTGCGCAAATAAATCATTTCTGGATTGTCCTGCGCGAGCCATGTATCGATCACAAGCGCAGGTTCTCCTGGCTTAAAATTAAGGTTAATGCGGTGAAGTGGCGCGGTGGGCAGTTTCTTTGCTTCTGAGCTGGTCGCGGGGAAAACATCTTCTGCTTTTGCGTACTCTAGGTCGACCACGAGATTTCGGATGTGGTCCGTAGTCTTGGGTTGATCGGATGGTTTGCCGGTAAATTTGTGGTCGGGTCCAAATTTTGCCGAGTCGGCCGCCGAATACCAATCGGTTCCAACTTTATGGAAAAAATCACCGTCAATGGACACCTTCTCCACTTGCGCCGATTGAAATGAAAAAATCTTTTTGTCGCGAAGTTCCTTGGTCGTCTTATTTAACTTACTCATGGTCTCGCCCTCGAGCTTGTAGACGGATGGTGTTCCGCTAACAGAAGCATAAAGGCTTCCCTTGAGGGTCTCTATCCTGATGGTGCTTGTTGACTTATCTGTGGTGACTTCAATTTCTGCAAAAATACTTTTACCTGCGAGTGCTTTAATAATCGCTTTATCAGGGCTGTCTAAAAACTCTATTGCCTTGAGTCCAGTAATATCATCAATTAAATTATTCATAGCCGCTGTATCCGCTGCCACAGACGTGGGACTCGTGATCGTCCATTGGCCGTCTTTTTTTGAAGCCCAGGTCTTCTCATGGGCAAGGCCTAGTTTGATGGCAGAAACGTCCGACGATTTGAGATTGAATAGTCGTTTTTGTCGCAGGTCAAACATCGACTTGCCCGTTGACGTCGCAATGTATTGACTACCCGAATAAACGATCTCACTGGCACTCGTCGCCGTGTAAACGTTGAATCCGACGGGTGAATTGTTGCCGACGAAAAATGTTGTTTTTGTACCGTCGGTCGTCTCGAGCTCGATCACACGCCTTGGAGCGTTTAGCCCAAAAGGAGCCCATTTATCCTTGCCCGTAGCCACTTCGCTTTCCGTCTTATAATCAGTGATGCTCTTTAGCAAATCTGCAATAGCCACCTGATCTGCCAAGGCCTGAATCGGTGTCAACATTTGCCAAAATCCATCAACTAGCTTGAAAGTCGCATCAAAAGTTTTAGACGCAGTGCTGGCTGGAGTCGCCGATTTATCACCACTCGTAGCATCCTCGGTCATGTGAAAGCTAATGCCAGTCACAGTCGAAGGCTTGATCAACGTGAGTAAGCCTTTTGCGTCAGTCGCAGCAACGTCCTTTTTTGTTTGCCATTCGTCCCATGTAGCCAGACCTCCCAGCGCTAAAAACGTGAGCCCAAGGCCTGCCATTTTTTGCCAGTTGCGGATCATGCCTGTTTCCTCCTAAGCCAGTAAAATCCGCCAAGGGCCAAGAAGCCAAACGGATAAATGTAGCTGATAAATAGCAGCCCTAACATGCTTGCCCCAGAGGTTAATGCCAAGGTGCTTTTTGTCGTGTCCTTTGGGCGAATTGCAATGAAGTCGTCGTCTTGTGTCAACCAGCTTAAAGTATTAACCATAAGGTCACGGTTCTCAGCCGTTTGTGCCCCTTGATTGGTCGCAAATTGACTTGAGCCATACGCTGCAACTCGCACTTCCTTAGTCCCTACCTTGCCTGTAGCGCTGCCCATGACCGCAAATGAACCCTGCTCAATGCGCTCAGCTGTGATGTTTTTAAGATCTCCTGCTGATGAGACATTCTTCACTTTTACCGTGGTTGAGCCGGTTGTTTTTCCAATGAGGCTGACTTTGAATTTCGAAATATTATCGGTTACTTCAGTAAGTGAACGAGTGTTTTGAAATAAAACAACGACGTTGGTTTTTTTGGCGAAGTCTTTCGTGACGGGGCTCAGCTCGTCGAATTCACCCACAATTGCGTTGTTTTGACCGAGCAGCTGAGCGCGAGGATCGTCCGGGCGAAGCACCATGAAATCCCGATTATAAGTAAGGCCGTACTTCGCTAATGTAGTATTAAGGTTTTCCGTAGGCACCAAGGCGTCAACTAAAGTAAGAACGCTGCCGCCCTTACCCACAAAGTCTTCGATCGCTTTGCTCTCCGCCGCCTTCAAATCGTACTTTGGACCACCGACGATTAGTGCCGACGCATCAGCGGGAACGATGCCCGTGTCGAGTAAATTGACCGTGGAGACTTCATAGCGATTGTTTTTTAGTTCTTGCACAATTATTTCAAAACCGGAAGCGTCTTGCCCCGTAAGAGCACCCTCTCCGTGACCTGTTGTGAAATAGATTTTCTTTGTTCCCGATTTTAGAACGGCGATCAGAGCATTCGTGATTTTTTCCTCTGTAAATGCTGTAACTCTATTTTCTTGAGCCCCAAGCCTAAAAATCGTTGTATTTGCCGCCGTCAATTTATCAGCTATCGCCTGAGTAGGGTCTTTTTGAGGGTCAATGTATGAGATGTTAAATTTGGCGCCTTTTGCAAGATAAAGCCCAATTAGCTCACGGAAAGAGGCCTCCTGCGCTTTATCAAGGAAATAAGCTTTGACCGTCAATTCACTAGATTGTTGCGACAACGTCTCAATCGCCTTGATTGATTGGTCGGACAGGGTATTGGTTTTGTCCCGGCTCAAATCAAATGTCTTGTCAAATCTTGGGCGACTTGTGATAACCGCGATGCCAATGAAAACTAACACGGTTAATATTAGAACGGCTCCTGATGAGGCTCCATACTTGGCACCCTTGCGGCCAAAAATCTTGCGGAAGCCGAGGCGGTCCAGCCATCCCCACAGGAGCAGCAGGCCAATGGAAAGACCCCCACCAATCGATCTAAAAACCACGGCGAGGTCCGCAAAGCTTGAGGCCATTGAGGCAAAGATTGCAGCAACGAAAATTGCAATAAAAGGAAGAATGAATAATCCACTTTTCATAATTGAGATTACCTCCAGCGCTGACTGTCAAGAGTGACATTTGTAAAAAATAGAAACATGCCTGTGAAAACTAAAAAATAAGTCGCATGACCTACCGAAATCGTGCCCTTAAAAAATGAATCTAGATGGTCAGAGCTCGCCATGTACTTCAATATGGTCTCCATGATCCCTCCACCGCTTAGGTTTGGAGCCATCCAATTTAGAATCAATAAGAGGAACAGTCCGAACATCGTGAACAAAAAGGCCAAAAATTGATTGCTTGTCATCGAGCTTACCCACAAACCAAACGCGAGTTGAGAGGCCATCAACAAAAATAAACCCATGTAGCTCGACAGGATCATGATTTTATCAGGGTTGCCATTGATAATCGTGAACAGCGGATAGACAAATGAGGCTAATAGTACTAGGGCCATGACTCCAACCGAAGCGACAAATTTTCCGAGTACAATTTCTAAAGCCGTACAAGGAGCCGTTTGCAAAAGGCGAAAAGATTTACTGTGCTTCTCTTCGCTGAAGCTTGTCATGGTGACGGCAGGAACGATTAATAGAAAAATGAAGTGGACGTTGTTAAATAAGGCCTTTAATAGCTGTTCAAGAGTCGGCGCTTGGCCGCCCATCATCGGCGCTTGATTGGTCATTTGCATGAACATATGCACAAAATTATTAAAGAAAAAACCCATAAATAATAGAAAAAACCAGAAAATCGCCGGTGCTCGTGGCGACGAAAAGTAAGCTTTGAAGTCTCGGCGCCCGATGGTTAATATACCGCCCATAAATACCTCCATTTTCAATTTCACTAATGATTATTTGGTTAGCTGCAGGAAAACATCTTCCAAAGATTTTGTTTTGAGGGTGAGACCCCTCAAGCCAAATCCACCGTCAATGACGGCCTTGGCCACATCGTCGAGAATCTGATCGCCTGTTGTCGTGCTAACCTCAAATTCAATCTCTTCACTGATGCTAGCACTGGCGCTGGCGACAGCTCTGATATTTTGTAGTCCAAGGCGGCCTAACGTGGTCAAAGCGTTTGAGCCATTTCGTGCGACTTTTAGCTTGTAAATATGTCCACTCTCCATTGAGGAGGCAAGCTCTGCATATGTGCCTTGAGTGACGATTTTACCTTTATTGATAATTATAATTTTATCGCAGGTGTTTTGAACTTCACTCAATATATGTGACGACAATAAAATCGTGTGCTGGCCCGCAAGGGACCGAATCAATTTTCTAATTTCTGAAATTTGAGTTGGATCAAGGCCCTCGGTAGGCTCGTCGAGAATTAAAACCTCGGGGTCATGGACCAGCGCTTGGGCCAAGCCAACCCGTTGCCGAAAACCCTTGGATAAGTTGCCAATCACACGGTTACGCACGTCACCAAGGGTTAGTTTTTCAATCGTCGAGTCGACTCGCGCTTTTATCGCCGTTCGGCTAATTTTACGTAGCTCTGCCGCGTACGCGATATAATCTCCAACCAACATATCGAGATGCAAAGGAGCAACATCGGGCAAATATCCAAGGCGCTTTTTTGCTTCAAGCGGTGCATCGGTGATGTCATACCCAGCAACATTGGCTGTGCCACGGTCGGCACCTATACAGCCGCATAAAATATCCATGGTCGTGGATTTTCCTGCGCCATTTGCCCCGAGAAAGCCTACAATTTGACCTTTTTCTACTTTAAAAGTCACGTTTGAAAGAGCATCAAGCTCTCCGTAACTTTTCCAAAGTCCTGAGACTTCAATCATAGTGTAATCCTCCAAAAATACTAAGACCGCAATTATTGAAATTCATTTTCTAATTGGGAGCATACCGATATGAATATAACTCCGAAACAAAAATCTATCGCGCACTCGGTACAAGCACCATAGCGCCAGATTGCCAGTCTTTTGACCAGTCGTTATAATGCGGTGATAGCACGTGGCCGCTGGACCCAGTTGGAAATACCCAAAGGCTTTCGGCAGGTTCAGAAGGTTGCCAAAGAAGTCTAGTGCTAGGTCCGTGCATTGGCTTTTCCGAGCGCAGTGTGGCAGAGGATCCAAATTGTGGCGGTTCGTCTATTTTAAAGAGATTTCCTATGACTGGAATGCGGTTAACAAATGGGTGCTGGGCTGTTCTGTGATTTCTTGCCTGCCACGGCTTAGTGTTTCTAGCATCGACGCGGGCTAAGCTTTGGATCAGCCCGGTTGCGAGCTCGTTGGGGTCTAGGCCTAGCAGGGCAAGGGTGGTCGGTGATTCGATCCCTTTTAGAACTAGGGCTCGTTTCATTTCTCGGTGAATATTAGGCAGCCCGTCGCCTGATTTGTTAAACGCATGGCCGATAGCTCTCGTGATAATTTGGTTAAATAGGACCAGGCCATCGTCAGCCTCGCTCATGCATAAAGGACAAGTTTTGGCATCCCCATCCCAATTCGCCCACTGGTCTTTTTGAGGGGCTGGCAAATAGGAAGTGCGGCCATTTTTTAAGAGCCAACTAAGCAAATTTCTATGAAACAGTGATTTTGTGTCTAACTGCAAGAGGCGCATGTCTTCTTTTTTTAGTTCACTCGACAGGCTTAATTGAGATTTGATGCGCACAGCGCGATCGTCGTCCGACCAGTTATGGATGTGATTGCTGCGCCACAGCTGTTGATTTGCCGTCCCGATGAACACGGATTGCAAGCCGTTATCAAAGGGGTAAAATAATCGTCGTCTTTGCTCGGTTCCGCACGCAGGTAGCCAGTCGGCCGAGGGGAAGTCTTGGGCATAGGAGAAATCGTTTACTCGTGTAATGTCACAACCACTGATGCGAAGTCCCATGTTCCCAACCCGGTCAAGCATCGTAAAACTAAGGGGTACGAATTTGAATTCGTCAACTGCGGCGTTAAATGATTCCCAATTGGTGGCGTGAGCTAAGGACTCACCGGGAATTGATAAAATTCCAGGCTTTAACGCAATCCACTGCCTAGCCACCAACCGACCATGACCCAAGTCACGAACGATCGGACCACGCGGAGACTTCCTGACAGCCAGAAACTCTGAGGGTTCGCCTTTGATTTTTATTTCTCGTTGCACCGTGGTAATGCTGGATTCTGATTTTTCCGTCGCGTTGGAATTATTTGGATTCTCCTGCTCGAGGACAGCATCGTCCACATCCTCAGCCGTATTCGTTAGTGACCACGCTAAATTTTGATTCATCCCAATGAGCACGCTGGGAACTCCTGGAACCGCAGTGCCTGTAATCCACCAGCCGTCGGCTGTTGACAGACGCACGGGCAGCCAGAGTTGTGGTACTTGATAACCAAGGTGTGGATCATTGGCCAACCAAGCGCCGTTTTTTCCGCGGTAAGCCCAAGAATTACTGCCATCGAGCCTTCGAGTGTCTGTATTTGCCTCGAATTTAAAATCGGTTGGTGTTAAGTGAGTTTTTGCCAACGGATTTAGAGGCAAAACATTGGTCGCAGGGAGATTTCCTGCGGCAGGAGTCGAAGTTTGATCTTCAAACAAAGGTTGATTCCACGGATGTTGGGACACAAAAACAAAACTCCACCAGTCAGCAGGGAGTATGTCGTGCCACACTTTTAAGTCGAGATCTCGTTTCCAGGACTGGCTCATTTGATCTGCCATTGCAAGTACAACAAGGAACGAGTCGACACAAGTCCACGGCGCCGGAGTTGCGCGAAGAAGGGTGTATTCAATGCCTATTTGGTTTGGGTAATTATGGAGAAATAAATTTACTCCTCGGGCATAATCATCACACGTCTTGCGTTGTGGCTCGGAGAGATTTTTGTAGGCGAATTCCGCATAGTAACGCCAGTCTTGGGCTCGCTGTCTTCGGTCGAAATCCAGTGCGGAGCGACCGAATAATTCTGCAAGCCCACCGTCGGCCTTTTTGCGAATCAAATCCATCTGAAAAAAACGATCCCCTGCAGTAGCAAAACCTTGGGCCTCGACCACGTCGCTCCACGTGTTGGCGTCAATGTTATAGACCCCGCGCTGATCGCGATGTATTTTTGCATTAGGGTAGGCCGAAAGCTCAGCATCTGTCAGGCCTTGGCGCGCGGTATATTTCCACGCAAACGCAATGACAGTGCTAATGCAGGTTGCGGCAGCAATTAAAAACCAGCGAAATTTTGTCAGAAAGGCCTCCTTTTCGACAAAGCATGTCGACTTTTTAGGGGAATGACAACCAGGAATAGCCAGCGCCCACGCGAAGTGGCAATATAACTATCCGATAATATTGACTTTTAAATATAGTTGGGCAGAAATTAGCTGCTGTGCGTCAATTCAGGACCTGTTATAGGTATGAGGTCGAAATTTCGCTGCCCTCGGCATCTGCCCCTCAATAGTTCCGGTAACTTCCCATTAACTTCCTAGGACATCTAGTTATTGTGAATGGATGGGAGCCTCGCCCCCGGATGATCGATCTAGGCTATGCATGGCTCGCAGCGACTGCTTGTGTTTGATTCAATTCGCAAGA
>CANJQY010000136.1 GCA_947476525.1 Oligoflexales bacterium
ACGCAACCGCCCGAAACAATGATTAACATCATCATTTCGGGCGGTTATATTTTCGTAAAATTCACTGCTTCAACGTGAACTATCAGAAAAGATGGCGTCCCCAACGAGATTCGAACTCGTGTAGCCACCGTGAAAGGGTGGTGTCCTGGGCCACTAGACGATGGGGACCCAAATAAAAACGATCTTTCAGTTATGAAAGAAGTGAGCCCGGATGGATTCGAACCATCGACCCGTACATTAAAAGTGTACTGCTCTACCAACTGAGCTACGAGCCCGCAGTCTTCAACAACGAAAACATCGAGGGAGAAGTATGTATAAAAACCAAGGGCCTTCGTCAACGTCAATTTACATATTACGGGAATTTATTTTGGTCGTGATTAAAATTCGGTCGGAGACGCCTGAAACCATTGACCCTTCGCCAATCCTAGCCTATTGTCCCCTTGCTCAAAATACTAGGGAGAAATAGTGACCAAAATCATAAAAAGAGACCGCCAAACTAGTTCAGTGGACCTTGTTGCCGCGATCGACAACTTGACCCCTCTGCTTGAAGAACAAGAAGAGGAGGAGGCCGTGGCCCATCTAAAGAAGGCGTCAGCGATCCTCAAAACGACTGCACTCGGAAGTGAAGCCTATAAAGCAGCTGTTGAGGCCGTGATTGACGCGTTCGAAGGGGACCTTGAGTTGTCCGCATATACGCACTCGCGTAAGGATTCTAAGGAATGGACTGTAGCCGAGCAACTAGCCATAGCTAGCTGCCGCGTTTTGAATCTTGCACGTCGTATGAAAGCTTAATAATCTCATAAGTTAATTTTAGGAAGCAACACAATGACAGAAAACAATGCCCCAGTAACAGATGAAGCTGCACCCCTCGAAACAAAACAAACTATGAAGCAACGTGTCGAGATGCAGCGCGGAATCAATGTGCCAATCGACTATTTTTTGTTTACCTGTCTCGAGCATGAACGCACTCAACGTGCAGCAAAAGTGGATGACGCGTTCATCAATGCTGGACGTTGGCCGATTATGCTAGGCGCAACGCTAGAAAGCCTGCCAGCTGAGTTAAAGGAAATGGATCTCACGGCTCTTATGAGCCGTATGACTCTGTGGTATGCCTCGCAGTATCCTGAGATGGTCGAAGAAATTCCACTCGATCATATCGTGCTCAATCAAATCGTTGTGCCGTTTATGAAGTTTACTTTGGATCTCGCAGATTTGGTTCTCCTTAAAACAGGAACACCCCTGCCAGCACATAACGCCGATACCGACGAAAGCGTAGCGGTTTGGGCAACGATCAAAAGTGTTCTTAAAGAAGAATATCCTGGCTACTACGCTTATTTCGGCCGCTTTTTATGCTGGGCATTTGCTGACATTGAGCCCGAAGAGATCGAAGAAGGCTCTCGTCCGCCAGTGGGCAAAAATATGCCTAATTTCCGCGGAAATCGCCAGCAAATCGGCAGCGGTCCTCCAATTCAAAGACAGGGTTCAGGCGGCCCACGTCAAGGTCAAGGCGGCGGCCAAGGTCCACGATTCGGTCAAGGCGGCGGTCAAGGTCCACGATTCGGTCAAGGCGGCGGTCAAGGCGGCGGTCAAGGCGGCCGGGATAATAACCGAGGCCCGCGCGACAATAATAACAGGGGGCCACGCGATAATAACCGCGATAATAACCGCGATCAAAATCGTAACGGAAAACCTCGCAACGGCGGTCAAGGTGGTGGCGGTCAGCCAGCAGACTCCGAGATTGAAAGCCAAGCTTTAGCTTCAGTGGACGATGCCATTGCAAAAATTAATTCCGGGGCGGTTGAAGAGGTATTCTTAAAGCCGGTCAATAGTTTTTATCGTCGTATTCAGCACCAGTATGCTGTCGACAAAGGCTATGAGTCTTGCTCTGTTGGCGACGGCAATGAGCGTGGCGTTAAGGTTGCGAAGAAAAATTAACGCTTGGCCACTGTTGAGCGAATGGACATTATATTATGACGAAAGCTGTTTCCTCCACGCATCCGACCATTGCCATCACAGGGGCATCGGCGGGTATAGGTGAAGAAACAGCTTTGTTGTTTGCAGAGCGTGGGTGGCGTGTTGTTTTAGGTGCGCGGAGACAAGATCGTCTCGAAGCTGTCGCTAAAAAACTAAAAGTTGCCGGCGCCCACGAAGTCGTGATCGCCCAATTAGACGTGACGGTTGACGATTCTGTGAAAAAATTTGCAGAGGCTGCGTGGCGGTCGTGTAACCATCGACTGGATGTTCTGTTTAATAATGCGGGACTTGCACTAGGTGTAGATCACGTAGCCAAAGGATCTATGACGGATTGGCAGTCGATGCTGGACACGAATGTTTCTGGACTACTGCGGGTCACCCGTGAATTTTTACCCAAGATGTTAGAAGTGTCTCACGGCCATATTATAAATATGGGAAGTGTCGCAGGGCACGTCGTGTACGAGGGAGGTAGCGTTTACGCCGCCACTAAACACGCGGTGCGTGCCATCACGAGAACTATTCGACTAGAGGTCAATGGCACCCCGATTCGAGTATCATCCGTGGATCCTGGCATGGTCGAAACAGATTTTTCTCTGGTAAGATTTAAAGATGACGCAGAACGAGCCAAAAATATTTATAAAGGTGTCACACCTTTATCCGCGCGAGATATTGCCGAGTGCGTTTGGTTTGCTGCGTCAAGGCCAGCTCACGTCAACATTGAAGAGATCGTGCTGATGCCAGTCGATCAGGCTGCACCCCACAAATTGAATAGAAAAACGTAAGGAATAAATTACAATGCCTCGACCTGTTAAAAAAACATCGCCCTCAAAATCATCTCCCTCTAAAAAAGCAGGCTCAAAAGGCCCACCACCACGAGGGGCGTCCTCTAAAAAACCTGCGCCCAAAGGCCCTTCTGCAAATAGGGGGCCGTCATCCACACCAAAATCGCGACCAAATCCATTCGCAAAAGCCGGAACAGAGAAACGTGCCCTCAATAAAGACCAAGCTGGTAAAAGCGGACCCAATCGAGGCGGCGGTGCTGGTAAAGGTGCTGCCGGTAAAGGTGGACCTAACAGGTCAGGACAAAATAAAGGCCCAGCACACAAAAACCAAACCAATGCCCCAACAAAACCCGTCAATCCATTTGGCGAAAAAAAGCAAAGTGCCGGAAAAAAATGGGGCTCTGGGTCTAAGGCCTTTAAGGCTCGCCAAGAAGATGAAGCCTTGGAAATTAAGTTATCAGACCGCGACGCCGCTCTCGTAAACAACATTAAGGCAAAGTTGCAACAGATTCGCGACTACAAGGCCATACTTGCCGAAGATGGCCTCAAGCCAGACGATGCGGATAAGGCGAAAGAAAGTGCTTTGATCCAAACGCTTCTTAAAATGGAAAAAGCCGCTAAAATCGAGGCTCGCCAACGGGCTAAAGTCGCAAAAACAGAGGCCTTTCGCGAGAACGCAGAAAAAGAAATGTTTGCTAGGGAAAAGAAAAAAGGTCGAGCCGATCGCTATTCTGGCGAGAATTCCGACGATGAGGGCAACGGCAAAGGTGACCACGGCCACGCTAGTGACGGGGATGAAGACTTCCATTCGGACTACGATGAAGAAGATGATGATCAAAATGATGATGATCTGGACGATGAATAGACCGTAGATTTACTGAACGGATTTTTTTAAGTTCAGCCAAGCTAGGGAAACAGGATTTTTTGCGATAATTCTGTCAACTCCATCGGGCATTTTCTCGGCAGGAGAAAAACCTTCCGAGCAAAGTAAGACGCATACCTTGGGATTTTTCGCTTTAACCCACTGTGCCACTTCATCTCCAGTGACGTCTGACGCCCCGAAATAAAAATCAACGATCACGGCATCGACCTCATCCAAAAAATTGGACTCCTCATCTAATAATTTCTTAAACGACTCTGGCTCTTCAAACCCTGTCACATCACAGTCGGGCTCAAGCATCATGAGCCACGCATCAAGGGTCAAAAGGCTATCTTCAATGACATAGATTTTAGGTCGGGTCGAAGTCTTTGGACTCATTATAATTTTTACTCCTATGACGGCGACATGGTGAAGATCGTGTTCTTATGCTTCTCTCTGTGAGTTCGCGTGACGGGCTGCCTGTAGCAACAATTTTAACATGTGGGATTTGGGCATGGGCTTCGGTAAAAAGGAGTCGGCTCCAATGTGCATGGACCGCCGCTGATCGGCCGACGAGATGCGGTTAGAGTGCATGCAAATGAAGGGCTGGTTTATCCCTTTAAGAGACCGGATTTCCCTAACAAACGAGTAGCCATCTTTTTCAAGGTGACCATAATCAATATCCGAGATCGTTAGGTCAAAGGGCTGCGATTTCATTTTATCTAGGGCCTCGTCTGGTGCTCCAAACAATTGGAGCACGATCAATGGATTTAGATCGCGGCTGCGTTGAACGAGAGCTTCTAGATGACTATTATAAACGGGCTCGTCGTCAACCAGCGCCACTTGCAGTGGGCGGCCAAGATCTTGAATCAGTGTCGCGAGCTCAGCTTCAATCAGGGAGTCGGCCGCTGTTGGCACGTCATCTAAAGCTTCCCAAGAGTCACCTTGGGCGAGAACTGCCTTAATATTATTTTGAAACAGCGAGCTGTGCAGCGGAAGATCGGTAGACGTTACCAAATCGGCTTCCGGGCCGGCAGGTACGGTGAAAATGAATTCAGTGGCTCTGTCCTCGGCGGTGCTTCCTTGGGCGGAGACGCACCTGATTTCTCCACCGTGGGCGAGAATAATTTTTCTAACAATAGCCAAGCCTAGCCCAGTTCCGCCAGCCTTGTTTTGAGTGAAAAACATTTCAAACAAATGAGCCACCGAGGCCTCTGGAATAATTGGGCCTGAGTTTCCTAGAGTAAATTCAATAAATTCCATTTTTTTCGCGTTCTCGACGTTGCGAGTCCGAATCCACATGCGACCTCTTTGCTTCATTGCCTGAATCGAATTGTGAAGTATATTAGAAAAAACACGCTGTATTCGCAGCGTATCAGCATCCATATTTGTCGTGTGCTGCAGATCATAAGAGATACTAATATCTGCTTTGGGAAAATGCAAAAACGCATCATACGTCGCCATCTCTAGGGTTGACAATACTCGGGTACTCACTCTCATAATAGATTCTGACTTCGTGCCTATTTCCAGAAGATCACCAAGCATCGCTTGCACTTCATTTGAGGCGCGGTCAATTTCTGGAATTACTTTTTTAAGGGTGCGTTGCACACTCTCAGGATCCTTCGCCCGACTCAAGTGGAGTAAACTAATTTTCAGAAGTCCGAAAGGTTTGCGCAGATCGTGGGCGAGCATCTGAGTTGTTTGGGCGATGGCCGCCGTTGTGCGCAGGTCCGCCATTTCGGCAATATTACGTTTAAGCTCATCCTTAAACGCAGAAAAGGCTCTCAAAAGATTGCCCACCTCGAGACTATTCGCGCTAATTCCTGACAAATCAAATTGGCCGAGGCTTTCATCAAAACCTTGAGGCTTCTTGGAAAACCCAGCTAAGCGCCCAGAGATCTCCTCAAGCGGCCGCAGCAGCCGCGCCGTAATCAAAAATGTCGCAAGGCCAAGCAGCATTGCGGTGATCAGAGCCGACACGAGAATTATGCTTTGAGCACGATTTAGAGATTTTAACATGGGGCCAAGATCGTAGCCGAAAGCGATCGTGCAGATGGCGCCAGATTCGCCTCGGACGTTGAAAGTTATCCATAACAGGGGATTAGATTTTGAGACAAAATTACTGACGTGATCTCTTTGTAGTGGCTGATTCAACTCCAATTCCTCGCCCGCGATTTCGACAGAAAGGTTGGAACCCTCGCGGATTATTTTTTGAAGTCGGAAAATTGGCACTCGATTGTCTATAAATTGCTTAACTACGTCTCGATCGCGGTCAAGGAATTGTGGGTTCGAGGAGATGATAATTTTATTGGTACCATTCGCCACATAAAAAACCGCAAGGTCAGGTTGCTCCTCAATTCCTGGCTTGATATTCCCTTCGATATAAGCCCAGTTGCCAAGAAACGCCGCCTCAGCAATTTGTCTTACCCAATATTCACTCTTGACGGTGTCATGCTGCGTCTCGATTTTTTTTGACTCGCGACGCAACATCGACGCACCCACCAACCCGAAAGAAAGGCTGAAAATCGTTACGACGCAAGTAATTGCGGCGGCCACTAATTTTCCGAGGTGGTATCTTTTTAGATAAAAAATTGACTTGCCAGAAATCATTTTGGTTCAAGGATGTCAATGGCGGAGACATAGAAAATCGGCAATTCACTTGCTTTGGCTAAACTGGAGGTGACAACAAATGGACCGCCTTGACGTACTTGAATGGATTTACCGTCAATCATTGTGACCACGGTAAGACTTTTAAATTCTTCTGCTGAATATTTTTTTGAAGTTATTTGCCCATCGATAAGCGTGTAGTTCACGGTTGAGCCAAGTGCCGGCGAATCCTTTTTGGCATCCTTTTTAGATGTTTTTCCCGCAGTTTTACCTGATGCTTTAGATAGGCTAGATAAAGGCACAAATGTGATTTTTCGAGAAATTTCAGAGGAGCTGTCTGCTTTGGGGCGTCGTCCACGGGGCGCCGGAAAAATTTTGGCCGACGAGGATTGCTCCTTGGACTTCGATATTTGATCCCAAGACAAGTCGTTTCCAGATGCACTATTCATGCTTAGGTGAAGGGATGGATGATCAACACTTCCCACGACAATAGAGGTTATGTACCAAGGGTAGAGGTCGTTGGTTGTAGTTTTATTGTGTACCATGGTAATTGGTCCGCCAGATTTCGGGAGGATATCTACACCACCAAGCTTGTTGGCGACAAGTGCATTGGTCGCCAACAATGTTGTAAGGGTTTCAGACATAATGTAGTTGTCCTTGCAGAGAAATGTAACGACGTCGTCACCGCTTAGCTTTGCGAGAGTTGCGATTTTCTCGATCGACACACCGGAATAATCAGCAGCCTTCATGCCACTAAAGTTCGGATCAACGGTGTTATACACGGTGGGATTTTTAGCGAAATCTGCATCACTAATAGACGCAATCTTCTGTGAAGTAGATTTGACGGCATAAATGTCAAGAGCCGAGGCCTCGTGGCTAAGTAGACTGGACAAGCTCGTAGCCATGGCTAAACAGGAAATTAATTTCATGGGTAAGTCCTTAAATGACTGGGTAGAACACTTCGAAGTGGAACAAAAATGAATTGATTTTGAGAATTTCTACAGTGAGCCTTAATTGTACCATACAACCATTGCGAAGCCTCGGAATCAGGATCTCATAGCGAGATGACGAGCTGGACGCTCAAGAAATGACCAGACGAACTAGCGCACACACTAAAACACGTTTCATGAAACTATGTCTATTTCTTCGCTACCGCAGGGTCGAGGCCCTCCGAGAGCTTTAATTTTTTCTCAGGCTCATTAAATAAGTCAATGCCGCATCCCAGGTCGGTAGCTTCTCTCCAAGAGCAAGCTCTAGTTTGTCGACGTTTAGCCGGGAATTTTTGG
>CANJQY010000137.1 GCA_947476525.1 Oligoflexales bacterium
AAAAAAGTTTTATTTTTCCTAAACCCAAACTACTTTAGGAATCTTTCGTGCGCACCAACCCACCAAGAGGCAAAGATCAAGATCTTGAGCGCTTCGTCGAAATGGACGAAAAATCGCGTCTGGTCAACGGTACTGTAATAGAATTTATCATTGCTGCTTCTTACCACGGCATTTCGCTCATTGTTGGTTACTTCGTGTACAGTTATTCTTGGCGAACTTTCATGCTCCCAACTCACGCCTTTATATTTATTGTTAGCTTGATTGCCATGAGGCTGAAATTCAAAGTCGATGATACCAAAGTCATTGTCGCGGGTAGTTTGAAGTACATCCTCATGCTTGGCTTCGGCCTCTCAACATTTCTAACCCGAATCACCCCCGGAGTCCCAAATATTAATATCGTGAGCGGCGAGGCGCTCATGCTCGTAGTGGCCAGTTTTTCGCTCCTGCTGGCATCTGATGGCGAGAAACATTTAAGAATTCGTTCAATTTTGTACGTACTTATAATGTCGCCAGGCATCTTTTTTCTCGTCGGTGAACCGCTAGTCGATTGGCTGATACTTACATTTCCAGGCTTTGTCGCAGGCGCATACTTTCTTCGCCGGCGATTTGGAGCCCATGAACGTCAGGCGGCACGTTCCGAATTCCTGCGTTTGCGTTCTTTCGCGCCCCAAGCCATAATGCGACGATCTTTGGAAACGAATCGTTCGATCGAATCGCTCTTTTCCCCGGAGGAGCGCTTTTGCGTTTGTATATGCTCCGACTGGCGAAACTATCAAAAGCTCACTTCCACCATGACGCCAACAGAGGTTGTCAACGCACTTGAGGTCTACTACAAATCCTGCAATTCCCTCCTGGACACCTGTTTTCCAAAAGGAAACTACTTCAGCGACTGGATTGCCGACGAGCTATTCGTGGTCGGATTCTGCGATGATGGCATGTCGGAGTCTGAGGTCGCACTGGCTGGGGTAACCTTTGCAAGGCAACTTCTCAACGAACGCGCATCAATCGCTGCGATCACTGGAGCGCCGAAAGGCATCGACGTCGGCATCGCAGCCGGTCACGCCTCGGTAGGAATCATGGGGCCGGAAGGTAATCGCAAGGCAACCGCACTTGGAGAAATCCCTGGACGCGCCCGTCGCCTTCAGACCGCTGCCAAGGGGCTGCGTGTCCATCGCGGCGATTCTGACCGCGTCGTCATCGGCGAAGAAGTCACTGCCATGTGTGGTCCGATCGAGGGACTGAAAAGCTTCCAGCTCGAAGGCGAGGCCTTGCGCGACCTGGCGGAAAAAACGTTACATTTCGTCGATTGCGATCGCACCGCAGGATGATCTTCCTGCTGCTTTGCCACCCAACACGCATTAATCTGCTAACATGGACCAAAGATCTATTTAGCGGCAGAGGGCATTGTCTGGCAGCCATAGCCCGCGGCCAATCGTAGACTGCTGGGACAAGGCTCCAGATTGAATTTTTTCTATGATGGCACTGCGAGTCATTTTCCCGCAGGCATCTTGGTAGATTGTTAGTGCCGCAGCAGCCACAGCTGCTGCGGTAGAACTTCCTGCAATAGAAAATCCAGTTTCAAAATCTATTATCGATGGTGCAGCCACCTCAGGTTTATGGGTTCCACCCAAAATCGTACCGTAGGCACTAGAGCTGTCGTCACTGGCGCCCACTGTAAGGACAGTAGGATTATCTGCGGGGATCATCACAGAAGCGTCGGCCGCAACATCTGTAAATGAAATATTCTGGCCGTCGGCAGAAATTCTTAGGCTTGAGGTGCTGTCAAAATTTTTACTTTCGACATCTACCCTAATAAGATAGGTGCCCGGCTGCAATGTGGTTGAGATGGACTCGTGAGCATGGGCACTGTAGTCAGGATTATTGTCGTGGGCTAAACCATCTTGAATCTTTTTGCTGGCGGCAACCAGCTTTTGATTTGAATCCAAAACACTCAAGTTTAAATCCCTTGGCGTCATCCACGCTCGGTCGTCGGTAAAATCATTCCACGACAATGAGATTTTAACTTTGGTCGAAGGGTCTTTGACCACTAAACGCACGTATTTATTTAGATAGGGGAGTGCGGCACTGCCGTCGGCGTTGGCAACAAGTTTTCCTTGCCACGATGAAGCCGCATAGTTTCCTGCTGCGTTAATCCATAAAATACCGGCACTGGTTGCTTTGTTGACGGCCACATTAATAAATCCACGTCCATCAAAGTTGCCGCCAAACTCCCAGACTTGAGAATAAACAATGGTGTCAACATGGTCGGCTATGGCTTTGTCGACAGCCGCAATGAGATTGCTAAAACCATTTGTATTGTACAATTTAAGCTTCGGATGGCGACTTTCAGGCGTCCAATTTGGCGACCCTGAGGTCATTGCAAAAATGATTTGTGCTAGAACGGTGCCGTGCGGGGTTTTTGATTCGTTGTCGATGGCCGGTTTTTCGACCATTAAATCCTTTGGCAGGCGTGTGCCGACGGCGAGTTTGAGGCCGCCGAAGCCATTGTCGAAAATGGCTATGGTTGAGGACTCGCCGTGTTTATTCGTCGCTAGCCACGAATCTAGGTTAACACTCGTTTTAAGATATGAGTTATTGACGATGCTTGCCGTCACGGTCGGATCTTCGGGAATGCTGGGTGCGGTGACCTCGGGAGCAGTCACCTCGTCTGCCACTGGGGTGTCTTTTTTTGAGTCTGATTGCATCCAACGAGGGGTGCGTCCACAAGACGTTAATAACATCATAAAGGACACTGCGAATATCATATGTGCAGACATTTTGTTTATATTAATCATAAACCCTCAATTTATATAGAGAGTTACTAATACGTTAAATCATTATAAGTGTCAAGACATTTAAGCTATTTTTATATTGTTATATAAATGTTCAACTATATTTTAAATATTATTTTAAGCCAGCCTCAGACTTGCTACTAGAAGACGACTCCGGTGAGGTTTTGCTGCTACTTGCTGCCTTATCTGAGGCTTCGCCCTTGGATGAGGAGGCTGAGGGCGAGGCCTCGCCTTTGGCTTCTGAGGGGGTGGTAGAAGAGTTTGCAGCGGAGTTTGCAGCGGAGTTTGCGGCGGCTTCACCGTCCTTCGACGGAGGAGCCTTAGGCTTACCCTTAAAGTCTGTGACGTACCAGCCGGTGCCCTTTAGGGCAAACGAGGAAAGGCTAAGTTGCTTGACCATAGGCCCTTTACCGCAGGATTCACAGGTCGTTGGAGCTGGATCAGTGTATTTTTGCATGACCTCAATTTGGGTTTCGCAGGCTTCGCAAAGGTATTCGTAAATAGGCATGGTCCAAGTTTCTCCGTATTAAGTCTTATATAGCAGCGTCGAGGTCAAGCGGCAAGGCCTGGTTCGACCTAATGATCGTGCCAGGCTAGGCCTTAGCCTGGTGTCACTCTAGAGCCAAACACAATAAAGCGAATGACCCAGCCTATAAACGTTAATCCTAAAGAGCCCCAGACGGCTGGCATGAATCCTGTGATCTCAAAGCCTGGTGTCAAAGCAGCCGCGATTTTTAATGCGATGCCATTCACCACCAGTAGAAAAAGTCCAAACGTCAAAAAAGTAATTGGTAGTGTTAAGATGGCCAATATCGGCCAAACAAAAATATTTACAAAACCAATGGCCACCGAAGCGATCAATGCAGACCCAAAACCAGTAATTTTAAAGCCCGGAACGAAATGTGCCGTGGCCATGATTGTTACGCTTGCCAATAGCCAGTGTAGTAGAGACGTCGTCATATTTTTAAAACCTCACCTAAATTGTATAACACTACAACAGGCGCCAAATAAGGCTCACCGGTGCAACAATGCCTCAGCTCGTGCCGCCTCAGCGGCAGAAGAAATACCAAGAACGTCGTCGTCCGTCAAGTACACATACTGATCGGCATAGGCCATGGAAGAAATTAGGGTTGAAAACTGGTGCGTCTGCGGATTGAGGGTTGTCGTCGCCGAAGAACCTGTGATTGAATCAGCATTAGGATTGTCGGCGTGCATCATACCAAACGTGTGACCAATCTCGTGTAAAAGTACGTGAAAGGCTGCATATTGAGGTCGAAATTTGACGTCTGAAATCTCGTCGCCGGCCTGCGCTGAAGCGTGAAATAATTTTTGAAATACCGGGTCTTCACCGCTTACAGCTTTTGCAAGTTTTAGACTTTCAGCAAACGCCACAAGTTGTTCAAAACTTTGATTTTCCAAAGCGAGCAAGTGTGAGTATTTAGTTTTTAATTCGGTCCCAGCACTTCCGGCGAGCAGTGGATTTGCGTCTATTCCTGCTGGCAATGCCGTCCAATCGACAAATTGGCTCAGCGTTGCGAAGCCTACCGCATGTCTCGACACGTTGCTCCATTGTGTAGGATTTGAAACCAAATAACTGTGGCTCAAACTGGCTGCTGCACCCCAGCCAAGAGTCATGCCATTTGTAGTGCCACAACTAATACTGCCAGGTTGGACCTGGCAGCTCATAGCGGCAGGTGCAAACAGCGTATTGAAATCGTCACCAATCACCTCATTTGCCGAATTGGCGAGCACTATTGAAGCCATATTGGATAAATCATCACGCTGACATTTACTTGCGAGAAAAAAATCAAACTTCGAAAAGTCAGCCGCACCATAGCCTGCTGCTTTAAGCCACATAACGTATGCTAATTTGGTTTCTAGTAAAAGGGATGCGTTGGAGATCGTTTTCTTTTCACTCTCGACACAGATTTTTAAGCGGTCGCCAAAATTATGTGAAATTCCGGCACGGATTATTTCAAGGTGACCTATTGGTGTGCCAAGAAGCCGGTCTGCGGGAGAATGCGCAAACTCTAAGTGGGATTTCAAGGGACTGAGTGGGCCGCACGATGAGTGGGCGACAACCGTGGCGGCTAAAACGAAATAGGACAAGCTTGGAGATTTCATGGGGACCTTTCGGGGGAGGGGTAGAGCAACAGTTGAAACAGCAGTAGGTGCGTGACAGGTAGATGCAATACCTCGCATCATTCTATGATCGTAGCAGATATTATACAAATTGTATATAACATGTGTATCAACTATTAATATTTTGTAATTTTAATGATTCCGCCTTAAAATCATTGATTTTCTTCGCAATTATAGGCGCACGTCAAAAAACCACGTGATTGGGTCCTATGGCCTAATCACATGGTTTTGTTCAGGGTCTTCGTCAACGCTAGGCCTTCGCCTGCAATAGGCTAACCGAATTCCGAGTCGACACGTTGCTTGAGCTCTTGTCCGGTTTTCCAGAAAGGCAGACGTTTTGGGGGAACGACGATTTTATCGCCAGTTTTTGGATTGCGTCCTTCGTAGGTTTTGTACTCGCGTACTGTAAAGGCGCCAAAGCCCCGAATTTCGACTCGGTCACCCAGGCAAAGCGTCTCAGCTACGGAATTGAAGAACAAATCAACAGCTTCCTCCGCTTTCGCAATGGTGATATCTGCACGTTCAGCTAAGCTTTCGACGAGTTCTGATTTGACCATGGTGTACCTCGATAAAATCGGTCCGATTATTCTGTTTACCTCCTATCATTTTAGCAAGATGCGATGCAAAAAAGCAAACTTTTATCACGAATTTTGTTTGTGCGGCGATGGACCTCCATGGGCAAGACTCTGGGGAATCCTGCAAATAAACGACAACAGCATGAAATTATTGAATAATTTTAAAAATATCCGTGTGCCCAGATAGGAGTGTAGTGCCTGTTGTCCCTCCTAAATATTCCGTCTGCGTTTCTAAATACGTTCAGTTCGCCGAAATTATTCACTTATTTGTCGACGGCGAATCATGGGAGTTTTTGTGCTATTGTCGCCCCCTTCTTCCGAAAAAAGAATGGCCAAATACATCAAAGATTATTTTAGGTAATTTGATGAATGACCAACCACGCATGCCGGGGTGAACTCAATAATTTTTTTCCATGACCGATTAGAGACCTAGAAGGCTGTAAGTAGGCCAAATGCAGCTTTCATGTCGATAATGTCCCTCAAAAATTCAAGTTGCTGCTTGTGCTCCAACAACAATTTCGCTGATGGCACAAGCGACTGTGGATCTGCGCTCTGTATGCCTCGGCTTTCGAGAAGAATGTAAAGAGAGTGTTTTGGACGACCTCACCGCTGCCAGCAGCCCGTTCTCCGTGAACAATTGCAAGTTGATTACCTTTTTTTCGTACGTAAGCCATGAGTCCTCCATTTGGTAAGATGTCTGAATCCGCCCGTGCTATTTAAGATATTAATTGGTAATAGGCGGTCAATTTAGTTTACTTTGTTAACGACGTGCATTATACTCGTTTTGGATGATGGAGGCTAGGCATGGATGAGACAGCCAAATGGATTCAGAAATGCTTGAGCGAAGGGAGATTTCGCTTGTCGATTCACGCTGGTGAACGAGGATCGCAAAGGTTTGTATCCGAAAATGATATCCGGCACTGTGGAAAAACAGCAAAGAGCATCAAATATCAGCATTCTAAAAGATACTTGGCGCGTTATTGGCAAGGACAGTGATAACGAAATCTTAAACGTAATATGTGCAGTTCGCGAAGCATTGCTTATCGTGACTGTCTATTGAGGTGAAAAGTGGCGAATAAAACAATTCATTACCGACTTTGTGGACTTGATTACGTCTATCTTATCGTCCCAGTTTTGAAACTCAAGGGCGGCGAAGAGATTATAGACCTCCCCATGGGAGTTATCGACAAAGGCATCGCCTTTAAAATCATTGAAGACCGAGTTCCAATTCGTGGTGCTGAGGTTTTGTTTTTAAGGAAAGCCTTAGGTCTTAGTTTAAAAGGCTGGGCCGATAAATTTGGGTTGTCCGCCGCGGGCGTTTTAAAGTGGGAACGAGCTCGTGATAAAAGACTCGCACCTGTAAATGAAGCCGCCGTGCGAGCCTTTTGTGCGGAGCATTTGGGTGTTGAACTTGAAGGTACTTGGAGCGAGCTAGTTGCCGATGATAAGACGCCGAAGAAAGTCGCAGTAAAGTTGCTCCTCGCTGCTTAACAAGGCTGCTATTCAGTGTTAACAACACTCAAATAACCGAGCAAGCAAAGGCCAGCAAGGCAGGATCGTAAGGCATTCAACGCCTATTTGCAAATATCGGGCACGGTATTTTACGCCACTTTTTTAAATATTCCGTGTTAGATTTTGAGCTCGCTACGCTGTTATTGGGCGTGCAAGAGGTGTCGCTCCATGGGTTGACCTTATTTTAGTACCCTCATCAATCATCTGGTCGGAGGTTTGGGAATAGTTCTGAATTAAATAGTAGGAGCATTACTTGGTGTATTTGCTAATTTTCTTCGAAAAGACTTTGAAACTGTATG
>CANJQY010000138.1 GCA_947476525.1 Oligoflexales bacterium
ACCTGACCTAGACCGATGGAAATCCGCATGCACCTTTCTCCTAGCGCGGTGAATCCGGCCATCAAGTACTTTTGCGCGATAGCGGAATACTGATCGTCTTTGAAGGCTAGCTTAACCATTGGCTCATCGAATATTTCCTCCAAACAATCCACGAAAATCGTGTTACCACTTGCTATAATATCCTCAGACACAGCCGACAAGAATTCCAGAAGTCGAGCTGATCCAGCCAGTGTAGTCATATGGAAGCGGAGGAGACAACCGAGTGTCGCAGCCTTCTTGTTGCCGATCAGCCATTTTGCTCGACGCACACTGGCATCGAGATCTAAACACGAACCAGCGCGCTCTGCGACAGTCCATTCAAAAACATCACCATCCATATAGAGACCATGAACAACAATGAGATTGGTGATCTGGCCAATTTCGTCGTTAGACGCTTCGCCTAACCTTCCTGCGCAAAATTGGGAAAGTTCGGCGGTCATTTTTTCGGTGATCAGAAATTTGTACACTTGCTCGGCCTCTTTTGACGAGAGCATGGCCACGACATTGGGATTACGAAATGTTTCTAGACCTTGCGCCATTGTCTCGGGAGTCTTGACCGCCCACCTGCCGGCGGTCAGGCGCCAGGTGCAGGCGTCACCAGTTGATAGGGCGCTTGTATCAGCCTTTAGCAGAGCGACCGCCAGTCTGCTTTTGTCGAGGCCCTCATTTTCTGCCGCCGCTTCAATAGTTTCGAGGTAAGAAATTTTAGCACTCCCTTGCTCAATGGCCCGTAAGACATTGGTGTAAGCTGCAGTAGCTTCTTGTTTCCCAACTTGAAAGTCAGCACTCTTCTCGTAAATTTCGAGAACACTTGTGCCAGAGTTTTTGAGTTTGGAGAGGGCTAAAGCCCTTTGTAAATTCATGGGAGTATCAGTCTCTATAAAGAATTGAATGGCGGCCGCAATAATCTTGTCGGATGGGTCAGCCGGCGCACTTGTGGCAAGCACATATCTTGCACTCGCCAATTCCCAGTTGTCCATTTGCCGATACCAGATTTCAGCCATCGCGGCATTTAGCGCAGCATTTTCTGCCGGAGAATGTTTTATAGGAATGTGACTAAGGCAAGACTCAATGGCGGTTAAGGCTCGCAAGTGCTCCTTTCTTTGTACCCACCGTGGCACCAATGCAAGAATGACCTTGCAGTTGTCTCGCAAAATTCCAAAAATCCTTTCAAGGGCACCCAAATATGCGTGGTCATTTAGGATGAGTACTGGCTCACTCTCAACTAGATCGATGAGGCGTGAAGCCACCAGGTCGAGGCTATCTGTGCGTTGCTCATACTCGGCCAGAAGTATTAAGGCCTCAAGCTCTACTTGTGAATCGCGTGTTTCCCTAGCAAGATTCGCGATTTTATGCTGCACACGAGGATTGCAACGACCATCTTGGACGGAAGTGGCCCATGATTTAAAGGCCATGGATGGGTCTGCCGACACCCAGTGATCTCCTAAAATTTCAGCCGAAAGATTAGCTAAGGGCTCAATGGAACTCAATTCTCCGTATGCGTCGGCAATTTTTCGCATCAAGTTTGAAAGGATATAAACCCGCTCTTTGTCTAGGCGCAAACCCTTTGCCACGACGAGAGCCCCAGTTAACGTCAGCATTGACGCTCGTCCTAGTTCGGGCATCGATCCCAAGAAGAATTTTTTTATATCGACAGTATTCACACGACGGTTTGCGCCAATCCTAGGCAGCGCCTCGAGACCGCCTATCTGTGCATCTGGTGCAAACATTTCAATTACGCTCCGTGAACCAATCTGCCGGTCGACCTCTTGCCAAATGCTTGCAGATTCCCTTATTTCCAAAATTTCCAAGGGAGCGGTCATATCTTCGAGAACTGTTGCCACTCGGGACTCAAAAAGAATCTTGCCGTCGCGAAGAGTTTTTTGCAGCGCCGTTGGCCACTCGATATTCGATAGGCTTGCGGGTGCGTTCGCAACAAAGGCGTTAATGGCAGCGGCTGTGTTCACGGGGAGCACCACAATTGGAAGAGATAATTCCAGCAAATTGCAGGTTTTCCACAATTTTCTCGTATTAGGTGCAATGGCATCTGCAACCGATGCCGTGGCCTTCGCCCACCAGTGGTCAATCGTGTCACCGAAAGCGAATGCTTCCGTAAAGTGCAGTCCAACGGCACTTTCCAAATTGGTGATTCTTGTGGTCCAACCAATAACGCTTCCTGCCCCACCCGACTCGGCAGTACTTCGTTCGCTTTTGGCCAATTTCCTTGGCGGTACTTCCATAATGAACCCGATGCTGCCGTCGGATCTCACACTTCCTGACACGGAGGCAATTTTTCCAAACTTCTTTTTGGCGACCACCTGAATCTGATCCAGCAGTGAGTTCAAGTCGATCATAACATTACATTTTCTGACGCTAAATTGCCCTTTGCGTTCAAGAATTTCTACTTTTACACGCAATATTTTTCCAACCTGTGATTGGTCAAGTCGCCAGACTGCATCGCCACCCACTGAGCTTCGGCTATAGCCGATCGCTTCGAGGCACTGACTAATTGTTAAATTTGTTGCAGGCAGGACTTTCACACGCTTTTTCTCCGCTAAATATTCGTCAACAGCGTATATATCGGCTATAATAAGATAAAGTTGATTGTTTGAAGGATTGCCGGGATATATTCCCTTTTAGCGACCTGGGGGGCACACCATGAGTTGGAATATCATTGACCACAAAATGACTGCCCTGCGCACAGGGTTCAACGATTGGGAAATAAAGACTTTAGAGCGAGAATTTTCGCAAATTACAAGTCGCATTTCTAAATTTAAAAACGCTGCCAGCAGCCTGCGAGGGGTGTTATTTATTGACGTCAGCTACGCCTTGCTTAGGCACCGTGACTGGCTGAAAACACCGGTTTTTTCTGGCATTTTTATTGAATTCTTACAACTAGACCATCATCTACCTCGAAACGATGCTGAATTTTTAGTTTCAGAGATGATTCAGGCAGCCACCTTGCTAGGCGTCGGTCGCTCACGAACGATTTGCGACGATGATCGGGAATTCTTAACGTGGGCCTACGTTTGCGCTGCCAGTGCGACAGACGATTTTGAACTTGAGGCGGAACTTGGACTCGGAACGGCCGTCCTTAAGAAATTACGTGATGGCTTTCAGGCTATGGAGCGGGTCGACAAACATACGTTCGTACCCGAGTATGATTCGATGTTAGCTGCGATCGTCATTGAGTTAAGTCAAGAGTGCAAATTGACGGCATGGGCCATGGACCACCATCGAATGCGTTTTGCACTGTTAGCAGCTATAGGCGACGAGGCTCAGCCATTTATTTTGGAAGAATCAATTCCCGCAATTTTCGCTGGCCTAATCGCCATTGGAATGGGAGACAAACACGCTTTGCGCGACCGCCCTTCTCTTAGCGAAGCATTGGTCTCGGCATGTATTCTATCTTTAGAATTAACGACACGAAAATCCCAGGTTTCGGGCCATGCTTTGACAGATTTTGGTGCACGCATCACGGCACACCAAGTAGCTGAAGAAATCTCTTTTGCGAATTCGGATGCATCATTTAAAAAAATGAACGGACGGTGGCAGGAATCGATCGTCAGGCGCTCCAAAAACATTACGTTTACTTTCCTGAATTCTCTCGCTATTGATGCAATCAATCAACTTTCGCCAGAGGTGATCGAATCGATTGTTGTCCGCATGATCGCCATTGATGCCTGCCGAGTAACCGGTGATTTAGTACGTACTATGCTTGATAACGCTCGGATGGCGTGGCATAAGGCAGCCGTAATGCGAGCCCTGCGTTCTGGAAAGCCTTCGCGGGAATTGTTAGATGCGGTTGCATCGGAACTCTCCTCAAGTATTTCCCCAGGCGTACGTCTGGCTGCCGGAAGTCTACTAGATGCGTGGACCGATTGAGCAAAATGTCACATCCAACATTACCATTTCCTGAAGCAATCGAGAAACAGCTTAAGAACTGCGGACTCGACACGGCGGTCGTCGCCCGCCACCGCAAAAATGTACTCCTTCATTTATCGGCCGATTCACCGCGGCATTTTCCGATTTTAGATACATGTCGGCTTGATAACGGTGGAATTTGTCGTCTTCCAACCCAAAAAGTCTCGCCACGAGATCGCAAATCGATCGTCGGATTTGTACCGGCTGCAGGTGCTTCGAGCCGCTACTTGGCACCAGTCATTTCGTTAATGGAGGCAGTGACGACTAGAAATATGGAGGCATGTCGACAAGAATTAGACCTCCTGCGGTCAACCTCTTTTTTAGATTGCCCCCTTCCCGCAAGCATCAAAGATCTAGTTGCACTTCTGGGCACACCAGCAAAAATAATTCCAGAGGAACTCGCCCATCGGGTCATTTCCGAATTGGAGTCACCTAAAGCTTTATATCCGATCAGTCTTGACGGCACGACCTTTTTGGCCATGAAGAGCGCCGAGCATCAGGCGATGGAACGCCTATCAGGGCAGGTTTTCATTTGCCCGCCGCTGTATGCCGATAGATTTCTGACCCACTTGAACCAGGTCTCAAACAAGAACTCAAGACTCAAAATCCGCATCTATGAGCAGGATGTTAGCCTTGCAACCACTCGCTTTGATGCCCAGGGATCGGTATCCGTGGATCACCAAGGACAGGTGAGCACGGTGCCCTCGGGTCATGGGGCTTTATTGGAGCTGATGCCTCGCGTCACCCAAGATTTTGAAGGCGCCCGCGGAATTTTTATAAGAAACATTGACAACGTCAGCGGTACTTTTAGGGCTCCCAATGAAGCCTCACAATTATTTTTGGACGCCTTCAGTTGGACGTTAGGGCAAATGGACGAGCTGCGGCAGTCTGTAATAAAAAATGATTTGCCGTGTAACGCTTTAATCGCAAATAAAATTCTTGATTTTTGGGGGCAGGCGCCCGAAGCGCCCGACAACGCAGTATTCACATTATTGACCAGCCTGTTCCACGCCACGCCTGAATCCATTAATCTGGACCTCAAAACCGTAATCCAGCGCCCTTTGGTGATCATGGGTCAGGTGCCAAATACGGCTCATGATATTGGTGGCACCTGTGTATTTACAAATGTCGACGGCCACCCACAGAAACTTTGCTTGGAAGTTCCTCACGCATCCTCAAGTGACAGGGCTAACTTTCTCGAAAATCCAGCCAAGGCTACACATTTCAATCCTGTTTTCGTAGCCTCAGAGATTCCGACCGCCGAAGGCCTCAAAGCGTGGAATGGGAACCCATTTTGGCTCATTGCAAAAAAGCACTGGCGAGGCTCAGAGTCTTACTACCAAGAATCTATTTTATATGAGATGCTTGGCAGCAGTCATTACGTTAATTTGATCTTTGTTGAAGTCCCACGTTTGGTTTTCAATCCCCACAAGACCCTCAAAGATGCAGCCCTAAGGGCGAAAGGTGATTGGGGACTTGAGTAGCTCCAGCCGATTAACACGCGATTAAAAACAAAAAAAATTATTGACACACAAAATAAGGTTCACAATTATGAAATCAATGGACGCAAAAATCCTAATTGGTACTAGCCGAATTATTTTCGCATCGCTGGTCTTATTGCCGCTAGTTTTTTCAATGGGAGCGTGTGTTAAGAAGGGAAGCAAACAACTTTCCGCAAGTCAAGCTTCAGGCATGTCCTCAGAATTTCCAAGCGGCCCCCTAGACCGCTGTTTAGCCATGCGAGGAAATGGCACCCACTTGATTGCCCACTTGTCGGCTCTAGCAAAAATCACGACACGTTGGGGCGAAGTGCAAGCCATCAGTGGTGGAAGCTCAAGTACGATTTCGACATTTTTGTACGAAAGTATTTTATTAAACCCCGCGTTAAAATCCCTTCCCTCTACCGAGAAGTCGAAGGCGATTTCACTTCTCCTTAAATCGGTGTTTGGTTACGCTGTAGAAGCTGGTGCTTCGCCGGAGTGGAACGCCGTGAAAGCCATTAATGAAATATCAGGTAAGATCTCTGCGAGTGGCGTGATGGCGCTACCAGCTAGTGACTACAGCAAAGTGGCTAGTTCGCTGGTTACGATTTTTAAAAATGACGACGTTCGAAATTTAGTTAACCCCGAAATCATCGGCATGTTAGATAACGCGCCTGTCCCAGAGTATAAAGACTTCCAAACTCGGGTAGATGAAGTTAAAAAGTCGGCAGCCTCACTCACCAATTTGGACGCTAGCGACCCCGATGTGTTCGTTCGTCCTGGCATCATAGACTTCCCGGAATTCGTAAAACTTATCGGATATGTTGGAGATTTCTATTCTTCCTACGGCAACCTGCAGCCAGAAATGCCCGAATTTTTGAAAATATGTGCGGCCGATAGTGATAACTTGGAATGGGCTGAAATAGCTCAAAAACCGCTTGCTGGCGGCACTTGCGGAACTCAATTCGCTGGGATGGTGCGTAATTGGAGCGCAGGAAGAAAAACCGGAGATCACTCGCGACTGATGGATCCTCCAGGTCTCGGCCTTCGCTCGATCATGATTACTTCTGAGCTAGACAACCCTTCTGCCATACAAAAATTGCACGCTTTTGAAGCCGCATACCACAAAGGCCAAGTGCGTAGTCTTGGCCTTGAGTTGGACGACATTCATTTTGGCTACTGGCTTTCGCCCTCCCTCGATCAAGGCACTCTAGCCAGGTGGGCAGCAGAAAACCCCGACGGCAAATCTAAAAAAGCCATACATTTGGGCCCAGCAAAAACTTGGCGAGAAATTTTGGAAAAATCACCTCGAGAACCCTCCCTTGGAAAATACACAGAATTCGGCTCCGACGAGCCACGGTCTTCCACAAATCCTGGTGCCGTTTCTTTCGGGGGATGGGCCGATTTGCATCCGGTTCAAGTGCTAAAAGCGGCAGGCTGCTCCAAGGTTATTTACGTGACAAGACGCACTAAAGAAACCACCTTCATTACGGTTGGCCCGCCCTTCCAAGATCGAAAGCCCTCGGGACTAGCTGAGCTACTAGGAATGAAGCCCAGTCACTACGATGAACTCTATAGTCTAGCCTCACCCACAAGTGCCTTTAGCAAAGCTCTTGCCCAAGCTGACGGAGTCTGGTGCACCCACTGGAATGATTTTCCAATGTCGGAACAAACCAAAATTGCAAATGATAGTTTTAGCGGCCCCCTCATGACGAAGGATCCAGAGCTCCTCAAATGGCCTGAGGCTAGCGCCGATAGAACCTCCATTACAGGCTGTTTGTAGGCAAAA
>CANJQY010000139.1 GCA_947476525.1 Oligoflexales bacterium
CTCAGCCATTTGGCGAGACCACGCAACCGCTGACTCCTCAGAAATATTTTCTCGGACCTGGCGATAATGTTTTCGCCATTCTTGCTTGGTCATTTGGCACTCACAGTCTTGGTCGTTAAAAAAATAGTTTGAACACGCACAAAGAAAAAGCCACTGACCTGTAGTCAGTGGCTTTTTTCTATCAGAAAATCTAACTAAAAACTACTGAACCGTTACCGGTGTGACCGCAGTGTACTCCCAGCGGCCAGAAACCTCTGAGAATGCGCCGAGACGCATTGAATAGCTTCCTGCAGGGACCGCGTTCAGCTGCGCCTGTGAGCCAGAACTCGAAAATTTGAATTGAGGATTAGACCAATCATCACCTTGATTTAGTTCGACGCGGTAATACGCGACTCCTTTATCACCAGTCCACGACACAACGCCCCCCGTACCTGCAATGGCTCCACTAGGTGCAGGTGCTGTCAAGGCTACGCTACGACGAACCGGAGCTGATACTGTGAATGAGCGTGGCTCGCTCATACCGGCGTCATTTTCAATTTTCCAGAACCACTGACCTGGCCATGGGTGATGGAATGCGTAGGTAGCGCCGGAAACTTTTACACGCATGGTTTCTGGCTTCATACTGCTGTGACGAGAAAATACAATCGTACCAGGACCGCCTTCCCACGAAAAAGTCGCAGATCCCTGAGTCTCGTCGTACGCTAGGGAAGCTCCGTTTTCAGGTGCTGTCAGTGTAATTGAGCCGCTCGCGGCTGGGGTTGCTGCCGCCTCAACGGCTGGAGTTTCGGCCACTGGAGTTGCCGCTGGAGTAGCAACGGGTGGGGCGGCTTCCAATCCAGGTTCACTGGCTGGTGCAACTTCTTCAGCAACAGGCTCGTCGGCCGGATCTGCCGCATCCGTCATAAAATACCAGCCTCCACCTACCAGCGCCAGTACGACTATTGCGCCGATGACGATGTTTCGTGTTCGGTTTTGATCAGCGAAACTCCCATCCTTAAAGATCTGGGAAACCGCGTTGGTATTTGTCCCGAAATTACTTGTGAACTCACCTTTCAAATCCGCTGTAAACGGATTAGCTTGAGTGCCTGTGGCTGGGTGGGAATTCAAATTATTACTTTGATTTGGGGCGGAGTTCATAACTCGTCTCTCCTAGAATATGGTTAAGCTGCAAAAAAGCGCTCATGTCACTTCCTAAAGTATACGAGGTACTGAATATCAAATCAAGTTTGGGAACAAGAAAACTATTGCAAGCACCCCCAGCAGAATGCCCTCGCAAATTGAAACCTATGTAATAAAAGCGCTAATTGCTGATTTTTTTTTGTTTTGACATCTAGCTTTTTTAAATTCACTAACTTGGATTTTGAAAGGAAGAAATGAGAAATCCCAAACTTTGGCCCGAGATACCCTCCGCTGAGGGGGCTCTCGGGCCAAAGTTTGGGATTGTAACTTTACAGATTTAGCGAATCGTGGTCGGCATTGGTTCTTGTCCTACTGGTTGGGCAGGAAGAGGTTGATTCGGAGTGGGCTGGCCTTGATTAGGATAAGGCTGGCCTTGAGGCTGGGGCTGGCCTTGATTAGGATAAGGCTTGCCTTGAGGGCCCTGACCAGGATTATTTACCATGCCAGGAACTTGGTTGTAGACGCTGTAGTTATAGCCACCGTTTGTATATTGGTTCGAATATTGGTAGCCGTAACCGTAATTACCGAGGATGGCTAATGGATTCAAAGTCCTCAAAACACTACTTACATAGTATATAGTCCCACTTATCATATTACCAAAAAATGAAAGGACGCCGTTGAAAAATCCACATCCGCAATTTCCTGGTCCTGGTCCATATCCTGGTCCATATCCTGGCCCAGGGCCTTGCCCAGGTCCTGGGCCTGGCATCGGCTCGACAATTGGGGGAGGAGTTTGGCCGGGTCCATTTTGTTGTGGCATGCCTAGGTTAAAACTAATTCCGCTATCGGAAGCAAGTGACATTGCACCGTTGGAACCTTGTGAAATTGGTTCGCCAGAACCAAAAGCTTTTTCAGCGTCAGCCCCGGATTGAATGGCGTTAGGGTTGGTTACGGAAACAAATTCAATCTTTGCAGCTTTTGAATGGAGGTCATTGGTCGCGACCCGAGCGATCATGAATTTCGGAGCGTTTTCTTTTAAAGTTTGCACATTCTGAGTGCTTTCAGAGACAGGACTTTTTTCAAGTTTTTGTTCACTTACATCACGGTGCTTGGGTTCTGCGCCACACGAAGCGATCAACCCTGCGACGATAGGTACCAACAATCTACACGATAACCGATTCATAAAACCTCCGAGACAAAAAATTTAGCTTCAACACATCGAGCCTAGCTGCCATGCAACTAACCCTGCTAAAACCCTTTGAGCAATCCCTGTGCCAACGGCATCATTTATCTTTCAGTCGTAAAATCAAAATGTTAGACAAACATCCAACGCCTTAAACTGCCTAAATAATGGACACTCCAATCAATATTCGATCAATATAGATCAAAACTGACAGGCGCCAAAGGGCTTCCCCACTGTAATTACTGACGACGATGGCGCCCGTGAAGACTGCAAAAATTCTCCGTTTTTCTTTGAAATCACTGCTTCCAAGGAGTATCTTTAGTCCTCAGGCAACAAATCCACTAACCACAAAAGTAATTTCCATGGACAAGAAAATAACTGTTAAGAAAACCGCTGTTAAGAAAACCGCTGTTAAGAAAACCGCTGGTGACGGGAAAACCGTTCATCACGTGCTTCATACTGGACCTTTTCGCGTTGCCGCCTCGTGGCCTCATCAAGAACTGCCCTTGATTTTATCCATGGTGGGCGGCAAACAAATAGTTATTGCGACATCCTTCACACCCGTTTCCTTTGAGACGATTGCGCAGACCTCTATCAATGACTGGAGGTCCAACCCTGCCCTATTTGGACCTAGCACGGCACCAAACCACCTTGCCGATTTGCCGCGGTGGATTTTCGCCTTGCCCTATGAGACTTATGAGAAAACTAATGCGGGCGGTAAAAATGCTGTTCAAGATCTATCCGAAAGGCCGCAGGCTTGGGAAATTAAGGCTGCACTGGTTTGGGATGAGGGCTCAACCGAGCCTCGGTATATTGCAAGAACCGACTGCGGCACATGTCGATTTCACCTTATTTACAAACCACAAATAACCGCACTATTGGCGCAAGCAAAAAAATGGGAGCCCCCCACCATTCGCCCAATGACCCTGCACGGGTCGACCAGCCACGACACTTACCTCGACTCGGCCAGAGAAATAATCGAAGCCATCGGGCGAGGGGACTTTTATCAAGTCAACTTATTGCGATATTTTAGCATTGCGGCGGCCCACGGATGGGACCACCTGTGCGCGCGAATGGAAACCAACGCGGGACCGCACGGTGCCCTGCTCACTGTGGGAAGTCGCGTGATCGCGTCGTTCAGTCCAGAGCGGTTTATTGAGATTAGCACTCGTGAAAACAAACACCATATCGCTACCTGGCCGATCAAAGGGACAGCGCCACGCGACGCTTCAGATCCGATCAAAGATTTGGCCTTTGGCACAGCCCTAAGTGCTAGTGCTAAAGATCAAGCTGAGCTGCACATGATAATAGATTTAATGCGCAATGATTTGACTAGAATTTGTGAACGCGGCACGGTTGCGGTAACCCAGTCAGGGTCCTTAAAACAATTCAAGCATATTTGGCATTTGGAGGGCGAGATCACTGGCGAATTGAATCCACAGCAAACGTTAGACCAGATTTTATCGGCCCTGTGCCCAGGTGGTTCGATTACTGGAGCGCCTAAAATCGCGGCCATGGAGAGAATCAAAAATGATGAAGGCCAGCCCAGAGGTTTTTTTATGGGCAATATTTTTAGGATAAATCACGACGGGTCGTTACAATCCAATATACTGATTAGGACACTGGTCAGCAATAATTGGATGAAAACGGCGAATTATGCAGCCGGAAGTGGACTCGTGATTAAGAGTTCTCCAGAAGCAGAACTTCTTGAAATTCAGAGCAAATGCTCGCCCGTCACGTCACTATGAGAGGTGTTTGCTGATGACAATATTAAAGAGTGATTCGGTTGGTGCGATATCGAGCCTTCACCGATTCACTGTCCACGAATTCGAAACCGCCTTGCCGAAAAATTCCAAAATTGACGGCCGCTACCGACGAGCCCCGTCGCGGGGATACAACCTTGACGCAAAAGACACTAATTTGGCCCTTGCGAATGCGCTTAGATATGTTCATCCAAAATTTCACGCTGAACTACGGCCAGAATTTCTTGACGAACTAAAAACTCGGGGCAGAATCTACGGCTACCGTTTTCGGCCTGAAGGCGCGATCAAAGGGCTTCCAATTTCTGAGTACAAAGGAAAGTGCTTGGCCGGCAAAGCCCTGCAAGTCATGATTGATAACAATCTAGATTTTGAAATTGCCCTATACCCATTTGAACTCGTTACCTACGGCGAGACCGGGCAAGTGTGTCAAAACTGGATGCAGTATCGCCTAATAAAACGTTACCTTGAAGAACTAACCGACGACACAACTCTGTCGTTGTATTCAGGACATCCAGTAGGGCTATTCAAATCCAGTGTTTCAGCACCGCGAGTGATCACCACGAATGCCTTGATGATCGGCATGTTCGATAACCCTGCTGACTGGCAGCGTGCGGCGGCTCTCGGCGTCGCCAACTACGGACAAATGACTGCTGGAGGGTGGATGTATATCGGCCCTCAGGGAATCGTCCACGGAACTTTTAACACCATAATGCTTGCGGGCCGCATGAAACTTGGGCTGAGGCCGGGTGAAAACATGGGTGGCAAATTATTTGTCTCCAGTGGCCTCGGCGGGATGAGCGGTGCACAGGGGAAGGCCGTTGCGATTGCCGGGTGTGCAGGCATTATTGCTGAAGTTGATGCGTCAAGAATTGAGACTAGACTCAGTCAAGGTTGGGTCGACGTCATCGCTAAAACTCCAATGGAAGCTTTTGCTCTTGCTCACGAAGCCGTATCTAAAAAAGTTGGCCGGGCGATCGCGTTCCAAGGGAATATCGTGGACCTTCTAGATTATGCGGCTTCACACAAAGTTAAAATTGATCTTTTAACTGATCAGACTAGCTGCCACGCAGCCCACGAAGGTGGCTATTGTCCACAGGGTTTAACCTTCGCTGAAAGAACGGAAATGCTAAGCAATAACCCCCGTGAATTTGCGCGGCGTGTCGACGAGTCCTTGACCAAGCATTATCAATTGATTCGAAAACTTTCAGATCATGGCACCTATTTCTTTGACTATGGCAACGCGTTTATGAAATGCGTGTTCGATGCTGGCGTTAAAGAAATCGCTAGAAACGGCAACAATGAACGTGACGGCTTCATTTGGCCAAGTTACGTCGAAGACCTTCTTGGGCCAGAGTTATTCGACTACGGATACGGACCTTTCAGGTGGGTTTGTTTATCAGGCGAGGCCAGTGACCTTAAAAAAACAGACGCTGCCGCCGCGGAAGTCATCAAAAATCTCCGACCCAAAATGCGTTATCAAGATGAAGACAATTACAATTGGGTACGTGACGCCGAAAAAAATAAATTGGTGGTTGGCACTCAAGCGCGCATTTTGTATCAAGACGCCAAGGGCCGACGTGCCATTGCCTTAAAATTTAATGACATGGTGCGCAGTGGCGAAGTGGGACCATTGATGCTTGGTCGCGACCACCACGACACCGGGGGAACGGATTCTCCTTTTCGCGAAACGAGCAACATTAAAGACGGATCCAACGTGATGGCCGATATGGCGACGAGTATTTTTGCGGGCAATGCGGCCCGCGGCATGACCTTGTGCGCCCTAAACAACGGCGGCGGCGTCGGCATTGGAAAATCAATCAATGGTGGTTTTGGGATGTTGTTGGACGGGACTCAAAGAGTCGACCAAATCTTAGACGTTGCCCTTCCTTGGGACGTCATGGGTGGCGTGGCGCGGCGTGCTTGGGCTCAAAACCCCCACTCTATTGAAACCTGTCTTGAATTCAACAACGAAAATGCGCAACGCGGCGAGCACATCACGATCCCATTTCCGGTTGGTGATCTTTAACAAAAAAATAGGACATCTTAATGGTGATGTTTGTGGGCGGTCTTCTCGAGGTAGTACTCGTAATTTCCGTCATAAATGCGCATTTCACCGTGATCAATTTCGAAAACTCGGTTTACGATTTTCCGCAAAAAGTAGCGATCATGGCTAACAATCATGACCGTACCCTCGAAATCCGTAAGTGCGTTGAGAAGTGTTTCCCTGCTGTCGATATCCAGGTGGTTTGTGGGTTCATCGAGGACCAGAAAGTTAACGGGTTTCGCGAGAATGCAGGCCAGCATGACCCGGCTTTTCTCGCCGCCTGAGAGCATTCTAATTTTCTTATCGATATCATCACCCGAGAACATAAACGTGCCCAGGAGGTTACGCAGGTAGCCGATCGTAGCAGCGGGGAGCCGGTTGCTTACTTCATCCCACACGGTATTCTCTGGGGACAAAGAATCACAAGAATACTGCGAGAAATAACCGAGATTTACGGCAGCACCAATAGTCGCTTTACCGTCTGTGGCATCGGAGTCACCGATAATGCATTTTAGAAGTGTACTTTTTCCGGCGCCATTGACCCCGGTTACCGCAATGACATTTTTTCGCATAACGGTACCAGAAACTCCACTGAACACTTTCTTGACGCCGCCTGCTGGTAGGCTAAATTCTTTGCCTAGGGCGTCGAGTTTGACCACTTCATTTCCGCTACGGGGCGCGGTTGCAAAGTCGAAAACGAGCTTTTTGGATTCTGGAGGCATTTCGAGGCGTTCTATTTTATCCAGCTTTTTGACGCGCGACTGCACCTGTGCGGCGTGGGAAGCTCGTGCCGCGAATCTTGCGATAAAGTCTTCTTCTTTCGACAACTGTTCTTGTTGGCGCTTAAATGCGGCGATTTGTTGGTCACGGCGAAGTTCGCGATCTTTAAGGTAGAAATCGTAGTTTCCGCTGTAGGTGGTAATTTGTTTATTGGATATTTCAACCGTTCGGCCACAAATGCGGTTCATAAATTC
>CANJQY010000140.1 GCA_947476525.1 Oligoflexales bacterium
CAATTGCGGATCTTCAAACAAGACAACTTGTTGCAATCAATGCGACATTAAATCCGGATCGACACTGGATCAAACAGCTGTTACGTGGCAATTAAAAAAGCGGAGATGTCCGGGTACAAGCTGCCTTCGGGTCTTATAGCCGACAATGACGGTATTTTTGGCAAGTGGATGGAACATGATTTCTGCGTTATTTTTATATCGCTGTCTGGCGAACTCCACCAGGCCCACCACTCAACCAAAAAATGGTGCAACGGAATTTGCGAGAGTTTTCATCGAAGTCTCAAATCAGAGGTGTTAACCAGAGTTGGCCCCCTGGACGTTGCTGGTATTCGACGATTGTCCATTTGCTATCAGGAATATTTTAACGGACGCCGTCCGCACCAAGGAATCAACCGTAAAACACCGACTAAAGTCATCCAGCTAGAAAGTCTACAGACCCTAATTCCCGCGATTCGATACTCCAAGACGCCTGAAGTGGACGGTCTTATCACCAGTTTTAAGCGGACAGCATAATAAAGCGGTAGTACAGATCTTTAGGCAACCGATTCCATTGGACAAGCAACTTCGGTTTCTATAGTTCACAACAAAAAACGAAACAAAAATACAAATAATATCAAATAGATAACATATAAAACCGAAACGACTTGCAATGCTCTGTCATTTCGGTTTTAATCAATTATGAGAAAAATTGAAACTATAAGCATTCGTCGAACCAAAGCTGAACTTGAGCTAAAATCTTTCCTTTCTGAAACGGGACGCTCTGGCTTAGTGTATTTTAGGGGTCGGCGAAGAATTGGTAAAACAACCTTACTAAAGAAGCTGCAAGAAACAACACCAAACGTGTTTTACTTTATAGGGATCTCCGATGAAACAAATCGAGACACGCTCGTTAGATTTGCAAAATCTTGGGATGAATTTGTCGGCAAAGACACTCTAAGTAAAATAAAACGATCCGAGCTGGATTGGTCCTTATGTTTTGATCATGTCACAAAACACGCCGCCGATAATTCAAAAATAGTCATTGCAATCATTTTTGATGAGATACAATGGATTGCTAAAACTAGAGCCGGTTTTGTTGGGACGATTAAGGATAAATGGATTGATTGGGAGAAAGCTAAAAATATAAAATTAATTATTTGCGGCTCGTCCAATAAATTTTTTCTAGATCAAGCCGGCGGCGAAGAAAAAATATTAAGAGGAATGAAGACAAGCTCGGATATTGTGTTGTCGCCGATAACAGCCAAAGAGGTACGAAGCTACTATTTTCCTGATTGGAGTGTCGATGAGGTGTTGTTGTTGTATATGATGGTAGGCGGAGTCCCCTATTATCTAAATCAAATCCCTCGAGGAATAGGTTTTATCCGAGCTTTGAACTGGACCTTTTTTACAAAAAAAACTATATTTCTTTCAGAAGTAGACGAAATTTTAAATATTGAATTTAACAAAGCTGGTGTTTTAACTGGTAAAAAAATCCTAAGATCCCTCGGTGCGCAGGGGGGGACATTTTCCCAAATTTCAGATCAATTGAAGATGTCATCAGCAGCACTATTTGAAGCCCTAAACAAGCTTGTCGATTATTCACTTCTCAAAGAAAAAGCATTGTACCCACGAAATGGCAGAAAAAAGTCCGCCATTCTTTATTTTTACGACGACCCCTACCTTTTGTTTTATTTTTGCTGCCTTGAAAGAATGCGGGTAAGTATTGAGGAGAATGATAAACAGCTTCTTATCTGCCAATTACTTGGTTCGGAAAAATCTCATTATATCGCCAATTTTTCTGGTCGAGCATTTGAGATTTATATTAGAAACTTGTTGCTGTCTCCATCGACGGATGTTCAAAACACTCTTCTCGAACTCATGGGGTTGCCCGATCGAGATTTTGAATTGTATGACTCTTTAGGCACTGAAGGTTCCGGCGAATTTGTGTTGGTTCATAGGAAACTTCGTACCCATATAGTGATTGAATGCAAATGGACTCAGTCTTTGGGGGTCGTAAAGGACGGAATAGCACAGTTGGTAAAATACGAATGCCCCGATACAAGACTAAGAGTTGAGCGCGTTCTAATCACAAATTATAAAGTTGGGAGTAAATTAGTCGAGCACGCCAGCCAACAAAGTGTCAGGCTGATCGATATAGAAAATTTTTCCTAACACTATGTTACGCATCTGGGCGAATGACTGTCCCGAAAGCCTTTCCTTGCAACTATTTCTCTTTTTGCACCAGAGCCTGAATTGTCTATTCCAAAATATAATCTCGAAGTGCTCGGGCTGTGCCTGGTTTTAGTGTCAGGGCAATTTCCGCAACCAGATTCAAAGCACCTTTTGCAAACAACGACCGGTTTAGAGCTCGGTGAGACAAACAAATTTCTTCTGACTCACTAATAAATCTAATGTCGTGATCGCCAATGACGCCGCCGCCGCGAATGGAATGAATGCCGATGGATCCAGGAACGCGTTTTCCCGAGCCATTAAAAATAATTTTGCTATCAGGAATTGTTCGTTGCATCATTTCAGCGAAAAAAATGGCCGTGCCACTAGGTGAATCAGCTTTCAGGTGATGGTGGGTCTCGGTAATTTCAATGTCAAAACCTATTGCGGCAAGGTTTTTTGCGGCGATGACAGCAAGCTTTGCTAACGTTGACACCCCAAAACTAGTGTTGCCCGCCATCAATATTTTATGCCCCCCATGCTTGGCAGCAGCCCTAATCTCAGATTGCAATTTTTCAGGCAGTCCAGTAGTGCCAATCAAAACGACCTTATCTTTCACGTCGGCAAAACTCTTGAACAAAGAGGCAGTCCCGGCGGGAGAACTAAAATCAATGATGATGTCGGCCCCTTGCAAGACCGCAGTTAGGGCTTTGGGCGTATTCTTTAAAATGGCCATATGCTCTTCATCAAAGGCCGTGATTTCAGTCAAAGTCACCGCAGCGCCGAGTCTTAAAGTGCGATGCTTTTTGAGAAGCTCCGTAATTTCTAGTCCCATTCGTCCTGTTGCGCCGAATAACAAGACCTGCTGCTTGGTGGTGTAGGGGACTTTTTTACTAGAGGATTGTTTACTAGTGGACTGTTTACTAGTGGTCTTTGTTTTGGACCCATTATCCATCTTCGCGCCACGGGCCATGGTCTACTCGCTTCGAGCCAAAAGGCTCATTAACTGTGATTTTGCGGACAGCAACGTTGATTTGATCATGTCATAATTCTCAGCGGTAACGGGTGCAAGCGGTGGTCTCAAGATGTTTTTACCGAGGCCAAATATTTCTAATGCAGCCTTGAGAGGCCCTGGGTTGCCTTCGCAAAACAATACGTCTATGGCTGGCAACAAAATTTTGTGAATGGCCAGTGCCCGACCGTTTTGTTTTGCGTTAAAGGCACGAGTCAATTCCACCATCGCCTCAGGAAAAATATTTGACACGACACTTATTACGCCCTTACCACCCACGGCCAAGCTTGCCAAATAGGTGGGATCATCTCCAGTTAAAATATTTGCGGTGGAAGCGCTCACAAGTCGACCGTACAGTGCCAGATCACCACTAGCTTCCTTAACGGAGCTCACTCGTGGGATCGCGGTGAGTGTTGCCAGGGCCCCTACGGCGAGGCTTTGTCCTGTACGCCCAGGTACATGGTAAAGGCAAAGTGGAACCGATACACTTTCAGAAATCATTTGGTAGTGAAGTTTGAGGCCGGCAAGACTTGGTTTATTATATGGCGGCGTGACGATTAAAAGGCTATCGGCTCCAGCGTCGACGCATAGTTTCGATAGCTCGATGCTTTGTGCCGTGTTGTTACCGCCACTGCCTGCCATGACGCGAATATTTGCTGGCAATAGGGCTCGCGCTTTGCGAACCATGGAGATTTTTTCTTGGACAGTCAAGGTAGGTGATTCACCGGTGGTGCCGCTAATGACAATTCCGGTTATTTTCGCGGCGGCCTGCTGAGCCAGGTGACCCTCAAATGCGGCCCAGTCGATGGACTGATTACCACTAAATGGAGTCGCAATAGCCGTCCAAACACCGCCGATATCAGTCATCATAACTTGGCCTTTTTGCTGGGTTTTTGAGACTTTGTGGACCTTGATTTTAGGGCGGGCTCTGTCTTTTCAATAGGTGCGACGGCTGCCGGTGGCATGGTGTGGATGACTCCTGCTGGAACAAGATTACTGCGAGGTTCTTGTTTGTGAAAAGCGATTTTGGGACGATCATCAGGAACTTCTGACACTATGTCGGTTTTAAATCCGCAGGAATTCAAAATCAGTGCGAATAAAATCGTCGCCATAGGCGATGAAAAGGGCACAGTTACATTTAAGGCCTTGCGAATTTTTTTTGCCGCATCAATGAAACGAGCCTTTTCACCAGATCCCCCGGGTGTCGCCGTCAAACTATCAGAGGTCAGGGATGCGGCAAAAACAAGAGTATCTTCGAGGAGTTCAGGATTAATTTTTTTGAGCTCGGCAGGAATTAGGGTACTCGGCGTCGCCTTATGCGCTTTGCAGTAGTCCATTAAATCATTGGCGGCCCTAGTTGCGACGTGAGGTGGTGTGCCCCTGCAGATAAGGCTACAGGTCACCGCCCGCTCGACGTCGGAAGTGAGGAATTCTAGCTCTGTAAGTTTATCTTTAGGTACAAGTGTTTCTGAAAATAGTTTGGCAGCTAGATTCATGCGTTGATTCAATTCAAAAATTTCGTGAAGAAATCCTAGGCGCCTCGTCTCCCAGACGTCTAGATTGGCACTTACCTCAAAGCGAACGCCAGATAACCGTTGGCACTCGGCCATCAGAATTTCGCACTCGATTTCCAGTAGCTTTGAATTGGCGATGTTGGCGGTATTTTGTCTTAAGCCCACAACAATCTGCAGAATACTGGAAGCCATCTCTTCAAATGCAGCTACGACTTTCCTCACGACTCGTTGTTCGGTTCGGCAGTAACTCAGCGTTTCGCTTTCAAGTCCGCTAAACCCTACCTGAATTGCGATCCGGCTCTCAATGCCATGCTGAAGTCCAGTTGTATCGAGGATATCTGCTGGACGCATGAGCGAGAGGTCGTGAATAGCATGACGCAACTCCTTGGCGGTGTCGTGAAGAGTTTTTGCTGCGTGGAAAAGTACGGAAGGAAATAACTCTCGCCGACTCTCGCCAAATACCGAAACCGCCACAAACGGGCGGTTCATAAAAAGCTCTGCTTTTTTTAAGGTTAAGTCTGCCCAAAAAGCGAGGTTCGCACAACTTTCAGAGAGTAGGCTGCGAGTGGAGATTCGCATGTGGTTCCAAGCAAGCCCTGAAATACCGTAGCGCGCGGTTAATGCCGCCACAAAATCGTCGTTGCTCTCGGCCAGCAAGGGCAGGATTGATCTTTGCGTAGACGCAAGCATTGGGGTGATAGTGGCCAGGGAGGCTTTAAAATTTTCGAGACATCGTTCCGACACCAAGCCTTCGTTGGCCAATGCTGCCGCATACGAGGCTAAAAATTGAATGGTACCAGCATTATCGAGCTTCAGAAATGTTTGCCAATCTTGCATGTCGACCACTCCTTCAAGGCTTAGAATTTTATCGCGAAATTCGCCGAAAGTCCAAATCCCATTGTTGGAGTCTTGACCGTACTAGTTCTCCAAGCTTTTCCAGGTAGGGCAGCCGCAAGGCCTAAGCCCAAATCAACTTCACGTTGGTAGTGGTAGGCGTAAGAAGCGTCCACTTCGTAGCCGAGATTCGTACCATAAAAACCCATCGGGCGTTCCGTGCTAGTACCAGCGCTGTAGTAAGCGCTAACATCTTGCGGAACTCCTTCAAGGAGGCGGCCTGTTATCAGCTTCAGTTCAAAGTTACCAGTTTCTACATTTTCATAACGGTAACCCAAACTCGTTAACGACGTATTCACGAGGCGTTCCGCGTCAAATACACCTGGTACGGCGTATTTGCGTGATGTCGCGCGGCCGTTAAAAAATAGCAAAGCGGGGTGGTAATTGCGGTTAAAGGCCATGGCTTTCGCACGGTTGTTTCTTCTAGCTTCGCCAATTTGGGCGTTCGTTGTTTCTTGTTCTCCTGGGTGATTAATGTAGTAACCGTCGGAATCTCCCGGCGCGAAAGAGTAATCTGCGAATACCACCTGACGGCGCATAGTTCCTTCATTAAATTCTTCTGGTCCGATTGTGGACCCAGATTGGGATATAGAATATTCTAGGACTCCGGCGAGGCCGATGGAGTTGATGTTATTGGTGGCCACAGCTTGATTATTATCTTGCCGCTGCCCACCCATGGCCACTACGGAAGGGTCAGCGGTTTTCCCGCTGCGGAAAATGATTTCGTTTTTCAGGGAGAATTTGCCCCAGAGAAAGCTGGAGTAGAAATCGAAAAATTTTACATCTGCTTTTAATTCTGAGGAATAGATGTTTGCAAAATAAAGTTCCATTTGTTTTGAAAATGATCCTGGAGACTTTCCTTTTGCATCATTGAACGTAAGGCCAAAGAAAATTTGGTCCACATCATCAGAGCTACTATTGGCTCCAAATGTGGAGTGTCTTTTTTGGTATTCTGACTCTAATTGCGGGTCAGATTTTGGATTGTCGTATGGGTTATCGACAAATGTTCCCGTTTCTTGAAGCTTGTCAGCGCCGAACTTGAAACCAAGGTCTTGCTGTTTTTGAATGTTTACGTCACAAGTCACACCATCAAATGTGGAAACTGAGTTTGCAAATGGACTTTTTCCTGAACTTAAAAATGCGCCAAGGCCAAGCTCTCGACTGCGCCGCCCGGCGGTAAGAAGGCAATAATTAAAGGCATAACTGCCGTAAGCTTCACGAATAACCGGCGCTAGGTTCTTGTATCCAGTCTCAGTAGTACTTTGGCTTCGGCCATCACAAGAGGTCTCAGTGCCGCCCGCTGCGGTTCGGCGAGTGGAGCAGGTGC
>CANJQY010000141.1 GCA_947476525.1 Oligoflexales bacterium
TTGGAGGTAATCGACAACCGTTGACCCGGAGCCGTTTGCAAGATTTTTAAAAAGAAATTGGCGCCCTTGCTCCATAAGGTTTGCGTTGTCGCCAAAAATTGGCAAAAACAGGTTAAGCAAGGTGAATACGGCGGCTAAACTCGGCACCAATGAAAACAGCGTAACGTAGGCCATGGCCGAGGCTTGTTTTGTCAGCTCGGTTCGCTGGCTGTCGTGAATGTAGATCGTTGCGTGGTGTACCGCTGTTTGTAGCCACAAGGGCCAGCGTCTGCGGTCGAAGAAAAATTTAATGAATGGTAGTTGTGTCATGGTTTCTAGTCTGAATCCAATTTCTAATTGATTTAATACTTGTAGTATCCCACAGCTTTCCAGTTCGCTCATCCATAAATCGGCCAAAAAGGGCATCGAGAGCAACGGTAAACACGGAGACGTACTCCAAGCGTTGTTCTAGCACAGTTTGATCGGACGTATCTTGTGGGTCGGGAAGTTTCAGGCCTTTCGGCGCGAGTTCGTCACCGCCAAGCGTGGCAAAGAAGACGCCTTTGCCGTCGATGTCGAGGCCTACTTTAATTTCTTTAACGGCCTTGCCTGATCTCAAAGAAATGGCGGCTTCGTCACTGGTGCTGGGCACGCCACCTTTTATAATGTGTTCGTGTGATCGTCCTGTTTTTGAGGTCAGAACAATTCGGTCATCCAGCCAAATATGAGCGTTGGTCATGGCACCGGAGTTCAATTCGAATTCAAACCGGCCCTCGTCATTTTCCGTGAAATACCAAAGCCAGGTCAAGAATTCGCGGCCCAAAAAACTCTTGTGTGCAGACTGACTGTGGATTTCATCGGTGAGAGCTTGGGGAAACGGAATTTCGCTTGTCTTTACCATGGGTTGCTAGCTCCTTGAGCTGGGTATAACTTGTTGATAACATGTTGACAAGCCGTGCATAACCATATCGCAAACTTCAAAAAAAGTTCTGCAATTATCTGTCCAGCCCGCACTTAAATTCTCTGTTTTTGGAATTTGTAAAGGGTGTTTGAAAAGGAAAATCATTGTCAGGGAATTGGCATCAATTGTCAATAGCTCGAAAACAAATAATTCAAAAATAATTCAAAAAATAGCCAAAACAAAATAAACAGCCGAAATACTGTGCAAACTATGCAAAGTGCAAGGCGCGTTCTTCGCTGCCAGCTTGAGAATAAGGGAGATGGGCCTCCCATCCTGCCTTGTCTTTAAACAACCGAATGCAGCGGATTGTTTTTTGCGTAGTTAAGTAAAACAAATGGCGGCGCCAAGCAGGCACCACAATTAAATCACCAGGCTGTGCCGTAAATTTAACTCGCTCGTTTTGTGAGACGTTAATTTCAAAAACACCTTCTCCCGCGACGGTGAATCTCACCTCGTCATCAGTGTGGTGATGTTCGGGTAAGAATTTAGCGAGCAATGTTTCTAAATTTGGTGTTCCAGGATCGAGGGCAATGACATCTTCTGTCACGTAATCGTGTTGAGACTTCAAGCGAGTGATGTCGTCTGCGTAAGTAGCTAGGACGCCTTCAGCCGAAGGATCTTCCATGGTTCGCACACCCCAGCATTCGTAGGTAATGCGGTGAGAGGCCAACACGGATTTTATTGTTGCAGGATCTATAATGGTTTCGCCACGAAATTCTAATATTGCCATGTTTTACTCCAAATAACTTTAGTGCGTCGCGCTAGCGGATCACATCCTAGGGTTTCAATTATGGCTCATGTACCAAATTCCCACGATTCTTTCTAGGGCGTGTTTTCGGAGTGTGGCTGGGCACCCAAAATAAAAGCCTGCAAACAAATAAATATTTGTAAAATCAGATGTTTAGATCTTTTTTTGAGGCCCGATTGCCCAATTCACTTAGGTATTATGGATAATAAGCCGACACACTACTAGGTATGTTAGGACTAGAACCGTCTAACTTTGGAAGTAACCTAGTGGCTCAAAATGAAAACAAAAAGCCGTCTGAACTGGTGGGTGACGAGTTACCTGCCGCTAACTTTGACTTGGGTCAATCAGCAGCCGTTGACATGAGTCAGTTTCTTCAACCTGCTCAGCAAACTCATTCAACTGGGACAGTTGGTCAGCCGCGTATATTGCATAGTCGAACGCCCGCAATTCAAAGTGGAGTGAGCACTGTAAAGGCGTCAACCACTTTTTCTGAGCCTGGCGAAGACGAGATTTCAACTTTTTTCAAAAATCGCCAATTGGCCAACAAAAGCTCGCGAGGCAAAGGTTTCTTTTCCAAAGTAGCTTTAATTGCTGCTTCCACAGCATTAAGCTCTTTGCTCTTGTGGAACTATTCGGACGGAATGCGAATCAAGGTTCAGAAATATGGGGTTGAATTGGCCAATGTTAATCTAGCCGCCGTCATGCCTGCCTGGTCTCGGAAGGCGAAGGCATTTAAACGAGAGACCCCTTCTGAGCTAGTTGCTAGCAGGGGAGACAAGCCAGCTTTCGGTTCAAATAAAGATCCGATGCTACCTCCAGTGGAGCTGATGTATTCAAACGTCGAGTGGGGCAATTGGCCTGTCGTAGAGAATTTTATTAGGAATAGTTGCTCCAAATGGGTGGTCGACTATCCTTGTAGCGTGCGTGCGTGGTATTTAGCTTACAGAGGCATGAAAGGGGTGCTTCGACCTGTGCAAGTCATGGATCTTAAAGCCCCCAAACTTCCACCAAACACCATCTCGACGCAGAGAATTCGGGCCGCGTTTCTTTTTGCAAAATCGACGTCCGCAACCGGAGCCGTGGGAGAGAACTTTTTTAACGAAGCAATGTTGCTACTAGGTAAAGACAGTGCGTTCAAAATCATGCTGTTTGACGCACGTTTCAAAAATGCGCTTCATAGTGGCCGCCGAGACGAAATTTCGAAAATGAGCGCTATCATTCCTTCGCTAAATGCGAGTCCAGACATGATCGCCAAATGGAGTCTAATGGACAATTCGGCTCGACTTTTGATCCAGTTTCCAACATATTCTGCCGAATCTAGTGCGATTGCGAAAAAAAATCTTGGGCCACTTGTCACCAAGGCGGCAGGAGCCATTTACCGAGATGCCGAAGGACTGCTTACATTACAAAAGAATTTACTGCGCCTCGGTTTAGGGAAAGATGTATTGAAAATTTCTCGTTCGTTTGAGGAGTTTCAGGGCATAGGCGAAGGCGAATCTAGGGCCAGCCATTTGGACCCAGAACTGCGCTTAGATTATGATACCTCGTATGTGCGAGCTGCACTTCTCGACAAAAATAAAAATGCTGCCGTGGTTCGATTAAATAAAATGCGAGATCGAAAACAGATGGATAGCATTGGCCGGCATCTGCAAGCATCGATTTATTTGGATTCACAATTGAATACCGACGGGGCGTTAGCCGTGGCGGCGTTCAACTCTGCCATCGCGGCCCATGACAGCTGGCAGTCAGAGGCCGGTTACCTTTTAGCTTTGACCAAAACAGGGAACTTAAACGATGCGAAAAAAGTTGCCGTTAAGCTCCAGCGCCTATCTAATCCAGGTAATGCAGATCGGGTGACCATCGCCATTTCTGAGTTTCAAATGGCCATAGCTAAAGGCTCCGGCGCCAAGGCGGCCTCTCGCTATGCTGAGGTTGCGGCGACGCTGGGTGCGGTTTTTGCTAGGCATCCGACCTGGACGAAACTTGCAAGCTTATATGCATCGGCGCTCAGCGGTGCCAATAAAACGGCGGCAGCTCAGGCCATTCTACTAAAGAATGATGTAATATTGTCAAAAACAAGCTATTTCAGCTCTCCTGAATACATAACCTCTCCTTTTGGCCCGTTGGCGTTGATGGATTGAAGAAAAGGTTTGAAGAAAAGGTTTGGATAATTTTTCGCCGCCAAAGGATTCTTAATTATGTCGTATCCTCAGTTTACGTTCGAACTTCGCCTGTCGTTTACCCTGCCTTCAAGTCACCCGTCTCCGCAGTTATCTGGTAATACATCTGCCGACGATAGGCGTACTGACCAGTTGGCGACGAAAAAGGCGAGGCAAACTAAACAGCGATTGATGGACTGGTTAGTTGGCCACGGAATCGAAGAATTTGTCGAGGGGGTCATGGACGGGCTCGACATTGACAATGAGTACACCGGTCCTAGCCAAAGAGATTTCTACGAGGAATTGGGCGGGGATCTCCTCCCAGTATCAATCTATAAATACAGTCGAGAACTCCTTGAAGATCTCAAAAATCAAATTGCTCGAGATTTCCCTGACGAAATAGAGTTAGTCATTAACTCAATGGAAACTAAGGAGTGGTTAGAAGGCTGGAAAGAAAGTTTCAAGCCCATTGAGACGGAGAAATTTTATATTTACCCTCCTTGGGACAATAAAAGTATTCCCGCCAATAAAATTCCGATTGTCGTAGAACCTGCGATGGCGTTCGGTACTGGACAACATGCCACGACGCAAGTGGTGTTGCGTCGCCTGGAAAAATTGCAATTATCTGGTGCGCCAATTAAAAGCTGGCGTTGCATGGACGTTGGCACTGGCACAGGAATATTGGCCCTTGGTGCCCACAAGCTTGGGTTCAATTCTGTGGCGGCAAGCGACATTGATCCTGACGCCGTGATGGCTGCTGAGAACAATGCTAAAATGAACAACATTGTACTGCCACTTTGGCAAGGAAGTTCACCGGTGCGCGGCGTTGACGGTCAGGCCGCGTTTAACCCGCCATTTGATGTGGTGGTAGCGAATATTTTATATGTGGTCTTGCAAAAAATTATTTCAGAGTTGAGTGTCATAACGGCTAAAGGCGGGATTGTGATCCTTTCTGGAGTGTTGATTGAGGATGGCGATGAGATGGCCGAACTCGCGGCCAAAGAAGGCCTTCGCCTCGTGGACAAAGGTGAGCAAGAGGGGTGGGCATGCCTTACGTTTATCAAAAATTAGTGGGAGTTAAAAGTGGCGCATTTATACCGATTTTTTGGTGAATTGACCGCAGCAGGGAAGTGGCGGCTGGACGAAGAGGAAGTCGTTCATGCCCTTAAAGTTCTACGCCTTGGCGACGGCACCCTTATCGAGGTAATGGACGGCCAAGGCAATGTTGGATCTGGGCCCATGGCCATTGAATCAAAATCAAAAGCCACAATGGCTCAAGTGGCGGATCAATTTACAGCAAAGGACCTCGCAACACGGTGCATTATGATTGGGGCCTTAAAACCTGGTGACGTCGACGATTTGATAGCCCCACTGGTGGAGCTCGGGGTCGATCGAATTATTGTTTTCAGACAGGAGGATACCCCCCATTTTAGACTGAACGATGCGGCCGCTCAGCGGTGGAATCGCTTGATGCGCTCGGCCGTAAAACAGTCGAAACGCGCGTGGATGGTGCCGGTTGAGGCAGTAGAAAGCTTACAAGCAGGTCTTAGTCTGGTGACCTCTTACCAACACAAATGGATGCTGACTCCCGACGCACAGCGAGATCTCCAAACCATTTCGGCAACGATCACAAAGCTAGTTGGTGCGGTGGCATTGATTGGAGGGGAAAAAGGATTGAGCCCAAAAGAAGAAATGGAGGCTAAGGCTTCGGGCTTTCAAGGAGTGCGTCTAGGGCCTTGGATTCTTAGGGCACGAACAGCTGCGCCGGCTGCGGCCGTTTTTTTAGGCATGCTGCCTAGGCCAAAATAGGGTTTTTCCAATGGTCTAGCTTGCTGCAATACCTATTTAAATTGAAATTATTCAATTCTTCCTTTGTAACCTACCTTGAGCTTGTTACACTTATGTCAAGGCAAGTGAGGACATACCCATCGTGGGCAGTTTTTGCTCCTGTAGATTTTCTGGGAAACGCATGGAGGCCGCTTACTATGGCAATAAAAATAGCAGGACGTCGGGGCGGAGTGGCCTCAAAGCTTGTCGAGCCTTACTTCCAAATCAAGCTGGGCTTGATGTTTGTTATTGTAAACCTCATGTTTTCGGTTGCGATCGCCGGTGTTACGTATTGGGTGCTGTCGGATATTTTTGTCGCAATTAAGACTTATTTCTCGCTTACTGGAAATGATGCTTCCCTCACAATGGGTAAATTATCTACGCCGTTAATAATAATCGGCTCGATCATTTTGGTGTTTATCGGCGCAACTTTCTACATTGCGGTGCATTATACCCACAAAATTTACGGTCCCTTGGTTTCAATCAACCGTTTCGTCGACGAGATGGTTGAGGGTAAAGCCCCGCGGCGCCTTACCCTGCGGGACGGAGACGAACTGACAGAGCTTGTTACTAAATTGAATATTCTTGCAGATAAGTTCAAAGCCTAGCCTTTTTTCTACCAAGTGTGGATGCAGTAAACAAATCTAATTGCTGGGCTGCATTTTTTTGCCTCGCTTTTTATGGTAAGAGCATTTGAATTTTTCGTGGGTTGTGGCACTCTTAGAGTATCTGAAACTTGAGAAAGGACCTCAACCAATGGCTAAGAAATCTCCCAAAAAAGCATCTCCTAAAAAGGCGCCTGCAAAAAAGGCATCTGCAAAAAAAAGCGCAACTAAAACCAAAATAAGTGTTTGCGCCACTCGCGTTGAAGTCGTCGCAAAACATTACGCAACCCTTCAAGACAAATTTGATCGCTACCGCAAAACATTAGGTCGTGCTTTGACCCTTGGCGAGAAAATTCTTTTCTCTCATTTAGATAATGAATCAGAACTGAAATCGTTTGAGCGAGGAAAAAGCTTCATTATGCTTCGCCCAGACCGCGTTGCCATGCAAGATGCGACCGCGCAGATGGCCATTTTGCAGTTTATACAATCTGGCAAGAAAA
>CANJQY010000142.1 GCA_947476525.1 Oligoflexales bacterium
TGCGATCCCCTCACTTCAGCCGATGATCGAATAGACCACAAATTAGAGCACTATGAGGCCGTTCCCTACTCGCAGACTCCATTCAACTCTCATTGACAACAGGAAGGGACGGGGAAATAGATGCGGCCATCATTGGCCGACCAATCTCCCGAATGTCTTGTTACGAATCTGCGAGACTACACCTTCCCATTTACGTATTGCCGCAACGTGTGATCTGGTCTGATGGTCAAATGCCACAATTAATAGCAGGGCTCAAGGCTCCTTAACGTAGGTATTTTAACTAAATTATTTCAGTTAGTTATATAAAAACCTCAGTTTTTGCATGCGAATAGCCGATAATCCCTAATGAAGGGAGGGCCTACCCGTGCTCCATTTTATTATAAATCCAATCATTGGAATGCTGCTGCTGGCAAGCTGCGGAAAAACCGTACAAAAAGTCTCCCTTGAAAACGCTCCTGGCACTGTAAGCGACCCGACATGTAAATTGGGCGCCTGTCCAGAGGTTACGTTTACGGTTGTGAATGGCAAGGATGTGTCACTTGACACACTTGTAGAGTCTGGAGTCGTTGGATCAGATATAGATTGGAGTCTAAAAGTCTCGTCGAAAGCAGTTTTGGGACGCATAAAACTACTTGTTGTTGAACGGCCACTTTGGGTCGAGAAAAAGGACTCAAATGAGGCGGGTAAGATCTTCTTCACTGGCAAACCTGACGACGTGGCCGCAAAAAATGCAATTGCCATTTTGGCGCGCGACATTGGACGATGCCGAGCCCTCGAAAAGAGTCCTAAAACTTGCGAATCTCCAGAGTCTTCTTTTAAAGACTATGATAAATCTTTTCAGCTAAATTACACGATTTCAGGTAAAGGTGGAGGTTCAACTGGCGGCGTGACCTCCCCCACGGGAACCACCTCGCCCACGGGAACCGCCACTAAATAGGCAGGCCCACGTGGTCGCTAATTGAATTATATGGTTTGACAGGTGCCGAATTAATTACGGAGCAGTCGACAGTTGCAGAATTAAGTTCTATTATGTAGCTTTGGTTTCGCAAGATTTTTGAATTAGGGATCTCATAATGTCGCCAGAGCGATTGCCAATTACAGTCCACCGCGCCAAGGAAATCTGGTTTACCCGAAGGACGGGTGACTCTATTAGTCTTGTGACGTTTATGGATGCTGCGCTCGCTGTTGATGCACATGGAAAAATTACTGCGATCGGCCGCGCCAGCGAGTTTAAATCTCCGAGCTATTCAGAAAAAGTGATTGATCATGGTGACGGCATCTTGGTTCCAGGATTTGTCGATGCACATGTGCATTGCCCACAACTTTCAGTTATTGGATCCGGTGGCCTGCCGCTCCTTGACTGGCTGACAAAATATGTTTTTCACGCTGAGGCGCAATTCAAGAACCAAAACGTTGCGACCCTGGGAGCTCGGCGCTTGGCCCGCGAACTAATGCAAAACGGCGTGACGTCAGCCGCGGTTTTTTCCAGTGTCCATGCCGTTGCTGCAGAGGCCCTATTTCAAGAGTTCGATACAGCCGGTTTGCGATTGCTTACGGGAAAAACATCCATGGATGTTGGTGCGCCAGCCGCTGTTTTGCAGGCTGCGCACGCAGATATCGCAGATCAAGAAGTTTTGATTAAACGTTGGCACGGAAAATCTGCAAGGTTGCGTTACGCGATCACTCCTCGCTTTGCCCTCAGTTGTTCGCGGGAGCTGATGCTCGGCCTCGGAGAACTTCGGGAACGTCATCCAAGTTGTTATGTGCAAACCCATATCAGCGAAAACATTGAAGAAGTGGCGGCCGTTAAAGAGGTGTGGAAATCATGCAAAGACTACCTAGCAGTGTATGAAGATCACGGATTGATCGGTGATAAAACACTGCTGGCACATGGAATTCATTTGACCAATAATGAGTTGATGCGAATGGCAACAGCAAAAGCAACATTGGTTCATTGCCCAACGTCCAACATGTTTTTAGGAAGTGGCCTGCTAAACCTCAAGCAGGTCCAAGACTCCGGTGTGCACCTGTGTTTGGCCTCAGACATTGGCGCAGGTACAAATCTCTCGCCTTGGCAAACCATGCTCGAATGCTACAAAATTCAAGCCATTCAAGGGAATAGATTGTCAGCCGCAGAGCTTCTCTATCAGACCACTTTGGCCGGAGCTCAGTCTCTTGGGCTGGGGAATGTGTGCGGCAGTTTGGAAGTCGGCAAGGATGCCGATTTCGTAGTTATCAAACCGTCTAAAAAACCAATATTGGCGGAACGTTTGGTGACCGCGGAAACACCGTCAGAGCGTTTGTTTGCTTGCATCACATGTGGTGATGACCGAATTATTGAGCAAACATACGTGGCCGGAAATTTGATCTACAGCCAGGCAGCGCCGACGTAATTCGGCGGCTATTGTTCGCCGTGAAAATAATGATCGTGCAACTTATCAACAAGCAACAGGTTGGACAATAATGGCACACAGAACTCTTACGTGGCAAAATTCAAGTGGCCGCACTATTTACTCTCAATCTTGGCATCCAGACAGTGACCGCAATAGCGATAGATCAACTAACGCTAAAAACATCTTAGTCCTGATTCCTGGGCTAGGAGATCACTCGGGACGATACTCTGCATGGGCGGAGCGTTTTGTGGCGCAAGGCGTTGCTGTTTATTCATTAGATACACATGGCCATGGTCAAACTAGTGGTCGCCGCGGCCATACAGAGTCCTTTCAATTGATTTATGACGATATTAAACATTTATTGGCAGCAGCACGGAAGGACTATCCTCAAGCTAGAATGCATTTGTATGGGCATAGCATGGGTGCAGCACTGAGTTTAGGATACGTGACCCTTCGGGGTGCAGATCTTGCAGAAATCAAATTAACGTCACTGATTTGTACTGGCACCATCGTGAGGCCTGGATTTGAGCCTGCACCATGGAAAATAATGCTTGCCACTCATCTCGATAGCTTGGTTCCTGGCCTGGCACTCGGTAATGAGCTTGACCCAAATTGGATATCTTCGAACGCAAGCATTGTTAGCGCCTATAAACAAGATCCTCTCGTTCACGACCGAATCACCGTGCGGTGGTACAATGAATGGATGCGAACCATTGCGGCTGTTAAGGCACATGTGGGGCCACTGCTGGTTCCAGTTTTTATGTTGCACGGTGCAGCCGACAAAGCGGCCTCACCCGCTGCGGCGCGAGACCTTGCTGTAGGACTGACGGCCAAGTTTCAAATGTTTGAAGGCGCCTATCACGAGCTTCACTTCGAAGCATGCCAAGGCGAAGTATTTTCTAGCGTTCTAAGCTGGATCAAAGGCGAGTAAACCAAAAATTGCCTGCAGAACTGATACTCAAGCATCATTTTGAAGGCACATGCCCAGAATTTGAATCTTTCCATTCAAGAGTTTTTAGAAGCACAAGCATCAGCACCATGACCGATGGTGGTAGCCAATAGGCGACTTGAAATCCCGCCACAGCAGCTAATTTTCCCATCGCATACTGCATGACGCTTAAGGTTCCCTGCATTCCTGACAGCATCCAAATCGTCATGTTGCGTGCGCGTTCGGGAAAACGCAGTGTAACCCACGTGGAGTAAAGCGGAAATACAGGGCCAAAAATACCAGCAAAAGGTAGTAACCACAACCATCCGGTCAAGAGAGCGGTGGTTAACGCGGAAAGTGACGCAACTAGGCTTACCCAAATCAATAATCGATGCCAGCGAGGCTTGGCCCAAATTCCGCAGGCGAGTCTGGTGACCAGCATGATGCCAAAAAACATGGACGTATACCACGTCGCGTCTCGAATGTTCAGTCCATAGACTTGCATTAGAAATGATGGCATCCAGGTAGAGGTTAAAGTTTCTGAAACAACGTAGGTGATCATCACAATCACCGTTAACATATGAATGGGCTCAAGGCTGATGGGTTGGACGTGAGACTTATCTAGTTTTTTCTTCGTAGCCTCGGGGCCGAAAAAATAAATGAATACTCCTAATGCCAGAGCAGCTGGGGCTAGGGATGCAAATAACAAAGGCCAGTGCGAAGGTTCACTAAGAATTCTACCGGCGACCACTGGCGCGATAAAGGAGCTTAGTCCATAAATGGAATGCAGAGCCGACATTGATTGTCCAAGGTTCTCGGGTTTCACGCCGGATTGCACGAATAAATTACTAAGCGATCCCATTGTCGATACGCAGGCGCCGATGAGAGCTCCCCACAAATACATTTTGCTTGGCGTGTCGACGAGGGTACTTCCTACGCAAATGATAAAGGCATAGCCCAAAACGGATAGGCCTGCACTTTTCAACGACCAGCGATTAAGGGCCGGCATTAACAGCCACGTCATAACGAAGCCCGAGATGTTGCCTAGGGAAATGATCAATCCGGCGGAGGAGTAATCTAGGGATAGTAGCTTGGTCACGACAGGAAGCAATGGCCCGCGCACCGTATCAAGCCAAGAACAAATGAATAGAAGCCCGGCTCCACACATAAAAATTGGCCAGGGCATGGATGGTTCTTTCTTAGGCGTTGATGGCCCGATGTGGGAGACGTGACGCTTGATTAAGGCTTGATTTACAGATGTTTTTAGCGTTTCTTGACAGTCTATGTAGTTCAGGGTAAGTATAGCATCATTGCAGAGAATAGCGCCGAAAATTAGTGTTATATTTGTGTATTCCAAGGATGTTTTCTGGAACGACGGGTAAATGACCATGACTGACCTAGTTAAAGCAGAGCCAATTTTTTCGTTCACCCGCAAGGGTGTCACCGAAGTAGTTGTGCACGGCGTTGTGGCTTTAAAAAAACAGGGCGTCGTATTATCTGGCAATCGTGCGAATACAAGTATTGTGACTCGCTCCCTATTAAAGCCGTGGCAAGTGATGGCGGTTGGTGGGATTGACGCCGAACATAAATTTTGGGTGATGGGTGTCGCGTCCCACAACGGCCAGCCGCAGCACCTTGAGCAATTAAATGAATTCATGAAATACACAGGCACTCAGGAGTCTGACCTGGTGTGCCCGCGAACATACTCCTTAGATTACGCCGCCGCTGCAACTATGCGCGCTTCGGGGGTGCCAGTCTCTCGGCTTCACCATCCGTGTGCCGGTAAACATTTACTGATGCTGGCTGCTGCGAAAGCTGAAAATTTACCCGTTGATTCTTATTGGCATGTGGATCATCCCCTGCAAAAAAGAATTCAGGCATTAGTAGGTAAGGAAGCAAGCGAAAAAATAAACTGGGTGACAGATAGTTGTGGTGTGCCGGTGGCGGTGATGCCTGTGCGCGCCTTAATGAATATGTACGAACGGTTTGCCCTCGACACCACAGCGGTAGCTGCTAATCTCAAGAAACTTTGGCTCGACAACCCAAATTTAGTTGGGGGCGGGTACCGAATGGATTCCGATATTTGCACGTTGGGAAACAGGGCATTGCTTGCGAAAGAGGGAGCCGATGGTTTGCTCATAGTGCAGTCACTTCCGGAAGGTGACGAGGAGCTGATGGGGTGTTTTGTTAAAATTTCCTCAGGTTATAACGTCGCGCATATCGGGATTGCCCTGTGGGTATTGCTATCAACGCAGCCGGAGTTGAATGCCTCTTTGACCAAATTAAAAGATCATTTGAAAAGTAGACTTGAAGAATGGGTGCCCAAGGATCAAGGTTTACAGATTTTATACAGGCCAAATCCATGTCTTTGACTCGAAAAGAATTTATTGTTAAGTCAGACCAAGCCGAAATGCGTGTAGATTTATTTCTCGCCTCCATTTTTCCAGATTTGTCCCGCCGGAAAGTGCGTCAAATTCTTGATGTTGGCGGATGTTATGTCAACAATAAGCGGATGCATATTGCGTCGCGCTTGGTGCATTTAGGGGACAAGGTTCGGGTCGAGTTTAGCCTTGAGGGCCTCAAAAAATCACGGCAGAAAACCTTTGAATTGTCAGCTCCAGAAATTCTTTACGACGCACACAACGTCATTGCGATCAATAAGCCGCCAGGCCTACCGAGTCAAGCCACGAGAGATCAAGATATTATGCACGCAGAGGTGTGCGTGCGCGACTACCTGAAAAAAGCGGGTCGCGGCAATGAAAAACTAAATCTGCTCCACCGCCTGGATAAGGAAACTTCTGGAATACTTTTGTTTTCAAGCAATAACAACACCACAACATGGATTACCGATCAATTTCGTCAACGCAGTCTTAGTAAAACTTATTGGGCTATTTGTCGCGGCATTCCCAAGACTAAAAAATTTGAACAAGAATGTTATTTGTCTGAAATCGACAAGAAAACAGGAATGGTTCGTCCGGTACAAAGCGGCGGAAAATCTAGCCGGACCAGTTTCGAGGAGCGAGCGGTTTCCCGCGATTTAGAGTTGTCGTGGATCCAGTGCTATCCTGAGACTGGCAGAAGCCACCAAATTCGCGTGCACCTAGAAATGCTCGGACTCCCAATTCTGGGCGACAAGCGTTACGGCCAACATATCAAGACTACAGTACGAGATGACGTGGCTCAGATCGCGGCAAACCATCACCTTTTGCACGCAAGAGCCCTGGAATTTTGCCCAGCGCCCAACGTCTCTGCCGTCAAAATAGAGGCGCCAGCGCCTCCAAATTTCGATGCGGTCCTTAAAATTCTTCAAACAATGTAAAATTGTGATAGCGCCA
>CANJQY010000143.1 GCA_947476525.1 Oligoflexales bacterium
GCGTTCACCACGCCGGTTATTTTTCCCGTAGGCAAGGCGAACAAGCGAGCGTCGAAGGAGTGGACATTCGGTCCATGACTGAGACGCGATGCGCTGTTCAACGCAGCATACGGGAAAAAGAACAAAGTGGAGCCGGCGGGAATCGAACCCGCGTCCATACACGCGTCGGAAAAACCACTACATGCTTAGTCTTGTAATTTATCCTCTTGCTTTGAGCGCCCACAGACAAGCTCACAATGCCGCAGTCTGATTGTCGTCATGCACTAGACTCCAGACGGAAGTCTCTTACACCAAGCCACATTTATGACGCCATCCCCCAAAGCCGTAGCCGCTTTAGGTTCGACGGCAGCTACTTAAGCTGCGAGTGCGAATTCGTTGCCGAATAAGCGTTGGAACGCCTTTAATAACCGGGTGACGTCCCCACCCCGGACATGCGCTTTGACTCGACGACCGTATATGTCGAAACCATGACGGCCCCACAAGGAAAACATAGCTAGTGTAGTGCACTTTTGCCAAAGCAGCAATATTAGAATAAGCACAATGGCTCAAATTTTTTCAAGAACTCGAAGTATAATTCCAGGCGACACCTCAGCCTCCTCCATCACTTTGTAGGATTGACTATTAATTTCAACTCGGCCGTTTTTAGGCGGGAACCTTCCTGGCGCATAGTCGACATATCCTATACGTAAGCTCTCTTTGACTAGAGGCCCGTAATAGGGAGAATAATTTGAATACAGTGGCTCTAGGATCACTTGTTCGTTGCTCAAAAAGGTTGTGGCGTAGGCTAGCCAATAATCCGCGTAAGAATACTTAAGGCTCCGTGCTTGGAGCTCACGGGCAATGGTCTCAAACGGAAGGCTTCTTGGATGGGATAGATCGTCGACAATTGACGCCGCCCCGATCCCCACCACTCCCAAATAACCGGTCGCGGCCAGCCATTTAAGCTTAGGGCGATGTATCCAAAGCCAATGGGTGCTCCAAGCTAACATTGCGGCACAAATCGGCACCGTTAAAACGAGGTAACGCATACTTGCCATATCAACGACGCTTTTGGAAATTGTAAAGATGCAGAATACGACCACAAAAAGAAAACCAAACGTGGTGGCCGGCGGCCACCGCACGGCAGCGTCATTCACATATTTTTTAAGCCCTATCCACCAGACTCCAAGGAACGCCACCATGCATCCGAGGAAATAGAGTGCAAACGGCCAAGTCCAAAAATCGCCAAAGTGTAAGAGGATTTCATGAAATTTCTCGTATACCCAAAGCCTCATTTTTAATTGCGGCCAGTTGCCGGAGGCCAATGCCTGTTTTTTTGATTGCCCTCCAGATAAAACAAACAAAAGTGCGGGGCTGTAACCGACCAAAAATCCGGTCCCAAAAAAACGAGCCAATTGCCGCCTTAGGCTTGAAGACTGCAATGCGCCAAGTATTTCGAGACCAGCCCTTGGCAATAAGACCAGCCCTCCTGCACCAAATAGTATGTACATTGAATTCCATTTTTTGACGCCACCAAAGACAATCACGGGTTCTGGGACCAAGAAGCAGACCACCACCGCACACAGGCCAAGTACCCAGCCTAAGACGGCGACGGCCGAGAGAGTTTTTTGGAGTGCGACATTCCATTTTTTATTGAGAAAAACTGGATATAAAAAAACAGATGATTTTTCGTTCCACGGCATCAACCACGCGGTGATGAACGACGTGGGCGCAGCTCCGAGTTCTGCACGATAGTAAGCCACGAATAACGCCGCAGTAATGGCCAGCATGAAGTAGACGGTAATTGCAAACGTGTAAAAAGCAAAGCCTGCAATAAATCCAAAGGCCAGTACCCTCCATTTTTTAACGGCAATTTGCGCTGAATATTTAGCGCGCAGGTGTTCAAACGTTAAAAATAGCAGCCCACCTAGGAGCAAGGCCTCGGGAAAATTCGGTAGGGACCGCAAATTAAGTTCATAAAACATTGGCACACTAAAAACAGTCGCCACCATTGCTAAAGCGGCAACCCTATTTCCGAAGGCTTTAATAAAAACGCACGCCCACACCCCTAGGGCCAGCCATAGGTAGAGAGTCGCTGCAAAATTTAGTGAGATTGGACCGACGCCGAACATCGAAAAAAACATAGCCATCAGGTAGCCTTCGAGCACGAGGCCTTGATATCCGACCTCCCACACATAGATCGGACGTTCACCGCGTTCCAAAATATACTTGCCCATAAGTCCGATCAGGGCATTATCGGAAGAATATGCAACCCTCCACGCCACCAGATACTCGTAGGTGAGGACCCCTAAGCCGCTCACTGCTATCGCAAATAGGAGGCACGTGGGCCAATCGATATTTTTTAACTTATTCAAAAATGACCTCAGTGAGTGGTCTTAAAATTAATTTGATATTTTACAAAAAACCAGAGACGAAGAATTTCACATCAATCGCTTACAACAGATTGTCATCCTTACATCCGCACCTTTACTTTTTACAATGTAGCACATGGCTCTTATTTTTTTCAGTATTTAAGAGAGCCATCCAGAGAAACTGAAGAAAATTGAGCAAAATTCACTTGAGACGTTTTCGCAGGAATCTGGATCCATGCTAAAGTAATAGCATCACAATATTTTGTATGCATTTAAATCACCACACTTGTATAGATGGAAAATGACAATGAATTCGAATATCCAACGTTTTCTACGTGAATCTGGGTTGAAAATCCTTTCGGTTTCCGATCTAAGTGCCTGTGAATACTCACTCCTCACATTTTTGCTTAATTCCGCTATGACGGGCATGGAAAACTTGCTCAGCAGTGAGCGAGAAATTGCGTCGATCATCGGCCACTCCGCTCGCGACGTCCGGCAATCCATCGAGGATTTGCACGGCCGCAATTTCATTAAATGCCACTACGGGAATGGATCGGCTGCACCAAATATGCAATCTTTGGGCTTACAAATTCAGTGGGATGTTGAACGTTGGAAACTTGGAATCAAGGAAGTTCCCAGCCACAATGAAGCCCTCATATTACCATTTCGCCGAGCCGTTACGCGCCTAACTGTGGTACCAGATACGCGGCAAGACCCCGACAAATCCCAAGAAAACTCCGGCTCCTCGGATCCTCACGGAGACACGGCCTCTCGAATCATCAATGCGTTTAGCAATGGACGAGATTTCGATGAGCGAGACCTAGAAGCCACCAAGCAATTGAGTGCTGTCCTCATTGCTGCCCACCCCATCGATCAAATTTTGGTGATGATTCGTCACTTCGGAAAGCGCATACCCAGTCTTTCATTATTAGCCTCAAACTGGGCTCAATACGTCGAAAAATACGAGGACGAGCACCTCACTATTGATTTTGTTGGCGTTCGAAAAAAACATCATGACCTTGATCAAAAGGTGCGCGACGCTTCTTTGAGCGCCTTAGAACGCAGGGATATGACAGAATTATCAGAGGAAGAGGGAAACGTGTTAAACGTCCTCGCTTATCACCGTCATCCCCGTCGCCAACTTTTTTGGGCATTTCAAATGCGTAATCGCTATCCAAAACTCGCCGAATTCTTTAAGGCCACACAAGACCTCATGCTACCCATCACCGAAGGCGACATGGTCGTAAAGCTTACGACAGATTAGAATACGGTCATAAGAAATGGTACAATACGCCGAGTTCGCCACCAGAGGCTCGTTTCGTCATGGTCGAGTTCACGAGATAACCGTCGGACTCTTTTGGACTTTGGATAAAGGTTCGAGTTTCCGACCATGCGACGTGAACAGCTGAGTTAAGTGAGAAAAACAAATCAATGCCCCCGAAAAGTTGGAACGATTCACCTGTCATGGCAACACTATCCCAAGCCCCCGTGCTGCGGTGCGTTCGCAAATCATTAAATCGCTCGAGCTGAGCGCCACCCCCAACGAATATTCGGCCTGAAGAATCATAATTATAAACGAGCCCTGAGCGAACTCCCGGCAAGAGCCAGGACGTGGATGCTCGAAATTCGTCATCAATGGCCTTAGGTCGTGTGTAAATATACCCCGAATCCGTACCTAGAAAATATCCAGATTTCCCTGAAATTAAGATGTGAAAAGTGTAGTCTGCGACAAAATATTGTTGCACCGAATTATATTTTTTTTTGCCTAGGTCGCCAAATTTTTTAATGTCCCAAATAGTTTTTGCGTAGCCTAAGGAGAAACTTAAATTGTGGTCGCGGCGAAATTGCCGCACGTATCTGTCCCATACATTTAGTACCTGGGGATCGGGCTTCTCCAAAATCTTCATGGGAGAATCCACTGGGAAGACCGGATTATCAGCATAAGCACCTGAGATAATAGCTATATTAAATATAAACAACATGCCGGCTATTTTTTTAGCATAGGGAAATAATGTGTTTTTTTCCATGGAATTGAGACCTTTCTAAGGTATAAACAAGCGGCTTGTAGCTTAATGATAATTGTTTGGAGTCACAGATGCAAAGCGATCCTTTCGAGTATTTACAAAATGCCGGCAATCATCCTGACACATGGCTTCTGGTGGCTGGTCCTACCGCAATTTTCGCGATCGTGGCTATCATTGTCGCAGTCTATGTAAAGATTCGTCGTGCACGTACGCAAAGAATTCTCGAGGTAGAGTATAATTTAACTCAAAAAGATTCGGTCGTGGCTAGCAAGGGCTCCCCTGTCCAGTCTAGTGTGACTCCGCCCGAAACCTCTGCAAAACCTGCGTCGTCCACCTCTGCGTCGTCCACCTCTGCGTCGTCCACCTCTGCGTCGTCCACCTCTGCGTCGTCCACCTCTCAAGTCCTGGCAAGTGATGATATTTCAGAAATTAAGGAGCAGGACCTCCAGTCGTGGATTGGACGTCTTCGCGGTGGATTATCACGAACAAGGGAAGCTTTTGCCGGAGGATTGGGCCTGCTTTTTGTATCGGGCGCAAAGATCGACGATTCAATGTTAGAGCGGATTCATGAAGTTCTTTATCGCGCAGATGTTGGAGTGAAGGCGTCCGACCGGCTAGTTCTTGGCTTGCGACAAAAGCTTGCAGGCCAAACGGTAGATTGGCCAAGCGTTAAAGACACGCTCAGTGAATTAGGAGAAGGTATTTTTACTGAGTCCATACGGCCTGTTAATTGGCCAAGTGAGGGGCTATTTGTTGTTTTGATCGTGGGTGTCAACGGAGTTGGCAAAACGACGACCATCGGTAAACTGGCTGCGCGATTTAAGGCCGAAGGAAAAAAGGTAATGCTCTGCGCGGCTGATACTTACCGTGCTGCCGCCATCGAGCAATTGATGATTTGGGGCGAACGCAATAACGTTCCAGTAATCAAGCAGCATCACGGCGCTGACCCTGCTGCGGTGGCCTTTGACGGGGTTCATGCAGGTAAGGCTCGTGGTATGGACGTCTTAATCATTGATACGGCGGGGCGTTTACATAATAAATCTGAATTAATGGCCGAGCTTTCAAAAATCAATACAGCCATTGGCAAAGGATTTGCCGGGGCGCCACACGAAACGTGGATTGTGGTGGACGCGACGACGGGGCAAAATGCGGTGCAGCAGGTTCGGGCATTTAGCGAGGTCACCAAAGTGACGGGAATCGTTGTCACCAAATTGGACGGGACCGCTAAGGGAGGAGTCATAATTGGCCTTGCAGACCAATTCAAAATTCCGATTCGGTATATTGGCGTTGGAGAAAAATCAGCAGATTTGCGCGCATTCGCCGGCGGTGATTTTATGCGCGGATTATTAGACCGCTAGTGAATTGGCGTAAAACTAACCGGTCACTTGCTTTTCAACTTGGATAACCGGGCTAAACCTTTACCAACCGTTTTCATTTCTGAAAATTTTGATGCCAAGAGCGCGTCGGATAGCACCTGTCTTAAAACTTCGCCGTCGATGCTAATCAATTGCACAAGCGTGTGAACATCAAAGTACTCAACCACGCCCTGTAACTCAGGCACTTTCTCAAAATTATCTATTCGAATTCTCTCGTAATAAATATCCTCCACTTTGGCCACATCGGTATGAATTTTGTGACTTACACGGTTTAGCAACTCTTCCATTTCTTTTTGCGTTCTCGGCGATGACTGCAATCCTTGTAACTGCGGAAAATCTCCTAAGCGTTGATTAAATCCCGGTAGCCAGAGATCATAGCTGGCAGCAATGGCAAGGCCCTGCGTCTGGTTCACGGCTATGGCGAGGTCTCGTTGTTTGAGAGAGGAAAAATGAAATCTTGTTTCTGTAGAGTTGACAAGCAGCCGGTCCGAAGGTGAATCGACCCAGGCTGGTTGAACTTGCTTATTCCGCTCGATAAC
>CANJQY010000144.1 GCA_947476525.1 Oligoflexales bacterium
CCTCAAACCAGAGCCTTAAACGACGCCATTAATTTTGAGCTCATCATGGCAGCAGCCAAAAATTTAGACATTAGCATTTCAGATGCGGACTTAGATCTCGAGATCAATCGAAATCTAGAAGATCAAAGGATGTCCAAAGCAAAACTAGCCGAAATATTAAAATCTGAAGGCGAGTCCATGGAAAATTACCGCCGGGATTTTTCTAATCAATTGGTCCTTCGGCGCTTCCAACGCCGCATCATCGCACCTTCGGTTAAGATTACAGACAAGGACATTGAAACCTACTATTTGAGTCAATCGGGAATTTCAGGCAACGATCTTGTCGAAGTAAAGCTGCGCCAAATTCTAATTAAAATTGATCCTTCGATGAAAAAAGAACTTTCCGATGCAAAGAAGAACCTCGCAAACGATATCTATACAAAGCTTAAAAATGGCCTAGACTTCACTGACGCCATGGGACTGTACAGCGACGATCCAGCAGCCAAGCATGCGGACCAAGCTCCGCTGATTATTCGCCTGAAAGATCTTTCTGCTGCGATCAACGCCGCCGTCGAGCCACTTAGACCACGCGAAGTCACAGCACCTGTAGCCACACCAAACGGCCTGATTATCTTTCAACTTATCGAGCGAAAACTTGGTGAAAACAAAGATTTCGCAAGTAAAAAAGAAAAATTGACCCAAGAGCTGCAACTCATAGAACTAGGCAACCAGACCACTAAGTGGCTGGCTGAACAGCATCAAAGGGTTACCATTAAACGCATTGACGAATGACGCTGCATGCAGGCTATGGCTGTGTGGTTAGTCCTTGCGAGAACGCCACGCCTGTATCATCACGATGCTAAAAATAAAACAGTCGGCGAACCAACCAGCAACAATTGGCGGGACATCGCCTCTCTTTCCGAGGGCTTTAAGGGCATTAAGAATGAACCAATAGCTGATGCCAACCGAGAATGCCATGAGGACGCTTCTAGCGCTTTCGGTTGTTCTTTCCGACCTGTATCCAAATTTCAGACCGATCAAACTCACGACGAAAGCGGCCAGCGGGTACGCGAGCTTCACTTGCAAGTCGACGCGATAAGCAAGGGTATCTGACCCGCTTTTGGCTCCCTGTGAAATCACATCTTGCAGTTCTTTGATGGTCATTTCGTCAGGAGATCTAAGGTCGATCATGAGTTTTTTAGGATTTAGGCTGAGTCGCACGGTTAACGATTTCCTGCGTTCCGAAAAATCGATGGTGCCATCGCGTCCGAAGTAGGTAATCAATATATCTTGGGCATCCCAGAGGTCTGCTTCGGGTGAATATTCTGCTGTTGCGGCATAGATGATTCGTTCTGGCTGAAAACCGGAGCGAAGGTCGACAATATTTAAACCTTGTAGCTTTTGGGAGGTAGAATCAAAGTCACGAAAATTAATAATTAAATTCCCGCGGCGTTGCCACCGAGCACTACTAGAGACTTCCGCAGCTGAACGTCCTTCAATTTGTACGTCTTGAACCTCATGGAAATGTTTTGCGGTGCGAGGAATTACTTTTTCGTTTAGCAGATAGGCCAAAATACTTAATACAATGCCTCCGAATGCCAACGGCAAAGCAATTCTCAGCGGGCCCATGCCGGCGGCTCTCATGGCTGTGATCTCGTTTGTGCGGCTTAACAGGACCATGGTAATGACGCTGGCCAATAGTGATGCGATCGGTATCGCTTGCGTGATGTGCATTGGCAGCTGATAGAAATACATTTTCAGAATGAGGGCAGCAGAAGGCTTATATTGGGCAAAATATTTGGTCGTTTTATGAATGAAATCGAATAATACAAAAAGAAACATGCACAAGACTAAGGTGCCAACCACATATTTGATAAAGTCTTTTAATATGTACCAAAATATTTTCATTTCTTATGGAAGCGCCCCTCACGAGATGCACTTGCGGCCACATAAATATGGCCATTTTCCGCCGTTTTTATCACGCCATGTACGATGACTTGGCTCCCGAGTTTCGGCGCTTTTGCCAAACTATATGCGTTCGTATGGGTCGTGTCGACCAGCATTCTCGCTCTACCATCGGACAGAACAAGATAGGTTCCTAAGTCCCCTAAAATTTCTACTTTACCGGAAATCATGACGTCATGATTTAGCTGCCCGGCGCCCCCAAGATGAACAGAACGCAGTTCTTGCTCAGTAACTGTATCAAAGGCAAGCCTTCCGAAGTGGGTAAAGAGCCACAAATCGATGGTCCCGCGAACGGTGCGTTTGGTTGCCGAATCAAAACTTCTACATGAGGTCACACCTAGACCAAACAACAAACAAAATAAAATGAGAAATGAATAACTAGAAATTTTCACTCGCCGCCCCCAGTCATGCCGTTGAAATTAATGCCCTAAAATCATTTTAGCATCATTTGACATATATGACATGGTCTTGCCGTGAAAATCGACAAAACGCAACACGGCACCTGAATCAAGGTGCTTCAGGTGCCGTGTTTTCTACTTGACATTGGCGGCTTGCAATTTTATCAAAAATTACAAGTTACCCTCAAATACTTCAATTACTTAGCAGGAGTGCTTGGGCCTATTTTTGGATCAAAATCCACAAACTCAATGGTGGCTAGATCAGCAGAATCGCCAACCCGAAATCCACGCTTAAGAATGCGAGTATAGCCGCCGGTACGCTCTTTAAAACGAGGCGCAAGGGCTTCAAAAACCTTTTTAACAGCGGCATCATCAAAGAAAAAGCTATCCGCTTGCCGACGAGCGTGCATATCGCCTCGTTTGCCAAGGGTAATCATCTTCTCAACGAATGAGCGTACTTCTTTTGCTTTTTGAAGAGTCGTATCGATACGCTCATGCAAAACAAGTGAAGTCGCCATATTGCGAAGCATCGCTTTACGGTGCGAAGTTGTACGGCCTAATTTTCGGTATCCATTTAAGTGTCTCATGACATTCCTCGTCTATTACGATGACAATTTATCAATCGTTATGTTGGCCTTCGCGTCCGCGAAGTGTTGTTGGGTCGAATCCATCGATCTTCATTCCCAGCGATAATCCCATCTCAGCCAATAGATCTTTGATTTCGTTCAGAGACTTACGTCCGAAGTTTTTAGTCTTCAGCATTTCAGCTTCTGTCCTAGTCACAAGTTCACCGATGAACTTGATATTAGCATTTTCAAGACAGTTAGCTGCACGAACGCTTAGTTCTAGCGTGCTAACTTCCTTGTAGAGATTATCGTTCGGAGGGCTTCCGGCAGGAGCAATGCTCGCTGCACGGGCTGCGTTATCTTCTTCAACTTCGTCAAAATTGACGAAGATCGTAAGTTGTTCTTTTAGGATCTTTGCAGCGTAAGCTAGAGCGTCGTCTGGTCGCTCTGCACCGTTGGTCCAGATTTCAAGAGTTAGCTTATCGTAGTCAGTCATTTGACCGACACGTGCATTCGAAATGCTATAAGAAACGCGGCGAACTGGTGCAAAGATAGAATCTATACAAATCATGCCTACTGGAAGGTCATCAGAACGATTCTCATCAGCAGAGACATAGCCTCGGCCAAGACGAACGATCATTTCCATATCCAATTTACCGTCAATGTCCAAATGCGCGATTACCTGATCAGGGTTTAGGATTTCAACGTCGCCGCTTGTCTCAATTTGACCAGCGTGAACGGCACCTTCTCCGCTGACTTTCAATTTAACGGTCGCATCACCAGTTCCCCGGTATCGCAAGTTAACTTGCTTAAGATTCAAAATCAGATCTGTTACATCTTCTTTAACACCGCGGATGGTAGAAAACTCATGTTCAACGCCGACGATACGAACAGCAACAATTGCGGCACCGTTTAAACTTGAAAGCAAAACGCGGCGCAAGGAGTTACCAAGAGTTAATGCGTAACCGCGCTCAAGCGGCTTTGCTACAAATTTACCGTAGGTGTCTGTACAATCCTCGACGTCGAGGCTAGTTGGTGTAATTAGATCTTGCCAGTTACGATGCATGGTTCGTTCTCCCGATAAAAAGGGTCTGTATAAACTATCGCGATCCTGTGCCAGTAACAACCGGCGATCGCTAAATCCATCAGCGATTACTTGCTATAAAGCTCGACGATCATACGTTCTTTAACGTTCAGATGGATATCTTCACGTGTAGGAACGGCCGTAACTTTACCTGTCAAACCTTTGTGATCGACGTCCAGCCAACGAATGGCAGCACGCTTAGAAAATAGGTCTGCTGCAAGAGTAAATACTGGCATCGTGCGGCTCTTTTCAGAGACAGCCACTAAATCACCCGTATCAACAGCCGCGCTCGGTATATTGACGCGCTTGCCATTCACTAGAATGTGATTGTGACGAACAATCTGACGGGCCTCTGTACGGCTACGAGCAAAGCCCATACGGTACACAACGTTGTCTAGACGCTGCTCGAGTTTCCGGAAGAATACGTCTGGAGTAATACCACGGTCAGCAGACGCTTTTTCAAACGTGTTACGCATGGTTTTTTCGGTTAAGCCGTAAACACGGCGAACTTTTTGCTTTTCACGAAGCTGTTGACCGAATTCGGACAACTTTCCGCGCTTCTGGCCGTGCTGCCCTGGGGCATAAGCACGACGATCGAACGAGCAACGCTCAGTGAAGCAGCGATCGCCTTTGAGAAATAGCTTCTGGCCTTCGCGGCGACAGAAACGACATACGGGTCCATGATAGAGGGCCATTTTAGAACTCCTAAGTTCTTTAGTTCACTTTAAACGCGACGTCGTTTAGCAGGGCGACAGCCGTTATGAGGAATAGGGGTTACATCCTTGATCATCGTTACTTTAAGGCCGACTCCAGCCAAAGCACGAACAGCGCTTTCACGACCAGATCCTGGACCTTTAACAAGGACAGCAACAGAGCGCATTCCTGCGTCCATAGCCCTCTTCGCTGCATCTTCTGCCGCAACCTGAGCCGCGAACGGGGTGCTCTTACGAGAGCCCTTGAAGCCTTTGCCGCCAGAGGTAGCCCAGGTAATAACTTCACCGTTAAGATCTGTAATCGTAACAATTGTGTTATTGAAAGTAGCCTGAATATGAGCCACCCCCGCTGGACTAGCTTTCCGAGTCTTCTTCTTTTTTACGACCGCTCCGGTCTTCGCTGTAGCCATTTGCTCTCTCCAGTAGTTTTGATCAACTCATCACCGATCTAATAGGCATCAATTCCTATTAGCCGACAATTGCTTTCTTCTTGTTAGCAACTGTCTTACGTGGGCCTTTACGTGTACGTGCGTTCGTTTTAGAACGCTGTCCACGAACCGGCAAGCTCTTACGATGCCGAAATCCACGGTAGCAGTTAAGATCCATTAGACGCTTGATGGATAAACCAACTTCGCGCTTAAGATCACCTTCAACAAGAAGCCCTGCTTCAATCACTTTACGGATCGAAGCGGTATCACCTTGATTAAGGTCGTTAGCACGAATGTCTGGACTAACACCAGCGTCAGCTAAAATGCGCTGAGCTTGGCGACGGCCAATACCATAGATGCTGGTTAAAGCGATTACAATTTTTTTGTTTCCCGGAAGGTCAACACCCGCAATACGAGCCATTTGTCATTACTCCGCAATTAGCCTTGAGCTTGTTTATGCTTACCAATGGAACATATCACACGGACGACACCACGACGCCGAATGACTTTGCACTTCTCACAGATTGGCTTTACACTTGTTCTAACTTTCATCTCGTCACCTCATTACTTCGCACGATATGTGATACGACCTCGGGACAAATCATATGGAGAGATCTCCAATTTCACCTTGTCACCAGGAAGAATCTTGATGAAGTGCATTCGCATCTTACCGCTGATGTGAGCCAACACTTCATGTCCATTCTCTAGGGTTACTTTAAACATCGCATTGGGTAATGGCTCTTTTACAACCCCATCGACCTCAATCACGTCTTCTTTTGCCATGCTCTTTTCTCCGAAACACAGCCCCTAAATTTGGAGGCTGGACTATACACTTATTTTATCGATTCCACAACAAATTTCGTTAATTTAGACAAGTCGAAATGGCGTTTGTAAGTTCCTTGAAAATCTCGGCTGTTACACCTTCGCCGTTCACTTTACAGTATTTTCCGCGTTGTCGGTAATAGTCTAAAACAGCTTTTGTAGAGTTGTCATAAACATCTAACCGCACAGAAACCGACTTTGCATCATCATCCGGTCTTTGATAAAGGGAGCCCCCACATTTGTCACACAGTCCTTCTTTTTTAGGAGGATTTGCAGACACATGAAACGAAGTC
>CANJQY010000145.1 GCA_947476525.1 Oligoflexales bacterium
ACTGATGCGGTCTTGTTGATCCTTTCCCATAAGGACGCCACTAAAGATTCCAAAGACTCAAGAGATTCAAGAGTCCTATTGTTTCTTCGAACCAAGGATCCTGTTGCCGAGCTGTGGAACGGTCTTCGAATGGGAGTTACAGTTGCCAAAGAAAAGTTAGCGATTGATGAGGCGTTCGGGATGGAAGAATTCTGGGCAAAACTTCCAGTTTTACTTTCCGGATCAACTGGTTTGCAATATGCATTGGGCGGTCGGCCCGATGTGGATCAAAAAGTTGTGGAGTCACTTCGAAAGCTGAGAGCCAGTCTTGCGCGCAATGGTGCAGGTTTGCTACCAATCAGCGACCCAACTCTAATTATTGGCGCCCACCGGTTATTGAAGTCCCCTGAAGAAATTTCTCGCATGAAAGCGGCAGCAGAAATTACTAGAAAGACGTTTGCGGTAATTCTTTCAGAACTGAGTCCCTCTATCTCCGAAAGAGACGTTCATGCCACAATCATGCACCAATTTCTGAAAGGCGGGGCGGAGATGGAGGCCTACGGATCTATTGTGGCAGGGGGTGATCACGCTTGCGTGTTGCATTACCGAGATAACAATATGCCGCTAGTTGATGGAGAATTGCTGTTAATTGATGCGGGCAGTCAGGTAGACAATTATGCGTCCGACGTGACGCGTACGTACCCTATTAATGGGAAATTTTCGCCAGCGCAAAAAGCACTTTACGAAATTTGCCTTCGCTCTCAGAAGATCGCCATCGCTCTTGCGAAGCCGGGAGGTACGTTGGTTGAAATTCAAGACGCCGCCTTCAGATCACTGGCCGAAGGTTTAATTGAAATTGGACTAATTAACATGCCCCTGCCTGAAGCCATCGAAAAAGCTGCATATAAACATTTTTGCCCCCACAGCATCAGCCATTGGATTGGCCTTGATGTTCACGATGCGGGGCTTTACTCGATTAAGGGCAAAGCTGTTTTACTGGAGCCTGGAATGTATTTTAGTGTGGAGCCAGGGATATATATCAATTCTGACGACATGTCGGTGCCCGAACAGTATCGTGGCATTGGAATTCGAATCGAAGATGATGTGTTGATTACAGAAAACGGTAGTGTGGTGCTGACAGGTCACATCCCAAAGGAAATTTCGGAAATCGAACGCTAGCGACAGTGGAAGTTTGTCGGAAGTTTGTTGGAAGTTTGTCGGAAGCTAGTCGAAATCTACTTTGATGCTTGTTCGTACTAGTCTGATTTTTGCTTGATAACGTGCTTGATAACGCACTTGATAACGGGATTTCCGTGAAGATTTTTGCCGTGGAATACCAGCGATTAGCCCGAGTCCTGCCGATGATTTTCGGGGCTCTTTGTGCCGTTTTTTGCCCCGCTTTTTTTGCTGCTCCAGCCAGCGGAGCCGGTGAAAGGTGCCTGCCATTGCCACAACGGTTGACCGCAGCACGTTTTCCAATTGTCTTTCATCCGCAGCTAATTTTTTATGGGGAGAATCCGAATCGAATTGAAGCTTGGCGATTTGAAAATGGCATTTGGTCACAGGTCCCCCTTCAAATAGACGAGGTTAACAGTGACGGTAACTACGTCTTGGACGAGGGAATTCCCTACACAAAATTTACGGGCGATAATAGATTAGGTGTCAAAGATGAAATGAGCGTGAATGGCGCATCTTTGGGCTGGACGTTTACTCCAGCTCAAATTTCGAAAACACTGATGGCAAGATTCACGGCGGCATCTAAAACATCGCGAGTCGATTTTTGTGGGACTAATACCGGGTATTTGGGGTCCTTATTAATTGGCGTAACGAAGGTGCCAGCGAAAAGCATCCCATTTATCTCACTTTTTACTCGGGCGACAGCTGAGGTCAACACCTCAAATTACCGATATAGGTTTAGGGATGGGCAACCGATGCTCATGGGGCAAGTTAGCCTTAAGACTCCAGCCGGCGAGGCCCCAGTATTTGCAGGTAGTTCGTTTGTGATGCCGCTAATTCCTAAATTATTTTTCTTGCCTTCATTTTATTTTGGAGAAAAGGACTTCACCTCTGAAATTGAGTGCTGGAAGTCTGGGCCTGTCAGAAGCATTGTCGCGGTGGGTGCAAAGTTACAAAAATTTTTCTCGTTGATTGACCTGCATTTGTTTAGCGAACTTGTTTTCTATGAGCGTTATTTTCAAATTCCAACAAAGATTGAGTTTATTTTTGACCCGTCGAAATATATGGCTCGCGGTACAGGCTTGGCTTATGTCTTAAAATACCCAGACAACCTCGACTGGAACCTCTCGTCAAACCTAGCGTCGTTGCCTATTGGCGGCGCGGGGGTCGGTCCTCTTGCGCATACGGCCTTTGATATTGCAAAAGATGGTCGTTTTTCTATTAAAGGCGAAAGTGCGATTGGAAGTTTTGCCGTCAATATACATGTTGACGAGGGGGCACTCAAGCAAGCCCCTCCGCCTTATATCGTCCATAAAGAGAGTTTTCTCGACAAAGGCATGCTTTCCAAATGGCCCTGGCTGAAAAAAAGTATAGGAAATTTAGGTGTTTTTATTGAGATTTCTCACGTTCATCGTGGTATTTATGATTTTGGACTTGACGTAGCACTATCAAATCAGGCACATGATACCTTTACGGATTTTCAAGCCGTATCGGCCAATTGGCTGGACCCTGTAGCAAACTAAGAATTTCGCAAAATCGACTACCCTCATAGGTGTTTAAAGATTTGCCTCTCAGCAGCCCTCAGCAGCTCTGTAAATAACAGAGCTCCTAGTTGCTCTAAGTTATTCTAATTATTCAAATGTGAAATGAATCACAGATTTTTAAGGAACCAAATATGGCAAGAACAACTCAGGACGGCGATAATCGCGGAAACTACGCCCCCTCAAATCGATCTCAAACAGAGGTCGAGGCCCACGATGAAGACCAAGCTGCGCAACTTGAGGGAGCCCCTGAGGCCCTGCCAGAAACGCTCACAATCCGAATTTCAAAATCGCTTCACCGCAAACTTCGAGACAATGCTCGCGAAGAGAGCGTCACGATGGATGAACTCGTCTCAGAGCTCTTAGCTGAGGGGGTTGTCGTCCGAGCTTGGGAAATTGTAGAACGCAAACAAACAATGCGTGGTGGACAAGGTCAAGGTCAGCGTAACCAACCCAACACCAACGCAAACGGGAATGTTGCACACGGCAATACGGTTCAAGGTAATCAACAAAGTCGCATTCAGTTTCAGCAAGGTGGAAACCCGCAGGCTCAAAAGAAGCTTCAGCGTCAAGCCCGCCAACACGCAAACTCGATGGATTTGCTGCAAGACAAAGCCGCGTTCCTTGAGTACGTCCGCAATCAAGAAAAGAAACGTCGCTAGATTTTGGCGATAGCAAATTCAAAGTCGAAGTTAAATTCAAAATTAATTTCAACTTCAAATTCAAATTAGTTTTGGGGGTTGTTTACATGTCTTCTATGAATCTTTGGGCTACCGAGCAAGAGGGCGAAGACATTCGCACGGGATGGGCTGTTACCGAGGTCTTATTTCACGGCAAAAGCGAATTTCAAACGGTTGATGTCGTCGAAACGAAGGCCTACGGAACAATGCTTTTGTTGGACGGTCTCGTAATGCTCACGGACTCGGATGAATTTATTTATCATGAAATGATTTCTCATGTCCCCTTATGCCTGCATCCGAAACCGCGTCGCGTTGTCGTCATTGGTGGTGGTGATGGCGGAACGGTGCGAGAGATCCTTAAGCATAAAGACGTGGAAGAAGTTATTCTTTGTGAAATTGACGGCATGGTTATTGACGTCAGCAAAAAATTCTTTCCTCAAGTGGCCGATTGTTTAAAACCCGGCTTTGACTCTCGAGTGAAAGTTCGAGTTGGGGATGGTGTTGCTTACATGAAAGAACTGAAAAACGAAGTCGACTTGATTCTTGTCGATTCAACCGACCCGATAGGTCCCGGCGAGGGATTGTTTAGCCGTGAATTCTACCGAGACGTCGCATCGGCGTTACGTAAAGATGGTGTCATGGCTGCACAAAGCGAGTCTCCCTGGTTTTCGAAAGAGGCTCTTAGTCGCATTCACCGGAATATCAACGGTGGATTTAAGCACCAGCGTAGCTACGTGGCTCCTATTCCTACCTATCCGCGCGGCAGCTGGTCTTGGACCGTTGCTTCGCAAAATCCTATTGAACCTCAAAAATTCGATCATGGGCGCTTTGCGCGTATTGAGAAGGGCCTTCAATATTTGAGCTCAGATTTGATGACTGGCGCTTTCGCAATTCCAAAATTTTATGCAGATAAGATTCAGCTGTAACAGAGGTGTCACTTAGCGCTGAGGCGTCGCGGCAGCCATTTGATGAGTGGGTTCATCGCCCGTTTTGATGTGGATTGATTCGATGAATAAACTGTTAATATAATTTTCGTAGACCAAAAACATATCGGTAGAGTCAAAATTTGCAGCCAGTCGACCAAACGCCCTTGGCGTTAGGATGTCGACTAATTTAGCGGCCATGGACTGCGCTACAAATCGGTCAGTCGAGAAAATTTCTAGGCATGCGGCCGGAACTCCCGCGCCCCACCAAGCAAAATCTTCAAAAGCGCCGCCGTCGCCTAAACTGCCGGCAGATTTTATTTCGTAGCCTGGCAATTTTGCCGCGGTTTCATTTTTTACGGCTTGCGTCCACCTGCGGTAGTCGGCCATTTTCTTTGCATCGGCTTTTGGAAGTCCTGAGAGCCCGTCTTCCGGGGCCGTCGGGACGACTACCCAATTAATGTAGCCATGAACGTCAATGGCGCCAGTATAATTTTGTTTTGCGAAGAGGTCCCTGATCGCTCGCGTCTCCGGTTCACTAAATGCTGCTGGTCCCGGATTTTCTTTGGTCAAGCCCCATAACACACCAAAATTGCGATTAAGATTAATTTTATTTCCGTTCCCACGGGTAAATTGAATGGTTCCATCTGGATTCGCATAGGGAACGAAATCAACAGCTACGTTGCCGCGGTTTAACTTATTTAAAAGACTCTCGCCTTTAGAAAATCGTTGTGCCAGCCAACTTACAAACTCGCTGCCGAGTAGCTCGTTGCCGTGGAGGCCGCCTTGAATCAAGAATTTCAAGGGTGGGTTCTTATCAATAATATTCAAATCTGGTGTTGTGATGCTGTAGACGCTAATTGGACTGCCAAATCGTGTTCTGTAGGGGAGCGCAGGCTTTGTAATGGCCTCTGCGGGTACCTTGTATCGGTCTAACCCGAACGCGTCTTTGGCCGATGCGTGTCCACCAAATGAGGACATGCCCAAAAGGGTCAAGACGAGAGATATATGGCTACTTAGACGGAAATTCATGGGATCCTTGCGACTGTTGGTAGGGCCCGAGCATGGCCACCAAGAAAAGCCTTGGTGGGTAACGGGTCCAGCATACCTCTTTGTGTGCAAGGAAAGTGCCAAGTCAAAATCAGCCCAGAGCCGCTGGCTTTGATTTAAATAACTGTAATTATGGAGAGTTATATGTGGCCCAGTTTAGGGCCAATTGGCTTAAAAATGGACGGTGTCCAGAGATTCGACAGGTAAAAAGCAACCGGCGTCCCCAACATGTTACAAGCTGTGAAAGGAGGGGAGCCGGCTGTTCGCTTTCAGGTATTTGCCTCAACTAAGAGACACATACCTCCATGCGACAATGGATTTGTTTAAAACAACCCACAACACCACCTCCTTTCCTAGACATATAGCCTATGAGATCGGTTTGATCTCATTTTAGATTATATCAAACATTTCCCATTTATTCTAATGGCCGACGTTCCCCGCTAGGATTACTTCTTTCTGCCGAGGTCTAGATTTAATTTCATAGGCGTATCGATTCTTCGGAACTTTAAAAATCGGCTGTGCCAAAATTCTCTTTATGGAAAAAAGTCCGATCAATTCAAAGGTGCAGATGCCCTGATGCCAATTTTTGGCTTGGCAGGGTAAACGCGAATTCTATTTTGCTTTAGACCTAGCTGCCGAATGACCCTAGACCATGTCGACGGCGATGCAATGACGTGCCCAGTTTTCTTGCCAAGCCAGCTTAACGACTGGACGCTGTAGTGGGAAAAATTCTTGCTTGTGAACAATTCTCTGATTTTTTCTACTTCACTTCTGACAAGTTGTGTTGGAGACATTCT
>CANJQY010000146.1 GCA_947476525.1 Oligoflexales bacterium
AGTTGAAGAGTATTACGGAAGCAGAAATTGCGGCCGGCAATGTTCACCTGCAGCATTAGCGAGTCTTTGGCGCGAAAGCGCCTGACCGATGTCATTCCACCAGATGCTTCGCCTGCGGCTCAGGATACGTTTCTGGCGCTTTCGCGCCAGAAACTAACTATTCTTGCACATCAAGGGCTAATATGGTTTCAGTGACATTGCCGTTGGCCACGACGTGATCTAATGCCATCTCAAACGAGAGATTCTCTTGAACTCTTGGTTTTACTTGTTTGATGAAGTCGATCATTTTTTTCTCGTCCCATTTTTCTGAACCGGGAGCATTTTCTAGGATGTGCTGGCGAATACGGTCGTCGGTAACCTCAAGTTTTTCAGAGTTAGCGATGCGCCAAAGAATCAATGTATTTTGAGCCTTTATTTTAGCGGTGTCGCGAAATGATTTGCGAACATCGGCATTTTTAAGGAGTGTTTTCTTCTCTTTTTGATCTTCAATATTTAATTCATTAATCATGCCGTCAATGACTTGATCCACCATGCTTGGTGGAACCTCGAAGTTATTTGCGGCTCGAAGCTGCTCCATAACTGAGCCTTCAAGTTTTTGGCGGCGAAGCTGGGTGCCTCTCTTCGTTAGCCGTGCAGTGATCTCAGCGTTGAGCGCTGAAACTGAGTCATAACCGACGTCCTTACAGAATTCGTCGTTAAACTCTGGAATGGCGAGCTCTTGGAGTTTTTTTAATGTGATTTCAAACTCGACGGCTTTTCCTGCTAGGATTGGATCGTTGTAGTTTTCTGGGAGAGTGATCGTCGTTTTTTTGGTTTCGCCGACGTCCATGCCTAAGATGGAGTTTTCAAGATCGACAAAAATCTCACCGAAACCAAGGGCTACTGTAAAGTCCTCGACGTCCATATTCTCGAGAAGAACGCCGTCTTTGTAGAGCTTATGGCCAATGGATGCTAGGTGGCCAGCGCTCGCTTTTGCGGATGCCGCAAGTTCCTTGGTTTTTGCATGGCGACGGCGCATGAGGTCGACTTCACGGGTCAGGGTTTCTGGTTTGATTTCATAAGTGTTTGCCGCGAGGGTCAGGCCCTTCCAATTTTTGATCTCAATCACTGGCATGATGTCGACGATAGCGGTGAAATTAAATTCTTTATCGCTGACTGCTGTGTCCATGTTTTCGACCACAGGTGTCGCGATTGGGTTGATGTTTTTTTCTTTTAGAATTTGAAATAAATGCTTATTGATGAGTTGCTCGCCAACATCTCCACGAACACTGTCGCCGTAGAATTTTTTAATCACGGTAAGCGGAGCCTTGCCGGGTCGAAAACCCTGGAGCTTGGCGTTTTTTTGCACTTTGCGGTACGCTTCTTCAAAAGCTTTAGCGACGAGGCTTGGTGCCAGCGAGATTTTGATGCGTCGTTGAACAGTGTTTATTTCTTCGATAGAGCTGGTTAAGGACATGGGTGTCTCCGTGACATGGTAAATGATGTGATTAAATGGCAGTGCTACAGACTGCATCACTGCTGACTGCATTGTCTGGTGCAGTTTACATAGAATATTAGTGCTATTATTACCACTGATCGGCCTTAGAAGAAAGCATTTTCCCCTTGCGCCTGATGGAATTCATGCATAACATATTAGAAGAAGTGACACTTTTAAAACACTAGGAATTAAACCTATGAAACGTTTATGGCGCTCAGTATTTGTGGTCGGTATTTGCTTTGTGGCTGTTGTTGCTATGCGCATCTACCTGAATAAACAGGTAGAATTGGCTAAAGCAAGGTCTGCTGACGCTGAAAACGTGGGGCAAGTCACAACTCAGTAGCGTGGTCACGTCGAGCTTACTTGCTCGGTTTGGACGGCTGCATTAGGCTCTAGGAAAGCTTCAATTCTGCTAGTTTATTCATTACATTTAGATTTTTAACAAGGGTCGGTAATTCAGCCTTTAGCACTCGAAGACCAAGTCCAGTTTTAGTCGACGTTTTAATTGGCTTAATACTTTCTCCGAATGTTGTAAATTGTTCGACAAAGGCCTTCCATTCGCCGGCGTTTTCAGTGCCGATGGCAGTGCTGCCGGCTTTAGCGCTGGCGGGAGTGGTCGCCTCGGCCGCTTCCATGATCTCCTCTGTCGTGACCGTGAATTGGTCGTACGGAGCTTTTGTGGCCAATGTCATGACGATCCTTAATATGTTCATGAGCTGCTCAGGGACCACCGAAAGTTTGGGATTATTCTTGGCGAAGGTCATCAGAAATGCGCCAAACTGTTTGAGGCTGCCGCGATTTGTTAAGGATAGGGTTGCGTTTTTGTAGCTATCTGCCTTGGCGGCAAACACCCCCTCCTTCACTAATAGGTCTATGAGTAAGTTCAATTTTGCGGAATTTTCGCCGAACACCCCTACCAACTCATCTTCGACAATTTTGCGCTGTACCATCCAATCCTTTCCCTCCTTTGTGCCGTCTCGGTGCCAGACAAGTTCCATGAGATGGATTTGACGGAGAGTCGTATTAAATCGCTTTTCGCTCACTTGCGTGGGTGTACCCTGCGCCGAGGATTTGGCCGCGGCTTCGATTTCTTTTAGTCGATCGTTTGTTGTTCGCAGCCTGGCACTTAAAGTGCTCATGAGTCCGACAAACCATTTTGGAATTTGCTTCATCAATTTGCCAAAATCGTCGAGTGAGATCAAAGTAATTTCAGCATCCGACGAGGCTTTTACAGAGGCACTTCGTGGCATCCGGTCGAACAGTGCCATCTCGCCGACCATCCCTCCTTCGGGAATCTTGGCGAGCATAACCTCCTTGCCCCCCTGCTCGAAATAAACCGCAAGCTCGCCTTTGCGAACGAGGTACATCCCGTCGGCTTTGTCACCGGCCCTAAATACGACCGTTCCAGCTTTTAGCGATTTATTGAGGCCAGCCAAGGCGTCGCACTCCAAGTTTGAATAGAAAAAATAGGTTCTTGTCATCAAGTCTATCGGCTAGTCCATAAAAACACTTAGCCGGATTTCGGCGGCCCCATAGGATTATGCTGATTTTGTTGGGAATTTGTTAAAAAATAAAATTATGAAGTGATTTTCATTAATTTATTGAAACTATTAACATAATTAATAGTATTATAATATAAATTGACAAATCTTTATTATTTGATACAATCCGCCTCGTAACGCTGAGTCTTGTAAACCAATGGAGCTCAAATGCCTTATCACATTCTTATTTCACTCGTCTGGGTATTCTTGCAAGGCACGTTCGCTCGCGCGGCGTGGGCAGTAGACTTGAGTAGTGTGACTCAAAATCCAGATCAGCTTTTCTTTAACGAGCTAGTGGCGCGCGTAGGCTGCAAAAATGCCGCCACCGCGTTGGCCATGCCAAAGGGTGGTTACAGCCAGTTTACAAAAACTTTGTCAAGGTTGGAGCAAGAAGGTCTACGACGAGCAGGACGTGCAGATCGCCAGTATTCTTGGGCGGAAATAAACCAGCGAGAATTTTTTGATACGAACAATATCATGGCGCAGTGTCTTAGGCAGCCAAGTCAACGAGGTCAGGCCGATGGCTTGACAGACTTGCTACTTCGGGCCCCTAACGGACTGACGATATTAAGCCTCGGCGGTTTTGGAAGCCAAAATGTTCCGACCGGATCTCTTGTCGGTGCGTTGGAAAGCTGGCGCGCTGCACAGCCAGAATTATTTGCTTCAGGGCGCGTGCAATTTGAACGAATTGAGTGCTCAAAAAGTTTTTTATCCGACGAAAGTTTTTGTGCGCAAGATATGCTAAGCACAATTAACCGGATCGATGCCGCCTCGCCTAACCCTGGGCGCAATAAATATTTGCTCTGGGGCTATTCTAAAGGAGGGACCACCGCCTTGGAAATGTTGCGTCAAAATCCTGCGCTACGGGAACGTACATTGGCGGTAGTTACTATTGGTTCGCCTGTTCAAGGGTCTTTGGTCCTTGACTACCTTTCGCCGGCTCTAGATCGCTTGCCCGAAAGTGGACCCTTGTCCAACCAAATTAACGCTACCATCCCTGGCGGGATTTTACCGCTAATTCAGCTGTTTACTGGTGGCGTGTCGACGACGGTTCAAGAGGAGCTTCAGACCATTCAAGAGGCTCGAGAGGGCGCACGAACGTTGACTGAAAGCTACAGGGCTCAATACTTAGCGCGGAATTTTACGCCGAATAAATTCGTTCGAATCGATGGTAGTAAAATTCCTGTGTTTCAAATTGCAGGATTATTTGACCCAAAACTCTTGCACCCGCTTCCAATATTAACGATTCGCGGTGGAAAAATGGTCCAAGTCGACGGTTCGTCGAATGTCAAAGATAGGAAAATCGCGGCAGCAATTTTGACAGCGGGTGATCATCCAATATCAGATTCTTGCGTGGCTCTCGAGGAGGCGTTGTTGCCTGAAGCGGTCTCGGCTGCAGCAGGGCTTGACACCCACTTTTTAGCATTTATTCGGCAGGATCATTTGGGCCTGCACTTCAATAGTCCTCGGTCATTTGGGTCAAGCATATCGACTGATGCCGCAATTGTTGACGCTGCTCTTTCCACTATCGCCAAGAGGTTGTCGCCATGAATTCTGTCAAAAATATTATATTCAGCTTCAGTTTCCTCGCGGCACTGGCAGGCGTAGCACCAGCTGCGAAAGCCAGCGAACAATACACACCCGTCGCCTTCTATCAATTCACATCGAACATGCCAGAAAGTAAATCAGCTGCCATTGTGCAGGCTATGAGTCGTCACCTCGGCTCGACTATGATGAATGTCTACGCGACCGAAATAATTGGCGGAACCTCCAAATTTTCTCCAAAGCTAGAGTTAACAACCATCGGCAGTTCCACCTACGCTGCTTCACAGCTCGATATTGCCATCGAGCAAAAGGTAATGTCTGAAATCTCCCCAATCCTCGCCACACTTTCTGAGGGGGAGAAATTTAAATTTTCAATACAGATTCTGTATGCAAATAGGGAAGAAGTCGCTCACCTGCCCGTCGACTCAAGGCTTAGCCAAAGTACTCTTGAGGGCTTGCGAGCGGTCGCAGGCTTGCAGGGGGCGTCTTTTTTGCCCCAATACTGGATCGATACTGACGAAGGCGACGCATCTGGAGAGCTTCGCGCCTCGTTTCTTACCACGAAGCGTCTCGAGGAGGTTCGGACGAATCATCCGAATTCCTGGTTTCCGTTTAGCTCCATGTTTGACTTTCTAGTCGACAAATCTGGAATTCGATTTAAATTCGCAAGCCTAGTCTTGCCAGACGGATTTTCTAAAGGGATACATAAAGTGCAGCCAGGGGCCACCGTTGATTTCCTGTACTATTTTCCTACGGCCAACGACGCCTTTATAGATTTGGTTAAAATTGATGTAGCTAGAAGTTACGCGGCCAATCCCGCTAATGGAAAAAATGCCATGCATGTAGTCTTTGGTAATTGGACTGGGCGTGACTTTGAAGCCTGCAAGGGTGATGCCTGTTTAAGGCAATTGGATCAAATTCCGACGTTGCATGCGCGAGCTACTTTCACCGAAACCACATGGTGGGCAAGTCTTGTTGGGTGGTTCCGCTCGTGGATTGTTTCTTCCGTAGATTTGCGAATCATGCTCCAAGATATTTGGTTGTCGTGTGACCGCGAGACTCAGAAATTCTCAGTCATGCCGTCAAAAAGCATCATTCCAATTGCCGTGATGACGGACCAGGTTCTTGGTGACGGGCGTTTTTATATGCTAGAAAACAGCGTGACAGCCTTTGGAATCAACTTCTATCAGCTTTTTGTCGGCAGTCAGGTGACAACAGGATTGTCGGATGATCTGAACGCGAGTATCACGGATGCCGATCATAAATTGTCAGAATTAATCGAAAATGCGCTTAACGGTATCCTGAGGCCACAAGGTCTATAGAGCGCACTGGCTATTGTCGACATAGGATGATATCTCTGGTTGGTAATTTAAACACTCAAATGGGCAAGAAATCATGCAAACAAGTTCTGGCAATAGCTCTGAAAAGCCTCAATTCGCTTGGTTCTATGAGGGTCTGGATGGGTATCTTGAGCGGATGGGCCTCAAACAAACTCAGCCACGGCGAGCAATCGTGCAGGTTTTCTTGGAAATGGACGCCCATGTGGATGCCGAAGAACTACATCAGCGCGTGCGAATACAA
>CANJQY010000147.1 GCA_947476525.1 Oligoflexales bacterium
GGAATGCAGCAGGTCAACGACATGGTCTTGCGCATGAAAGAAATCAACATTGCAGCCACCAACACAACAATAGGCGATCATGAAAGAAAATTTCTTTTCATTGAGTATCAAGCCCTACATGATGAAATTCAACGTGTCGCAGAAACCACGACCTTCAACGGCTTGCCAATTTTAAACGGGAATGCTGAAAATTCCCCAGAGCGCATGATTTTCCGGCTGGGAGATCCGCTTCAAAGTGAGTCGGCCAACAACGAAGAAGGAGACCTCAACACCATATCTTTTGAAGGCCTCCGCGAGGTTGTCACAACGCCTGAAGGACTTGGGATTCAGAGCGCCAAAGACCTTCTGGGCAGGGCAGGAGAAGACGGAATCTCGGTGGCTGATGCGTGGAATCTGCTGACGCCCGAAAACGATTCTTCTGCCACCATTTATGATCAGGCCCTCACGTCGCTTGCAAGCATGCGTTCGGTGTACGGAGGCATGCAGTCACGGATGCAGCGTGCTGCGGACTATACTGATGTTCTTTCAGAAAACCTATCGGCAGCTAAAAGCAATATCGCCGACACCGACTATGCGGCGGAGGTCTCCAAATTGGCCTCTACCAGGATTCTCATGCAGGCAGGCACAGCCGTCCTTGCGCAGTCCAATTTTACTAGCCATTTAACGTTGACTTTACTCAACGGCATCTTCAACTAGAGCAAGACGGCCCGAATTTTTCTACGCCTTCATTTCGTCGTTGCAAGAACTTAGATTTGAATTGATTCACCGGCCTTTGCGACGTTTTCGTTCTTCTCGCATGGCCTCTATTGATTGACACCACACATTGGCGTCTTGTTTTGGATCAATCGCTAGGGACGGATCAATTTCTCGAGTGGGCTCCATATCAAAATCCCACGGTAACATCCTCCGTGAAGTCCCGGAGGCTCCGACGCTTCCTAGATCATCTAACGTACGTTCAGTCATGGCCCTAAGCATTCCGCCTACACGGTCGTCTAGCAGAGCCTTGTGTAGGCACCAGCGTAAATGAGCCAAGGGCACTCCATGAAGGTTATGAAACGTACGAATGCACATAGGAAGTGCCTCAGGATCAATAATGCCGGCTTTCATTAGGGACCATGCCACTTGAAGCCAGTGATCAAAGCGAAACCAGCTTGCATCAAAACGCGTGATAGGACTACCAATATAGCCAGGAACTGTGCGTATATAGATTCCTGAAACTGAAATATTGCTAGCTACCTTAACGTCATTGCCGATTACTTGACTGATGACAGACTCCTCCACTTTGCCTCCACGCAACCACTCCCGCAGGCCAGAAACACCTATTTTACCTTCAAGAAAAAGTTTCGCCCCAGTGTATACAAAGGAATCGTATTCAGCATTATCGCCAATCATGACCACGCGGCTACCGTCAGGCAATTTTGTCGCGATATCCAATATGGCCTTTGTTTTATATGCAATATGATCTCTAAGGAGGTCAATGCGACCCATTCTAAGATTATAGGTTTGGTTCTTAAACGTATCTGACGACCATTCCAAATGATCGAGCGTCAATTTTCCGTCTAATGCCAGCCTTAGCTGGGGCGGCGAAGAACTTACGAAATGGATACCTGCATTTGGGTTCATTCGTTCGACAGGATTACCTCCCCAACGCGTTAGCTGTATGACTTCACTAGCGCCGGGAACGGTGATCTTATCGTGGGGGCTTTCGAATGGGATCTTGGCCATTTTGATCCACGATTCAAATTCTGTTTCGAGATAGGTCTTATCAATGTCACAAAAAACATGAACCGCAGCTCCAAATTTATCTAATGGTTCGAACGTTCGTGAACTAACTAGCGCTTTCAACTTATAGTCTTTTGCTGATAATTTCAAAAGACTTCGCCAAAAACCCACGAGTACCCCCATTTATATCACTTCAAAAAAATCACGACCAAACCATCAGTGTTATTCTACCATTCGCCAACAAAAAACGTGTCTACTCAGTATAGTTTAAGAAAGGTATTAATTTCTGGGCCCAAAGACCGCCCAGATTTCGGGTGATGTCTCCTGAATAAAAAAATACACAACAGACAACCTACTAATATTACGCCAAATAAAGCCGTTCTAGTAATTTTTCACAAGTTTCTTTGGAATTTCAAGCCTTATCGAGTATCATTATTTACGGAAGCCCTTAAAAATTTTCAGCTCGACTAGGAGTGCAAGTCTCATGGATGGACTAAAAACACGAACTTGTGGTTATTGCAGCGCGGAACGTACATGGAATTGGAACGGCCAGAAGATGAAGGACGGCTCCAAAGTCTATTTGAACGAACTTGGCCATCGCTGGGCAGGGCGTCGTTGTCCGGTGTGCGAAAAAAGTCGCGTTGCCGCAGCCGTGCGCCATGATAGCTTCGACCGTGAAATGATCTTTCAGCAGCTTACCGAGAAAGGCTTTACGGTTAAATCCAAAGTCCATCCCGTAGCCGTCGAGAAAGACGGGATCTCCTATCAGTTAGGTATTCGAAGGGCCAGAACCGTCGACGGTTCGATCCTCCTTGATTCACCGGCGGAACCTCGCGACGATATTATCGCCCTAGTTTTCGAATCTGTACGCCTTTGTACTCCAGAGCAAATAAAAGGAGTCAACGTGTTTGTACCACCGCTCGACACACCACGCCCAACTGCATCCGCCATGCCTACTCAAAATATTCGCGGTGCGGGCGCAGAGTCCTATTGATTCTCGATTGATTCTCGATTGATTCTTGCGCCTACGTTAGAAAATATCGGGCGTGGACAAATCTATCCTGCAAGCTAAATGACGCTATCTTTGCCGACTGCATCCGCCGTCGGCCAATCTAGCATGTAATGAATGCCGCGAGATTCTTTCCTGATCATGGCAGAGTGAATGGTTAGCCATGCAACAGCCACGAGATTTCTCACCTCAAGAACTTCATTCGAAACGCGATTTCGCCACCAATAATCATCTATTTCTTGGCGTATATTTTCAATTCTTGCGAGTGCACGTTTTAGGCGCTGCTCACTGCGAACGATTCCGACGTAGTTCCACATGACCCTACGAATTTCATCCCATGCATGGGTGACCACAACCAGCTCATCCGGAGCAGGGAGCTCTCCGTTAATCCATTGCACGGTAACGGGATCGCCCCCAGACAGATCCTTGCGTGTGGCGATATCAGTTGCCGCTGCATCAGCAAAAACCATGGCCTCTAATAGACTATTCGATGCCAAGCGATTTGCCCCGTGTAAGCCGGTGCACGCCACCTCACCAATTGCATAAAGGCGACCAATATTCGTGCGCCCACGATGATCTGTAACAATACCGCCACAACTATAGTGCGCGGCAGGAACGACAGGAATCATATCCGTCACCATGTCGATACCAAACTTTAAACAAATTTCATAAATATTTGGAAACAGTGACTTTATTTTTTCGGCTCCAATATGGCGAACATCCAGCCACACATGTGCATCCCCACTTTGTTTAAGCTCGGCATCAATGGCCCTCGCCACAATATCCCTTGGCGCCAGTGAGCCCATTGGATGATAGGAGTCCATAAATGGGTGCCCGCGGATATTTTTAAGAATTCCGCCCTCCCCTCGCACGGCCTCACTTATCAAGAAATTTTTTGCCTTGTGGTGATAGAGGCACGTCGGATGGAATTGCATAAACTCAAGATTCGCAACGCGGCATCCCGCGCGCCAAGCGATCGCCAGTCCATCTCCCGTCGCACTGTCCGGGTTTGACGTGTACAAATATAACTTGCCATGCCCGCCCGTGCACAGGAATGTAACACGGCTATTAACCCGCATCACGACCCCAGTATTTCTATCGAGAAACCAGGCGCCTAAACAATTATTTTGCGAAAAATTCGGCGCAATTTTATCGGTTGTCAGCAAGTCAATCGCACTGTGGTGTTCGAAAATTTTGATGTTTGGGTGCTTCTTGGCCCGACTTATGAGAGCTTCGGACACGACACGTCCGGTAACATCTTTGGCGTGAACCACTCGGCGGTGGCTGTGCCCGCCCTCTTTTGTCAGATGCCACTCGCCAGTAGTCTGCGCATCGAATTTGGCACCAAATTCCACCAATTCACGAATTAACCTGGGGCCCTCGCGTACAACCATTTGCACAATTTCTTCGTGGCATAGGCCTGCACCGGCTCTCATGGTGTCGCTAACGTGATTTTCGAAACTATCCGTGGGATCAAGGACGGTGGCAATGCCGCCTTGGGCAAACCACGTATTGCTATCCTCTAAGCCATTCTTAACCACCACAGCCACGGAACCATGTTCCGCAAGCTTGAGCGCAAGGGATAAACCTGCGATTCCTGCACCAATGACCAAGTGATCCGTCACAACAAAGGGAGTAGTCGACAACTTGTGAGTCCTTTTTAATCAGCCTGTCTTGTCTTTAGCCGCACTGGATCTTGCTGAACCCCTCACAATTGTCTGATTTGCGTTATTTTATCAACCTAAAACTATATTTTTAGACTCTTTTTTTTGAATTTCATGCGAATATCTTCGACATGGTTTATAATTGACTTAATTTCCAAACGTTTAGTTACTCCTTGCTGTTAGGTAAACTCCAGAAAATGACTGGTATTTTTTCAAAAGTCCCCTGGCTTTCACACTTGCCCAACCAATTAACGCTTGGTCGGATTTTGGTTATTCCATTTCTTTTGCTGGTATATCCGATCGACTTTAAGGCGACAAAAGTTATTTGTGCTCTGATTTTTGCACTTGCTGGCATCACTGATATTTTAGATGGATACTTTGCTCGCTTGTATAAACAAGAAAGTCGCCTCGGAGCGTTATTAGATCCGATTGCGGATAAAATGCTGTCGGGCGCCTGCCTAATTTTACTGGCAGACTCGCAGGCCTTGCCTGCAATGATGTGTGGAACTCTGCTGTGCCGAGACATCGCTATTAGCGGCATGAGAATGATGGCGCTCGAAGAAGGACATACGATCAAAGTAAATTCTTTGGGCAAATTTAAAACGATTCTACAAGACGTAGCGATATTTTGCCTGATGATCGGAGAGGACATGTTCGACATTCCGTTTCGCTTGACCGGCATGGTATCGATTTGGCTGGCACTTATTGTAAGTCTCTATTCAGGATATCTTTATTTTGAAGAATTTCTTGAGATTTCCACAAATAAACCCACAGTCGAGTCTTAATTAAGGCACTTAGCCGCGCGCCGTCTAGACCAAGCTGCAATTATATTGCTTCAAAACTTAATATTTCACGCCAAACACCGATAGCCCCTCAAGCAAAAAATGCTGGCCAAAGGGAGTCTGTGTTTGCACGACAATGTATCAACAATTTATTTGCTTGCCACCGAAATCAACGCATTGGTTGCAAAGCGTTTGCATGGGTTAGCGCATGGTGGCCCAGCAAAAATTGTTATATTTCAAACTATGGAACAACTTCCACGCACACCCGAAGCCAACTCCTTTTTAGTCATTCCTGAAAGCCTAGAAGCGTACCTTACAACACCAGAAGCAAACGTTTGGGCCAAAATATTCCTTCTAACAATGGATCCCAATCGACTTACAGGATCCAATCGAATTATTTTCCTCAATTCATGGTCCAAAATAGGTGTCGTCTGGCAAAAGGTTGTATTGCCCCTAATAAACATGGGACGACAATCGCCAACGGGCCACTCCTGGCATTCCATTAACTTTTCGGGTGTGAGTCAGTTAAATACACTCGAGAAACAGATCGGCCAAAATAAGAAATTTTACGGCGCACAAAATCTGTCCTCTGTACAACCACTTCTATTAGCTTTAACCGGCGTTCCAGCAGGGATTGCGGCTTGTCCAATAACTTACAACATTTTCATCGATGCAAACTCTTTGAAAGTAGACTTTGTCTTGCATGACCATGACAAAGATTTGCTACATCATTTCATAAAAATAGCAATTAATGGCGCCTACGACGCACAACTTTGGCATCACGCCAACGCCATTCACTTCTCCGCTTTGATAAATTTTTACAGCTCCGGCAATACTCACGCATGCCTCATAGATGTCCC
>CANJQY010000148.1 GCA_947476525.1 Oligoflexales bacterium
CACAGTCAATCTTCTAAGTTCGAAGTCACCGAAATTTTCAACGTCGGATCGAGCAAAGAATCCAGCCACAAGTCTTTCATCGATCTAAAGGCGGGAACCCAGTGCAAGGGCTCTGGCACGCCACCAGCTGGAGATCCAGTTGTTTACACCACACCTAGTGAGTCCACCGTGGAAGCACCCCTCGTGGTCAAATCTGTCGAGACTGAGTCAGGGTCTATCGCCCCGGTACGTAAGCCTGGAACTGGGCCAAATCAGTCGCCAGCTCAAACTCCAGCTCAAACTCCAGCCCAAGCCCCTGCCCAAGTTGTAGTGAAGTGAGACCTGTGCCTGTTGACTGCTCTCAAGTAGCACCAGCTGCTGAGACGTGAATTTCCTACTTGTTTTAGTTTTTCTCTCCTTTGTGATAACAGCTGCTACGAAACATCGTTTCGTGGCAGCTTTTTTTTTGCGTCAATAAAGTTCTGACCTTGTGCTAATTGCAACGAGACCGTCACTCACCTTCAACAAAACTGTAAAAACAATTGACAACATGGCGGCGAACGAAATCTAACGTCAATGCAATACACCACAAATATAGAGTGTTATGACATTTTTTTGGTTGGCACTAGTCTTGCTTTGGTATCAATAAGGATGTCACCGGTCGGTGATCTACCCTCGGACCGTCGTCGCTACACCTGTTGTTCTTGTTGTCTTGGAGTATTTCGTGCTTAAAACATCATACAGTGGAATTATATACGGAATATTGGCCGGCTCGACGATCTCGGTTGCCATGGCTGGCTTGGTTGTTATTTATGGAGTTTGGCAAACTAAAAATAGAGCCCAAGAATCTTCCTTTTCGTCTAAATTCGCTTCGCATCCAGCTTCTGACGGAACGATGCTCAATGAGTCCCCGCATGGTGACAGCCTGCCCAAGCTTGAAGGGCGCCCACCCATCAGTCGCCAATCAATGGCGCGTGCAATTGAGGCGTTCAAAATTCAAATTCCAAAAAAAGTTAATGGGCCATTTATAAAATTAGACATGAACGACCGTGGCATGACTGTTCGTGAAAACACATTCTCCCCCGCGAGCGTCTACATCGGCCCAGACGCCTTCTCCAGCTGGGCGCTTCTAGGCAGCACCCTAGCCCACGAAATCGAAGTTCATTGCCGTCAGAATTTTCTCTCTATCCATTTTCAAAGCCTCGCCGGTATCGATAGTGTTGGCACCGCGGAGCGTGAGGCCTATGCTTATGAGTTGACCAATGCCAACCGGTTTGGACTTTCCAACTTTGACAGGAGCTTAATTCAAAGCACCTCCGCTTACTACTACCCAGAACGCGACAACGCCTTTTTCGCACGCCTGATACCCATTCGAACTTGGCTGAATGCGATGGCCGCAAACGCATTGATAAGCTCCAAATTTTAGCCGAGCAAAGCCCAATAATTTGCTTTTCCTCAAATTGTAAAACTCAAGAAAACATGCAAGCCTCCGAACACAGTGACTGGAGTTAGGAGGTTTTTTGTGAAAATCGACGGAATCAATTCATCTCTCGGCATGGGGCCCGGCAGTAGCTCGTCTATGGTCGAAAAGATCGTGGCGTCAGAGTCTGCACCCATCGAGTCCTCGAAACAACGCCGCGAATCAATTGTGGCCAAAAAGAATGAGTTTCAAAACCTTGACACTCTGCTTTCAAAATTACAAGGAACCGCAGACAGCCTTAAAATGCCTTCAGGATTTCGAAAATTGATTCTGGATTCATCACATCCTGACATTATTAGTGGAAGTGTTTCAAATTTGGCGGAAGTTGGAAGCTACGAGATGGAAGTTTCCAGCCTCGCCCGCTCCGATAAGCAACTCGCAGTTGGTTTTCCCGACAAAGACAAGACAGAGGTCGGATTTGGTTTTATGCGCGTTGGGCTCAAAGGCGCCCTGCACGAGGTTGTCATCGAACCAGGTTCAACCCTGAGAGATGTCGCAGCAAAAATCAATGACTCGAGCCAAGGAGTTCGCGCCTCAATCGTCAACACAGGCGCCACAGAAGATCCCTACAGGCTACTTGTTTCCAGCCTTGAAGCTGGTGAAGATGCGATTACCGATATCGATTCAGATACTTCGTTCACGGAATTCAAAAATCAGGTTAAAGGAATAGGTCTCGCTGTCAACTTCGAGGGGGTCAATGTCAAGCGGAAGTCCAATGCTTTGGATGACTTAATTGACGGAGTTAATTTGAAGGTTGCCAAGGCCGAGCCGGGCACCAATGTTACCGTAAACGTGCGGCATGATGTCGACCGCACCTCGGAAGGGGTCAAAGACTTTGTAAAGCAGTACAATGAGGTCCAGTCGTTTAGCCGCAAACAGGGGCAAAAAGACGCGGCCACAGCTCAAACTGGCCAATTGACTGGAGACGGAGCTCTGCGTCGGGTTAGCGGCTCATTACAAGCTGCCGTAGCCAGTGTTTCCCTTGTTGCAGCGGGCGTAACAACTAACCCGAAAAACGGAGAGCTTCAAATAGACGATGCAAAATTAAGGGAGGCGCTAACCACAAATTATGAGGGTGTTGCCAACCTATTTGCGACCGGCGAGCATGGTCCGGGGCTGGCCGCACGCATGAGTGATGCGATCAAGGGACTACAAGATCGCACAAGTGGAGCAGTGGCCACAAGACTTAAAGGCATGGATCAACGCATCAAAGCTCAAGACAAAGATATTGCCCACAAGGAAGAGCGAATGGAGCAACGAAAGATCCAGCTCCAAAGAACTTATGCCAATTTGGATTCAAAAATGGCGGGCATGAAATCTCAAGGTCAAATGCTCTCGGCTCGCATCGGTGAACCACCCGCACAGTCAACCCCTTAAATGGCCCTCAAGCGGGCATTGAGCGGCAGCTCGTCAGCACCCCACTTGTCGATCAATCTAAGTCCATGCAGTGGAGTGAGATCGACGACGCGACTATCAGATAAATACAGTGCTTCGAGCCGTCCTAATTTAGCAAGTGGTGCCAAGTCAGAAACGTTTGTTTGCACCGCGTTCAATTCTTTCAACTGCACTAGGTGCGACAATGCGGTGATATCAGACACTGGATTGAAGTTGATATTCAGATATGTGAGGTTGATCAAATTTGCCAAAGGACTGATGTCCAAAATTTCATTTTTGGCCACAGATAGCGTTAATAGCTGCGTCGATGCTTCAATTGGATGGAGACTCCTTGCTGTGTTAACACGTGAGAGTGCATTGTCTCGAACATTCGATCATATGCACTCAATACGATTGAGTGCTGTAGAACTAAATGGTGAAGCACATAATCAAATAGTGAACCTAACTCTGGCAATAGAAGGACTTCTCCGAGAAGCCTGAAAGCGTTAAAAAATGGTAGCCACGCAAGGTGAATTGTCTCTTTTTCTTGAAGGAGAAAATTATAGCTTCAAAAAAAATAGTTAAAAAGTGGAGAACTAGGGAAGCTTACAATAGTCACCCTACCGCTAAATAATTAAGCTTCTGGCGTTTCATTTGTTCTTTCGTGTCAATGCTTTTGAATATTCACTTAACTTCGAGCACTATAGTTCTACTAGGTCCAATCACTGCACTAAATTTTTTGCCGTTTGATAGTTGGCCCTCTATAACTGTGCTGCTTGAATCTCTCTTCTCGGTTAGAAATTCAATGTATGGAGCCGTTTTGATTCCGACATTGATACCTTTCACGATTGTAAACTTTACTGATTTCTTAGTTTGAAGGTTAAATATATCGGAGGAGTCGAGATAATTAGTTTCAAAGTGACGAACTGAATGCGGGTAGTAAATTCTAATTTTTCCACCAGATGGGAATTCCGACTGAACGAGTTTACGGATCAATAGAGGTAGATCGTTTGAGAGAGGATCATCAAACAGTGGACTCAGAACGCTTTCCGATTTAAGCAACTCCAACAGTCGGGAGATAAGAGCATCATCGGGGTTAATAGGGATTATAGATCGAGGAAATTCGTCCATTGAGCCCGGGAGCAGAAAGACTAAATACAGTTGGTCAGGAATCAATTCACAATGGCCTCGGCATTCGAGAGATACATCTTCTTTCTTAGTATTTTTCCCATAAAACCCGCCCCTGATCCACCTGCTGACATGGAACTTTGCCGTGATTTTTTGCGAACCATAAATTAGGCTATTGGAACGGGTTTTCAGAGTTCCAACAAAAATATCGCCCGATGAGCGTAAATTTTCGATCAACGGATCAATTTCAGTTTGCATTGATTTTCCTTGACTTGAATATGACCAGAAAAACTGTAAACTAAAAATTGCGGCCATTACCAGAAAATGCAGGTTAAATATATGTTTCAAAATATTGCCTTACTGTTCGTTATTAACGAGAGTTTAACACAATTTCAATTAATTTAGAACTCCTTCTGTGCACTCTGTGGCTTTTTAAAGACTGAGGGAGTGTAGGCAATTATTGCCCATAGTCGTGATCATTCGGGGTGCTGCAAAAAATGTTGATATACTAAATAAGGACGAAAAATCGGGGGTTTTGAATCTTCTGTTTGATTTATACTTAAAAATAAAAGGCCGAACTACAATGTCAAACTATCGAAATTTTATTTTGCTCATTTTTGTCTTTTCGTTTGCAGCCAATGCAAGAGCAATCTCAGTCAGTAAATGTTTTAAAACCATGACTGTCGAAGAAGCATTCAGCTCACTTTCAAGCGACCAGTTACCAATCACCGACGATGATAAAGGTCCTATCGTAGACCCTAAAGTGCGGAGAAAGCAAATTGCACTCCGCGACCTTAAAAACGGCTATTTAAAACTTCAAAGTAAAACCATTATCTCCGAAACGGTCATCGTTCTTTTTCGACTAACGGGTGGAAATCCTCTGCTTATAGTGACTGCAGACGGACCTTCAGTTCAGAAAGTCTACGCGTTTGAATGTGCGAACAATGTGTGGGTTGACAAAATCGGGAGATACTTACCCGACATAACCCTTGAAAATTTGGAGCTACTTTATAAGAAAGCTGGGGCAAAGCAAACGGCGAAGGACCTTGGCATGGTGGCACACAGTAAAGTCCGGTATCAGTTGCCTCGCGTAGGTAAGAAATTGAAAATATTTGCGGGTCATCCTGACTATGAAAATTTACTTTTGGAGGAGCGACTTTTTAACGGGGTAGATTTTTTGCCGGTAAAATAGCTTCAAGGATTGTTTTCTCTAAGTACCCGCTATTTCAAATATTAGATATTCCTGAAGGAATAGACTTGGACATTAGAGGCTTACCATGAACTCACCAACGCCAAAACTTCAAAAGATATTGCGGTGTATTCTATTTGCCTTCGTTTCAGCGATTGTAGTAAAAATTTTATGGTCTACCACGCGCGATAGTGGGCTCGCACTTACATGGTCCAATAGACCCTTCAGCTTGCAAACAACAATTTCTGTCACGGGTTCTGTTATTGAGCTTGTCGGAAAAACAACGGCTCCCGATAATTCTGTTTTTCAAATATTTGCAAATCGGGAGCTGATTTCCACCGACAAGGGCGTTGTAAAAATGTCGATGCTTCCTCCGGCAGGAGATTGCATTTACGACACACCAATAAATTTTAATCGTGATAAGGAGCTAGGCTCAGAAGATCCGCAAAACTTTTATGGACTGGTAAAAAACGGCGTAATTAAAGCTAAAGTGGCCATGTATCATCCCTTCATACAAGCCGCTGGTCAAACGTTGGATTCACTCGAGTACCAATTTGATAAGTTCGATTTGGTTACGTTTAAAATTAAAATCCTGCAAAGTAAACAGAATCCGCCCACAGTGGTCGACGACTTCACATCCGAAAACTGGGTCGACTTTAAAGATATTAAGTCCGTTCCCATAAAAATCTATCCAACCCTACCAAGTGCGGAAGAGATGGAGTCCATTCAAAAACACCATGACAATTGGTGCCCTGGGCTAGATCCTGTTAAAGACGGAGATGATCGATGCCTGGCTATAAAAAGGCCGGAATAATGGCTGC
>CANJQY010000149.1 GCA_947476525.1 Oligoflexales bacterium
GAACACTCGGCCGTATTTTTGGTATCCTCTAAAAAGCCACAGGCCGCATACACATGAGTGTAAAGGCCTGAAGCTTGATAAGTTGCGCAGAGTTCTTTTAGGTTAGACAAATTCCTCGCCTTCAAATTTAAGGACTTTACACACACCAATCACCGTCTCGCCTTCGTCCACATTAATCAACCGAACGCCTTGTGTGTGGCGACTAATAACGCCAAGCTCCTGCACACTAAAGCGAACAATCTTGCCGCCTGTCGTCATAAGCATAACGTCGTCCGTGTCTGCAACTTGAAGAATACTGACCACCGTGCCGTTACGAGAACTGAGCTTGATGGTGTAGATACCTTTGCCGCCACGAGTCTGCTTGCGGTACTCGTCCAAAGGACTACGTTTTCCGTAACCGTTTTCACAGACGGTCAAAATTGTCGACTCGGCATCAATCACTTCAAGCCCGATAACCATGTCTTTTTCTTCGCCAAAACGAATGCCCGTGACCCCTCGAGCACTTCTTCCCATAGGACGAATTTCTTCTTCGTTAAAGCGAATGGCTTTCCCTTGTTTTGTGGCCAGCACCACGTCGTAGGTGCCGCTAGAGATAGCACAGCCGATCAGCTGATCGTCGTCCTCTAGTTTAAGACCGATGATGCCTGTTTGCCGAATATTTTCGTAGGCCATGAGCTCTGTTTTCTTAACGTAGCCCATTGCCGTGGCACTAATAATAAATTTGCCTTCACTAAATTCTTTAACAGGAAGAACACTTACAACTTTTTCGCCTTCTTCAAGCTTAATCAGGTTAGCAAAGTGTTTACCTTTGCTGCGAAGTGGTAGTTCAGGAACCGTGTAAACTTTAATGTCGTAAACTCGGCCCTTGTTCGTAAAGCAAAGCAGGGACTGATGATTGGAGGTCATGAATAGGCTTTTAACCATGTCCTCTTCGCGGGTCAGCATTCCGCTTTTACCTTTTCCGCCGCGTTTTTGCGCGCGAATCTCGACAATGGGCGTACGCTTAATGTAGCCTGCCTGAGAAATAGTGACCGCCACCTCCTCGTCGGCGACAAGACTTTCCATGGTCAATGCGTCGGCGGCGTCGGCGATAATTTCTGTTTTTCTGGCGTCTGCAAACCGTCGACGAAGCTCTTCGATGTCATCTGTGATTATTTTGGTGACGCGTGCCGGTGTCGCTAAAATATCTTGCAAATCTTCGATAATTTTCAGTGTTTCCATGTATTCAGCAACGATCTTGTCTCTTTCCATTCCGGTAAGCTTGCTAAGGCGCATTTCGAGAATGCCCTTCGCCTGCGTATCCGAAAGCTTAAATCTAGCCACTAAATCTTGGTGGGCCGTCTCGGTGTCGGCGGCTCCGCGAATAGTCCTGACGACTTCATCAATGTTTTCAACCGCAATTTTTAAACCAAGCAAAATATGGCCTCTAGCCTCAGCTTGCCTTAATTCAAAAGCCGTACGCCGTACGATGACCTCCCTGCGGTGCAAATAAAATTGCTCTAACATTTGTTTTACGTTCAAAATTCGCGGTGCACCGTTCACAAGGGCGACCGTGTTAACGCCAAACGTTGATTGCATTGGAGTTAGTTTGTAAAGGTTGTTGAGGACAATATCTGGAATTTCACCTTTTCGTAATTCGATGACGATGCGAATGTCGGCTTCCGCCGATTCGTCTCTAAGGTCGGTGATGCCTTCTAGTTTTTTCTCACGAACGAGATCGGCTATACGCTCAATGAGGCGAGCTTTGTTTACCTGATACGGGATTTCGGTAACGATGATTTGTTCTTTTCCACTTGATTTTGGCACCGGTTCCACATGAGACCTAGAACGCATTAGGATCGAGCCACGACCCGTCATAAGCGCACTGCGAATGCCGGCCACGCCAACGATCATCCCTTTGGTCGGAAAGTCTGGGCCCTTAATATGCTCCATCAATTCTTCAATGGTAATTGATGGATTTTCGATCAAAGCAAGCAGTCCTGAAACCACTTCCCCAAGATTGTGGGGTGGAATATTTGTCGCCATTCCAACGGCGATACCAGAGGAGCCGTTGACCAGGAGTTGGGGCAGCCTTGTTGGGAGAACTAATGGTTCTTCTTCTTTATTGTCGTAATTCGGGCCAAAATTGACCGTCTCTTTGTCAATATCACTAAGTAAAAGTTCGGCTATTTCTTCTAGTCGACATTCGGTGTAACGCATGGCTGCGGCCGAGTCACCGTCTATGGAACCGAAGTTTCCTTGGCCGTCGACCAATGGATAACGCATAGCGAAATCTTGGGCCAAGCGGACCAAGGCCTCGTAAACCGAACTATCGCCGTGAGGGTGGTAGCGACCAATAACATCCCCGACGATACGAGCTGATTTAAGGTAAGGGCGATTATGATAGTTCTTAAGTCCATGCATCGCATACAAAATGCGGCGATGTACCGGCTTAAGGCCGTCACGCACATCAGGAAGTGCCCGAGAAACAATGACCGACATCGAGTAGTCGAGAAACGACGTACGCATTTCTTCTTCGATATTTATTGGGATTACACCCTGTGTTGGCTCCATGGAAAGGCTCCTTAAAAAATTTCATTATATTGACAAGGCAAACGTCAAAAACGGTCTATGCGTCCAAATTTCTTACGTTGAGAGCATTTTTTTGAATAAATTCACGTCGCGGCTCAACGTCATCACCCATCAAAGTCGAGAATAAAGAATCCGCTTCAATCGCGTCTTCAACCTCTATTTGCAGGATCGTCCTGTGAGCAAGCTTCATCGTGGTGTCGGCTAGCTGATCTGCATTCATCTCGCCCAAACCTTTATACCGCTGTACGTAAGCCCCTTTGCGACCTTCGGCAACAATAAAATTCTTTAGGTCTGCGATCGTACGCAAGACGGCCGGTGGAGCTTCTTCAACCCCCTCAGGTGCGTTTTCTTCGCCCTCGTCTTTTTTAGATTTTTTGATGTTGGTCCAACTAAACGGTGCTTGTGCAATTTCATCCATCTGTTTGCGAAGACGTTTAAGCTCAAGAATTTCTCCACTCGCAAACAATGCCGCATCAATTTGACTCGTCATCGGAATGTCTCGCTCACGGGTCTCGAGCAAAAGACGGTAGCGACTATATTCTTGATCAAAAATTACGGACGCAGCCGAGAAGGCTTTAGGATCATACGACCTGGCCTCTGCTGTAATCCTTGCGGCGAGGGCCAAAGCAGCCTCTTCACTCGAAAGATTGTGAGGACCCACGTCATCATGCTGCACGATATAATCCACCACCCCACGAGCTCGGCGGCGACACGCCATCTGCATTAGTTGCAGGTAACGCTGCAGTTTGGTCATGAGGCCTTTAAGAATGTTGCGGTCGATAATTCGGCCTTGAGCATCCTTCACTTCTAGGTTGCTGATTCCGGCTTCACTTAAAAAATCAAGTAAGGCTGCGTCATCTTTAATGTAGCGTTCTAGCTTGCCCTTTTTATATTTATAAAGTGGCGGCTGTGCGATGTAGAGATACCCGCGTTCAATGATTTGCGGCATTTGCCTAAAAAAGAACGTGAGCAGCAAAGTTCTAATGTGGGCGCCGTCAACGTCCGCGTCCGTCATCATGATGATCTTGTGGTAGCGGAGTTTCGTAATATCGAAATCGTCTTTGCCGATGCCTGTACCAAGTGCTTGGATCAATAGTTTAATCTCTTGGCTCGAAAGCATTTTGTCGTAACGTGCTTTTTCTACGTTAAGTATTTTTCCGCGAAGCGGCAAAACAGCCTGGGTTTTACGGTCTCTTCCTTGTTTTGCAGAGCCGCCAGCCGAGTCACCCTCGACTAAAAACAGTTCGCAGGCAGCAGGATCTTTTTCTTGGCAATCGGCCATTTTGCCCGGTAGTCCTGCAAAATCTAAGGCCCCTTTTCTGCGGGTTAATTCTCGCGCTTTTTTGGCCGCAAGACGCGCCCGAGCGGCGTCAATTATTTTGCCAACAATGCGTCGACCCACGTCTGGGTTTTCTTCAAAGTAGGTTGTAAGTTTATCGCCAACAACCTGCTCCACCCAAGCCCTGACCTCGGTGTTACCGAGCTTGGTTTTGGTTTGTCCTTGGAATTCTGGATTTTTAATTCGAATAGCAATGACGCCACAAAGACCTTCTCGAATATCGTCGCCCGTGATGCCCTCTTTGAATTGCTTAAGGGCCCCCGTTTTTTCTGCAAACGAATTGATAACACGAGTCAACGCGGCCCTGATTCCCGTGACGTGGGTTCCCCCTTCGACCGTATTGATGTTGTTGACGTAGGAAAAGAAACTCTCCGTGTAGGCGTCGGTCCACTGTAAGGTGCAGTCCAACATAAAAATAACTTTGTCGCCGTCTTTTTGTTGGCCTTTTATCACCATAGGTTTTGGATGGAGGGCGTTCTTGCCTTTGACCAAAAATTCGCAAAATGAGGTCAGTCCACCCTCAAATAAAAACTGTGTCTTTTGATCGGACCGCTCATCGACTAAATTTATTTCTAAACCGTGATTTAAAAAAGCCAGTTCACGAATTCGTTTACTCAATGTTTCAAATAGAAAATTGGTGTCCGGGAAAATTTCTGAATCCGGTTTAAATTTAGTTAACGTGCCGCGAGACTCCGTCGTACCAACCACTGCTACGGGACCATCTGGCAAGCCGCGTTTGTAGCTTTGCATATGTACTTTGCCGGCCTGTCTTACTTCAACACGGCACCACTCTGAAAGTGCATTAACCACCGAAGCTCCCACGCCGTGTAGACCACCAGAAAAAGCAAAGGCTTTGTCGTCAAATTTGCCGCCAGCGTGAAGCACGGTCATTACTATTTCGAGAGCACTTTTGTTTTCTTTTTTGTGAATTTCAACGGGAATACCGCGGCCGTTATCACGCACGGAAAGGCTATTATCTAAATGAATGGTAACATCAATTTTTGTACAATGGCCTCCCATAGCCTCATCAATTGAGTTGTCAACAACCTCATACACTAAATGATGAAGACCATCCACGGAAGTCGAGCCGATATACATGCCAGGTCTTTTTCGAACGGCTTCAAGGCCTTCTAACACCTGAATATTGTCGGCTGAATATTCGCCTGTAGTCGCTATTGGATCGGTATTGTCACTGTCTGTCATTGTGGTTGTCCCCTTGGCACCGTGTAGACTCAAATTAAGTTTTGAATTCGTATTGTTTTGATTTTCCGTCTGCATATTTTTTTGGTTCCATTTGGTAAATCGTTAGCCATTAATCGGCTAGAATTAAAACTTGTCAGACGTTAGCCGTCTCGTTGATTGGCGAATGTTGAGTGACGAATCTGGATCAAAAAATCTTTTCGCCATTCGCACTCGTGGCCTTCTTTGCCTTGTGGTTCGCTTACGGTTGGGCCTCTCCACCGCCGGTGATTGGCACCAAAATATGTTTTGTGATGCAATCGGCAGGCTCTCCATAAGGAGTTATTATAATTGGCTCTACCGGATCACGAAACTGCAACGACATTTTTTCGGCTCCTGTAACACTAACGATGTCAGTAATATATTTACCGTTGATGGCAATATCACATCTCATTCCCTGATAGCCTTCAAGACCAATGCGTTCTTTGCTTTCTGAGTGAGCCGTATTCTTAGAACTTAGGGTAAGGGATGCGTCGGAAAAGCTCAACTGTAAAACCCGGGTCTTATCTGCGGCAAGTAAGACTCTGCGTGCAACACTTTTAATCTGTGCCGTGTTCATTAAAACGCCACGACTTTTTATGTCAGGAATCGCCGAGGAGTAGTTAGGGTATTTAACGGCCGATAGCCGCACAAATATCTGATAATTAGGCACTTGCGCGATCAAAGTTGTTTGGTCGGGGGTAATGCTCAGAGTGACGGTCTCAAAACCTTCTGATGCAAATCTAGACAATTCTGTTAGGGCACGCTTAGTAAGGCTCACCCCAACTTTGAGGA
>CANJQY010000150.1 GCA_947476525.1 Oligoflexales bacterium
CATTTACGACCGTCACGGTGCCAATTTTCCAGCAAAGGCCCAAGACTTGCTCATCCTAAACCCCTTCACTCATTTTGTGGAGGCCTACAGAGCCACGATTTTCGGGGGCTCGACAGTCTCCCTATCAGAGCTTGAAGTCATTTGTCTTTTGACAGCATTATCCGTTGGAATCGCAGCTTGGACTTATAAGCGTAGTAAAAATCAGATTATTTATAATTTATAAAAGAGTAAATGATGCGTGAAAACGAGCCAAAAAATTACGCCATTGACTGCCAAAATGTGGTCGTAGAATATCTTTTAGCGTCCCACAAGCACTCTGGCCTAAAAGACTTTATCCTCCATCACCGCCAGTATCTCTCCGGCCGCAAACAATTTCGCGCAATTGATAACGTGACACTGCAAATACCCAAAGGACAGTCGGTGGCACTCATCGGCCACAACGGCTGTGGGAAATCAACTCTCCTTAAAACGATTGCGGGGGTTATTAATCCAAGGAGCGGGTCTGCGGTCGTTAAAGGCCGGATCAGTCCCATGATTGAACTCGGGGCGGGGTTTGACCACGAGCTCTCTGGACGAGAAAACATCGAGCTTTCGTGCATGCTAATGGGACTTAGTCGTAAGGAAATTGCCGCCAGGACTCCGGCCATCATTGAGTTTGCGACCCTCGGAGATTTTATCGACGCGCCACTTAAAAATTATTCGAGTGGAATGATCGCCCGCATTGGGTTTGCTTGTGCCACGGCGATTGATCCAGATATTTTACTGGTCGACGAAGTCTTGAGCGTTGGCGACACAAACTTCGCTTATAAATGCCTGGGCCGCATTAATGCTTTGCGTGAAACGGGCACCACGGTCGTGCTCGTCTCTCACGATATGGCCTCCGTCCAGAAATTTTGTGACCGGGCCATCGTGCTTGAAGACGGGCTCCTTAAATTTGACGGTGATGTCAAAGTGGGTATCGCCTTCTACTTAGATATTATGCATGAGCGCCTCATCAAATCTTTACCAAAAGAGCAGCACGACGAGGCGACTAGATTAAACTTGCTGCGAAAAAGTAGCTTTCTAAAAAATGGACCTCGGGCAATATCCGCTGCGAGCATTTTTCAAGATGGAAAATCAACCGAAGAACTCGACGTCTCGAGGGCCTTTGAGCTTGTTGTGGACATTACCTTTTCCAATTATCCGGTCATCAGCGACGACCTTGCCGTGGGGATCGCATTATCTGAAAATGGGCGTATTATCACAGGGTTTAACAACCTTGATTTAAATTTTGAAACAAAATTTGACACCGCTAGCCAGCACATTTTGGCCCGATATTCAATGCCAAGTGGCCTGCCAGAACTTGCGGCTCGTGATCAAATTGAAATCTTAGTTGGCATTCACGATCAAGGCCTTTCCCGAGAGCTCTTCATGGGCAAAGGTGCGACCATAAAGATGACGAACTCACTAAGTGGTGCCAATCGTCATAATTATTTGGTGGATGTCTCCTCCAGAGTAAATGCTTTCTCGATTAAAACGCCAGGGCAACCATGACTCAGTTACTTCGAATCGCAAAGCAACGTTCAAGAGAAATCAGTCGCAGACTCCTATCGACACGCCTTCTCGGGCGCTCCTGCCGCAAAGCCCTTTGGCTTACCAAGCAAATTTTTTTGAAGCTTCATTTCATATTTGAGAATCTTTACACCAACGCACCATACATGCTGGTTGTCGGGCGCCAGCTCCACCCTGGAAAATTACTTGTGGTGGCAAAATATTTCGATCACCTGAAGCAGGTCGTTCGTACGCTGCCACTTCAGCCGAAGATCTCAGTGTTAATTCCAGTGTATAAGGTTTCTCCAGTTTATTTGCAAGAATGCCTAGACAGTGTGGCCTTTCAGATTTACGAAAACTGGGAAATTTGTGCCGTGGACGACGCCTCACAAGATCCGGCCGTAACAGCGGTCCTTAGTGGCTTCCAATCTCAATTTGGCAGCAAAATAAAGCTATCGGCCCACGACAAAAACCAGCACATTTCGGCGACGTCAAATTCATGTTTGAGCTTAGCCGCTGGAGACTACGCCGTCCTTTTAGACCACGACGACCGTCTATACCCTCATTCACTGGCTGAAGTGGTCAGGTATATTAATCTGCATCACGAGCCAGATGTGTTGTACTCAGATGAACGCCTCGTCGACGGCCACGGAGAAAAAGTAAATCCTCCCTTTCATAAACCCGAATGGTCACCGTGGCTTCACGCCTCTGTCAACTACACGACGCACCTTTCTGTTTACCGAAGGTCTCTATTAACCCAAATTGGTGGTTTTAGGCTAGGCTTTGAGGGTTCTCAAGATCACGACCTCATGCTCCGCGCGGTAGAAAAATCATCGAAGCCAGTGATTCATATCCCAAGCTGCCTTTATCAATGGCGAGCTCACCCTGCAAGCACGGCTCACAGTATTGACTCTAAGCCTTACGCCGCAAACGCCGGAGAAAAGGCTGTCACAGAAAGTCTCACGCGCCGCGGTCACAAAGCCAAAGTGCTTTATGAGCCCCACACCGTCCACTATAAAATAGACTTAGAGCTCCCTAGCCCAAGGCCCCTAGTCAGTATCGTGATACCAAGCAAAGAGGCCCGAGACTTACTTGCCACTTGCATTGAATCAATATTTACAAAGTCGACCTACACAAACATTGAAATTGTAATTTCGGACAATGGTTCGACCTCCAAAGAGTGCCTCGCTTTCTATGAGGAGATCAAAGCTCGCTACCCGAATAAAATCAGGACCATCCTTGAGCCTGGTCCCTTTAATTTTGCACGCCAGTGCAACACCGGAGCCAAGCATGCAAACGGCGACGTCCTTTTATTTCTAAATAACGACACCGAGATAAAAACTCCGGGTTGGATTGAGGAGATGCTCCCGTTTGCATTACTGCCCGAGATCGCGGCTGTGGGATGCAAATTACTGTACCCAGACCACACGATTCAGCATGCGGGAATAATGGCGGCAGGTCGTGACGTGGCCGTTCATGCAGGTCTGGAGCTTGCGGAGGACGATAATCTATACGGAAACATGCTCAATACCCTTCACGAAGTGTCGGCCGTGACGGCAGCCTGCATGATGATCAGAAAAAGCCAGTTTTTTGAAATTGGCAGTTTTGACGAGCATTATTTCCCAAACGGATACGGTGACCTTGAATTTTGCTTGCGAGCTCGTAGATTTGGGAAATCGATTTTGTATACACCTTATGCTGTCGTCATCCACGCAGAGTCGAAAACTAGGGGGAAATCTGTTGAATATTTTGAGCGTCATTTGATGATGAAAAAATATGGTTCTGACATTTTGAATGACCCCTACCTAAACCCCAATCTCCAGCGCGATAGTTTTTATAAGAGTGATCAATTCTACGACGCACTTGACCTAAATGGCCAGCAGATGAAATTTTTTCTAGAGACACCCCAAGATCAGTGGATTTCCAAACTCACGCCAACCTCAGGCGGCGCAAGGATGACATGACTTCTTTCGCAGAATACAAGTCCTATATCGAAACAAACCCCTTGTGCCGAACCCTACTGCGGGACGTCCCCTGGACACTATCTGGTGCCGTTCAAGCAAACATGCCTGCAACTCTCCTAAACGAGAGTGCTCGCCTTGATTCTCTGACTTGTGACGTCACGTTTAGTATCATCACTCCGATGTACAACACCCCTCCTCGCCTCCTAGAAGAGTTATTGGTATCGTGCAAGCTTCAAACCTGGCGGCGTTGGGAATTAATACTAGTTGATGACTGTAGCCCAAACTCGTCTCACATGGACACGGCCCTAGGGGCTGCGAAGGCTGACCCACGAATTAAGGTCATCCGGTCTGACGTCAATTTAGGAATTGGGGGAGGACGAAATCTCGGCATGAAACATGCCACCGGAGATTGGACCGGTTTCCTAGACCACGATGACCTGCTGCACCCACAAGCCCTTGGATTATTTGCAAGGCATATCCACGACTCTAAGAAATCTGGACAAGGCGTCAATTTCATATTTTCTAATGAGTGCAAGATTACTGAGGACAGCAAAAAGGTCAGTGATTTCTTTCTGAAGCCTGACCTATGCAAGTCAACTCTTTTGCGTAGCAATTATCTGGCTCACCTGACATTTGTCGAGCGGGCATTTATGGCCCAAAATGTCCTTCCTGATGGCCGGTTTTTTAGAAAGGAATTTGACGGGGTCGAAGACCATGATTTTTTCCTTAGGTTAGCCCATTCGCCTGACATCAGGTCTAAGCACATTCCTGAATTTTGTTATTACTGGCGCAAGATTTTAAATTCAACCGCCGATTCTCTGGCCGCAAAACCCTATGTGACAGAGCGCGGTCAGGCTCTAATTCGGGAGAACTTAGGGGGCCTTGGTTATGTGGTTGATGACCTTGCGCCTCATTTAGCCAGAAACAGCGGCCAAAACCGTTTTTTTCGGGCCTCGTTTTCTAGTCCTAATAATCTAGATCATAAAGTTCTGACCATTGTTCCGTTTCGAGACAAGACCGCAATGACTATATCTTGTCTCGAGTCGATCGAGGCGCAAGACGTAAAGGTCACCGTAGTTTTAGTCGATAACGCTTCTGCGCCCGAGTCCATATCTGAGCTCAAACGCTGGCTTGGTCTACCAAGGAAGTCTCGCTACATCTTGGAGACCATCCCCGGCCCCTTCAACTACGCTAAACTAAATAACGAAGCGATCACGCGGCACGCAAACGGATTTGAATACGTCCACTTTCTAAATAACGATGTCACTCTTTCTGGGCCTCGCGTCATTAGACAAATGGTAAGTGCCCTGCTCTACGACCCTGGCATCGCTTTTTGTGGCATAAAACTTTGGTATCCAGACCTCACAAGCGTCCAGCACGGCGGCATCAAGATCGGACTTGAAATGATCGGGTCTGGTTACTTTAGACCTGCACACATGACCACCATGGTTGATTTCGTTCATGATGACCACGCGGTGACGGCCGTCACGTTTGCGTGTGCCATAAGCCGACTGCAAACCTACCAAGACCTCGGAGGGCTTGACGAAGACTGGCTCCCCAATGGACTTGGAGATGTGGACTTGTGTTTACGGGCGATCACGCGGGCGTTTCGAATTTTCTATCTGGGTTCTGCAGAAGGGACCCATCATGAATCCATCACACGCAAGTCTTGTGATGAAGCCCTAGAATTATCAGAGTTGTATATTAGACACGGCGCTTGTATTGACACTCAAATGCGGCGCCAACTTGGTTACGATACGTTTTCGGTAATTAATTCAGATGCGGGCTGGCTCGATAAACCACTTCGCTACCGCGTGGCAGACCGCGTGAATGGCTTCTTAAAAAACTCGCTAAAACCGTTTCACCGACTCATTAAGAAATTGGTATAGCCCTAATCAAATTGACATTATTTTGGACAACAACTTATTGATATCTATAGAAGTAGTTTGGAATGCGAGCACAATCATGAAAAGTTCTTTTATTGTACATGGAAATTATGTACAATAAAGTCATGCGTATCGATATAGTTCGGGGCAACGGCAGCTATTAGTGGTGCATTGTTATCGTGAGGAAGCTCGTACGATGCGTATTATCAGTGCGACAAAATTGACGCGGAGCGAGAAGAAGCAGTATGAGGAAATGTCATGAAAAAGAATTACGATTTTAAGAAAATGACGTGGAAACCAAACCCATATGTCAAATTATTAAAGAAGCCTGTGACCATGCGGTTAGATGAAGATGTGATCGAATA
>CANJQY010000151.1 GCA_947476525.1 Oligoflexales bacterium
AAGCCACTTGACCGAGTGCTTCCCATCATCAGTAAGCTGGAGTGCGACACGGTAGCTGTTTAGATTTGCCTTCGGAAAATAGGAATTAGTCCACGCCGTAGCCGTCGTCGACCTCGCCACTTGAACACTCGCGGCATCGTCCGGGGGGCTTGTTTTCCCAAGTTTTTTATTCATAAATTGCCACGACCAAGGACTTCCTGTGGCTTCGTTTTGCCCTATTTTTTTGGACAGAATTGGGGCAGTAGCGATTGACTTCCAGTGAAGGGTGGCTTCCATTTTATATTGTGTATAGAGTTCTTCTCCCGACTTTCCGGTCATAGACCTAAGGGCACTGTCCATCGGCAAAAATTTATTAAATGGGATTATGGCCCAAGGCCAATACCAAGGCATTGAATCGGCGCGAAACGTCTTCAACATTTCCGGGAGTTTCGTCGCGTCGTAAGTTCTCAAGATCCAGCTTACAAATGCCCCACTCGTTGCATAGCCGCGAAAATTAAATGGACCGCTGTTGTAAAGGCTATGGAGTCGGTCCCACGTGGGCCAATTATTGGTCAACGCTTGATAGCGCTCTACTCCCGCTTGCTCGTCTGAGCCAATCGAAACACTCACCGCTTCGGCAAGCCCTTCGAGAAACCAAGCCTCCATCCACGGCAAATTGATCAATGCGCCTGCTGGGCCAAATATGTTATCCAACTGCCGATACATGGTCGAGTGCGTGTACTCGTGCCATGCAAGGTCTCGCCCACCTTGGCCTAGAGTTTGCAACTCAATGGAATCGGTCACAAAATTTGCAAACGACGCATTCTCACTAAAAGCCGACATATTCACGACCAAGGGTGACGTTCTCGCCACTCCGAACCACCGTTCGACATGTGGCCTCGCCGCTTCAAGGGACTTTAGGGCAAGCATACCGTCCGCAGGGGCACGGTGATCGTGGTACACCCTGAAATGTTCAGACGACAATTCATCAAACTGAATATCCCCTTGATTGTAGCCGTAGCCGATCGGGAGGGCTGAAGCTCTATCACTAAACGAGAATTGACTGATGATTACCAATCCAATCGACATCGAAAATTGGCTGCCGGCCCCCATCACGTCTCAGCTTTATTTTTTAGCAATGTCGCGTTCATGACTACGGCTTCCGTTCATAGTGAAAAATGGTTTTGCCGAGGCTTAACGGCTTGCCGTGACTACGCACAAGACTACGCACAAGACTACGCACAAGTCACCTTTTATTCTTTGATTATATCATGTTACAGATATCTTTCGCATCACTGCCCTTGAGATCTTTAGAAAAAAAATGAAAATGTATGAAATCAATGGATATTTGATCGTTTATAAGGGAAAAGTCCACAGACGTTCTTGATCACTTAATTGGCGCGTAACAAATGGGAGAAGTAAAAGTAGTGCAAAACCTGGGCATTACATTTCCTTACATGATTGCCCCGATGGTGGGGATAAGTCATGTTGCTTTTCGAGAGTTAGTCCACTCGTACACGCCTCTGCCAATTAATGCCCTGCGTTTTACGGAAATGCTGTCAACGCGTAAACTTCCTAGTGAAAAATTGGATCTAACGCCGCAGCTTCGTGTATCGACCGGTGAAAGATTTTTTATTCCTCAGTTACTCGGCAATGAAGAAAAATTTATCGGCCCTAGCGTTAAGAAACTTTTGCCCTTATCGCCGTGGGGATTTGACATTAACATGGGCTGTCCGCAAACTCATATTCTTCGACACAATTGGGGTGTGCGCCTGATGGGTGACTCAGCCTATGCTGCTGCAGTAGTACAAATGGTCAAGCGTCATACGAACATACCAGTGAGCGTCAAGCTGCGAGGGGGTGCCGATAAAGATATCGACAAAAATTACCTTCTTGATTTTACCAAGGCACTCGAAGATGGCGGTGTCGATTGGCTAACCATTCATGCTCGACCTCGGGCCGCAAAACACGAAGGCCCCGCAAACTGGGACGTGGTCGGAGAAGTGGCTCAGGCGAGAGGCATTCCGGTCATCGCCAACGGCGATATTCAAACAGCGAGCGATGCCATTAAGATCGTGAACGACTACGGCTGCGCTGGTGCGATGATCGCCAAGGCTGCAACCGCACGCCCTTGGATTCTTTGGCAAATTGCGGAGGATCTCGGCATTAGTGGCTTCCCACCTGGCCGCGAAGGCGAGCGCGCACCACGAACCCCCGCAGAAGAAGCCCGAGAGTTTCACCGTTCGTTCCTAACTTTAATCGACCTCGTCGAACAATATTTCGGCCAGGGTGACGGCATCGAAGAATACGGCATGCAGAAGCTCCGCTTTTACGCAGCCCTCGCAGCCAAATGGTTTTTGTTTGGCCACAGTTTTTGGCGTGTGACCACCAAGGCCAAATCATTTCAACAAATGCGAGACGGCGTTCACCACTACTCCGAAACCTACGCACACGAAATGTATTGCCGGATCTAGCGGTATCACACGCAACCAATTACCGCACCTCAAAGCCGAACATCATTCCCGTACCTAGGTGCTCGCTAATATGACAATGGCCCATCCACTTTCCAGGGTTTTGGTTATCAAGAACCACGTCTACCGTCTCGCCCGCTCGAACTAAAACTGTATCTTTCCACCCGAGCGAGCTCTCGGGCAAACCATTTCTGGCCAACACAATAAATCTTTGCCCGTGAAAATGCATTGGATGCTGCATCGGGTGGTGCTTGCCATCGTTGATGATTCTAATTTTTACTGGTTTATTTTTTGCGAAAATCCAATTGATCGCCATATTTTCTTTACCGGTGTCGGGATCCGTCACGCGCCATGTTACTTCTTTGTCTGACATGCCTGCGTTCATCTCTGGCATCGAATCTTCCCACTCAATACCGTCCGTAGACGCGCTTTGCTGCATAACGTGCTCGGCGTGTTGGCCGCGAAGGGTGGCATCTATTTTCATCGTAAAATCAGGCTTCGCCGCCGCCATCGCCAACAATGGTTTAAACTCATCGTCCAGAGCTTTGCGCACCATCAATTGTTCAAAGCTGGAGCCAATTTTCACTAATCCAGAGGCGGTCAAGTTTGGGTTTTTCGTCACGAAAATTTTTCCCATTTTACCGAATTTGGTTTTTTGTTGGGGCCCAATATTTTCTAGTATGACTGTTTTTTGGTTTTGAAAAAATACATCCACAACCGCCCGTTCGCTCGGCGCGAGAATCAAATCATCAACCAATAAATCTTTGGCGTAAAGTCCTGAATCACTGCCAATGAGCTTCATTTTAGCTCCTGAAAACCTCAGCTTAAATGGGCGTGCGTTCGCAGTATTTGTAATCCAGTAGCGCACCACCGAGCCCACTTTTGTGGTCGACGTCCAGGTTGAACTGTTATTGACCAGATTCAAATTTCCGTAGCGCCCCATTAAAGCGTACGACAATTTGCCTGTTTTGAACTCGGGCATCTCTCCATCTTCAATCAACAAATCATCGATCACGAGCACTTGGTCACTATCCGCCATTGGCATTTGCGACAAGTCCGCATTGGTCACCCAGTAGTTGCCTTGAAGCCCCATTTCTTGTCCATACTCATCCACCAAATGGGGGTGATACCAAAAAAGCCCGCTGTCAGGAAATTTTAGATCATAGATATGAGATCCGTTGTTTGGAATGGCACCTTGACCAATGCCAACGACACCATCATTTTTATCGTCAACACGCAGCCCGTGGGAATGCAAGCTTGTCGGCTCACCAGTTTTATTTATCAATTTCAATTTTATTTTGCTCCCTTGCTGCGCAAGGATGATCGGTCCCGGAATCATCCGGTTATAGGCGAGTCTTGTGATCCATTTACCGGCAATTTTTTGTTTCACAAAGCCTGCGGTGAGCTCGATCAAATCTCCGTCAGAAACTTTCAAGATTTTGGTTGAGGCCGCAGCCTCAAGGCTTGCCGGCTTGGGGATATCCCGCCCCTCGGCCGAGAGTGCCGTTTGGACCGTCAATAGCATCAAAATAACGCCAAAAATCGTGATACCAAAGCTTCGCTGGACTCCATTTACGGGCCCAGTTGACAAGATATATCCGCCTAATTTCATATTGTTAGACCCCATGTTAAAAAAAGCACGGACCCCCCCTCGCGTTCATTCCCTAATTTTACCATGCCTAGCGGTAAATGTTTTTTTAAAGAGCGTTTTTTTTTCGGTAATAGGCTAAAGTGGCTCCGGTAACCATGATGGGAAGAGGTTTTCGTGCCAAACATTGGACCTACAATTGGAGAACGCGTCGCAGGCGGATTATTAGGCTGGAATGTGACGTCCAACGAAATGAACGTGAAAGTTGTCCCAGAATATTTGCCTGGGCGCTCAAGTCCTGAACAAAGTTTCTACGCATTTTCCTATCATGTCACAATTACAAATTTGGGCCTTGAGCCCGTTCAATTACTACGCCGCCAATGGACGATCACCGATGGACGAGGTGCTGTGGATATTGTTGAGGGCGAGGGTGTGGTTGGTGTACAGCCTTGGATTAAACCTGGCGAGTCGTACGAATATCACAGCGGATGCCCGCTGAGGACTCCTCAAGGTTACATGCGGGGTTGGTATTTTTATGAGACTGAAAAAGGCGTTGCCTTCAGATCAAGAATTCCCGCAATATTTTTGCGGCATGATAAATTTCGCCACTGAATCAAGGCGAACATCTATGGCCTACGGGCGGCCCTTTGCGTTTTCCAATAGCTCTCGGCGGTAGAACGGTTTTCCATTTACCGATAGTGACACATAAAATCCATCCAAATCATAACCCAGCTGCGAAATCATCGCGCGAAGTTGCGGCCACAAAACGGTTTCCGTGATCCCTAGTATGTGTGGTGCATGGGGAGCGATATAGCCGACCACAGCGGTTGCTGGCTGAAATTGGCCAGGTATCATAACAAAAGATATTTCGCCAACAGGATCAGCCAGCACGCGGCCGTCACTCAAGACTCCGCGAATGGTCCAAACTTCAGCTTGCTCAGAAATCACCATTCGGTCGCCGAGGCCGACGACAAGAATTTCACCGGCAGAAAATTCGGGTGGTTGCGTGTCGTCTTTTTCTGATTGTGACAAACTATTTAAAACTTTTAGGCGACTTGTGCGGCCCTTTGTCGTGTGCTCAGTAAACATAAATCACCATGTAATTTTCAGTGTAATCAATTCCATTATTTTGCTACGAAGCAACAAATCGCATATCTTCGACCCTGTCAAGGAAAAGTCGCAACCTCCCGAAAATGCTAGGACTAGCCAATCATTTTAGGACCCAAATTGGTTGTTTTTTAATCTGAGCAAGAGCTACTGGGACGCCACAATTGAGTGTCCATGGCGTCTTCGAGACTTTACTGCTGTTGGTCTAGTGGCCTTCTTGGAAGACAGTCTAGAGAACGTCTTTGAAGATTTAACTGCCGATTTAACGGCCGATTTAACGGCCGGCTGGCTCGCAGAATATTTGGTCTGACTTGGCAAAGTTCTAGCAATGGCCACCCTAGCTGCGCGGCGAGGTTCGCTAACCTTGGCCACCGTCTTGTGATGCAGGTAGAGCTCAGGATCAAGCGGCTTATTATCGAAGTCTCGGAGTTCAAAATGAAGGTGAGCTCCCCGAGCGTTCCCGGAACGTCCAACTTTTGCAATAAAATCACTTTGGTGAACTTTAGCGCCAACCCTTGCAATTAATTTACTTGCGTG
>CANJQY010000152.1 GCA_947476525.1 Oligoflexales bacterium
GATCTCGTCAAATTAATCGTCATTGCCAACGTTAGTCAGCACAGGCCGGTCGCTTTGGATATTTCCATCAGCAATTTCACGAAGGGCGGTTACGCCCTCTTTGTTTTTTGTGCGAACAGTGGGAACTTGGCCAGCCATAAGTTGACGTGCACGATCAGCCGCAACTGCAACCAATGCAAACCGATTTTCAATAAATTCAAGACAATCTTCAATTGATACACGGGCCATGGGAGCTCCTAAGTCTGGTAAAATGAGTGGCTATTATTAAGTGAAAGGACTAGCGTTCGTCAATGCTTAAATTTGCATCCGGTGCGATTTATAGTATTGTGAACCATCCAACGCTTCGGCTGTGGCCGGCAATAGCTGAGGTTTAGTTATAAAAATGAGTGAGCCTAGTCACACACCCCCTCCAAAGCTACGTCCCCTCGGGCTGGTGGCTTTATCTGCAGTCGCCCTATTTTTTGGCTGTAAAGCACCTTCAAATCGAAGCGTTCGCCCATCAGACCCGAACATTACTGCGGAGATCTTCCACTCCTCTGACCTCGACTCCTATGCTCTGAGCGAGCCTCAATGCGACCCTGCCAACGAAATACCGTCCAAAATTGAGACTGCTGAACTAACCCGCTGGCAGGACGGTAAGCTTGGAGACGTTGTGGTTGACGTGGCACGCCTAAATATCCGCACCACACCGCTGTCGGCTGATGGGGTGGCAGGGGTGGTCATGGACGCCGTATTTAGGAGAAATTGCGATGCTAACCTGGCAGGGCCACCCAACTGCCTGTCGCCCTCCAGTACTAGGTCTATTGGCTGGAGCTTAGTCTCGCCTGGCACCCTTATGAAAGCCTGCCGAGCCTCAATGGCGCCAGCCCGCGGGTCCCTTGAACACCTAGCGTTATCTGCGGTCACTGCTATTGAGCAGGCCGCTTTGGCCCTTAAACCTTTGCTACCAGCCGGCACGGTCGTACACCCGGTAACGGTGATGGTCGTTCCTCGTTTTGAATCACTGTGGCTGCCATGGATTCAAGACGGCAAACACGTCGCTTACGAGCAGGTGCTAGGTGACAATCTTTCCTATTTTCCGCCTTCGAGTGACACCCCCCCGTACATCGCGCTTTTGCCGAAGCGTAAGAGGACGGCTGAGACCACAAGTTTATGGGAGTCTGCGTTTGTACTGGCTCACGAATATGGACACCACGTTGAACGCTCTTTGCGATTGGATCACTTCGATCAACCACGAAGTCCGATGCGCATTGCAGTCAGCGAGGGTTTTGCCGACATCATCGCGTTTGCCAGCCTTGGTCTATCCAGCGGATCAATAAAAGGTCTTCCGTGCCTTGGGACCGATCGTTCACCTGACCAAGCCGAGTTTAATTTTGGAACGGCGAAAATAATAGCAGCCACACTTTTAGACCGCATGAGTGAGTCAAATTCACTTTTATTTCAAGATTTTGCCACTTCAGAAAACTGCCAAGGCACTCTCCCCTATTCTTCGCATGGCGTTGGCGCAATTTTTGCGCACTGGATTTTCGAATTTGCATCGTACACTCCTTCCTACGATGTCGCGCCAGCCAAGGCTGTTACCAATTTATCGATCACGTGGCTGAAGCAGGTGGAATCAGCCATAGCAGCCGGCAGCACCTCTCCAGAAAAAGACCTCGAAAAGATTGCCTTCGCGTTCGAGTCCTCTGTGACTCAACAATTTGCAACTCCGGATTATTTGATTCCAGAAAACATTCGCGCACTTCTTCGTCAAAAATTCGCATTTGCATTTCCGACACTAATCAACGTTGTGTGGTTTTCTGAAAGTCATTAATACTTACTATTTAATTTGTGAAAACCATCAATTAGAGCTATCATCTACGAAGATCTAAATTGATTTGTTTTGTCGAGGTTGCTGTCTATGGAATATGTTACCGGTGCGCGCTGCGGTTTGCTGTGGGTCATGTTTGGGGCTGCTTCTGTGTTGGCTAATAGTAGTTTCGACGCCTCGATTCGTTTGGCCCAAAATAACGCGAACTCTGGCATAAAATCTCGCCCTGCAAAGGCCGAATCAACAAAAAAATCACCCATCAAAAAAAACTCGCCGCGTCACTCAAAGCCTGCGAAAGGTGTTGTTGCAAGATTTACGGCTGGCATGGAGATATTCAACTCCGGACATTTTGAAGATGCATTAGTTGTGTTTGCGACCCTCCACAAAGAGTACCCTGCCCACGAACCGACAACGATTCAATATGCCAAGACTCTTTATCGATTGGACCGCATCCCCGAAAGTTACAATTTATTTGCTAGAATTAGCCCTCAGTATTTAGACCCAGAAACGGCCTACGAATATGGCTACTCATTTTATGTTCAAACTCAATTTGAGGGGGCACTTTATTCCTTTCAACGAGTCCCCGCCGATCATCCGCTATACGACCTCGCAAGTTACTACGGCTCAATGTGTGCTATTCGTCTTAAAAAATACGGGTTAGCCGAAGAACTACTAGACAAAGCCGTGGTCCTTCCCGACAAGCTGGCGCGCAGCAAGACCCTGTACCAAAAACACGTGGCCTCCCTGCGACAACTTCAAGAAAAAACCGACCTTGAGCGCAGTGCCATTGACGAAAAACAACGAATGATCGCCAACACCGCACGAGCCCGGGTTCAACCGGCTCCACCTTCAGTTACCCCCGCATCTGCAGGCCCCACAAAATATGTTCACAAGGGTTTTTACCCCACGAACAACGTCCTATATGAAGCAGCAGGTAGTTTCGCCAGGCTTAAATCAGAAAACACAAACGAATCTTCAGACCTCCATGGTTATGCACGCCGAACCTACACTCAAAAATCTGGGACGTTCGAATTTCGACACAATCCAATGATGAATTTTGCGCTAAAAGGTAACAAGGATCGCCAAGCAGCGATCGGAGCAGATCTCTACCTCGGCGTTACGAGCCTGACCACAGAAGGCAAGAAAGAGCGCTTTGTCGCCAACGAAGACAGCAAAGACATCGTGCAAACGCTCACGGAAAGCCAGCCCACAGCCACTTCGACCACAGGCACGATGAGCCTTCAGCTTTGGGGAGAAACCCCGATCTCAGGTGGATTTTGGATTGGTTCAGACGCCCACGGAGGCTTTTCCTATCCGAATTTTTCTCGGGGCCAGCGCTATGGAACGAGAGGTGCGACCGGGATCGTTGGCTGGAAGAACGACGACCCCATCACCAAGAAAGCGAAGCTATCAGGAACCTACGATGTGATTGTAGACGCCGAGACCATGCCAGTGACGTCCCAGGCCGTCACCGTTGCCAGTTTTTCGATGGCCTATCCAATGGGGCTTGCTGGGGGGATCGGCGCAAAATATATTTTTTACAGCTATAAAATCGCAAATCTGCCCGGACCTGATACGTCAACAAGTGGGTTCATCTCTGTGAGTCAAGATTTTCCATTGGGTATCACTATTGGTCTGAAAGGAATTGCGGAACAGCAAAGCAACTATATTGCGCGCAACCTAACAACAGGGGGGAGTGCTTCCGCTAACGGAAAAATCATGACCGGACAGGGCTCGTTAAGCATCGCGCCGATTCCTTGGCTAACAGTTTCAGCCACTCACTCTCGATCAAAATCCACATGGGCGGTGAAGCAAGTGGATCGCAACGCGGAATTTATGGCCGCCACGGCAGATTACACCGAGTCAAGCGTCATCAAGGGATCGATCAATTTCAATTTTTAGCGTTCTATGAAATGTAGGCATTTTTTTTTCTAATACACCCGCCTTGAGATCAGGAATACAAAATGAAAGTTCAATTTCCAAAGAAAATAAAAAACGGTGAACTAGTCACCAATCTTCAAGCATCCATGGCAGGAAGAGCCCTCGGAGACTTAGTTTCCATCTCTGAGCACAGCGAAGGAATCGTCATTAAAATTTCAAAACTCGGGACCTCGACCCTGCAATTTGACCGCGAAGATGAGGGTAAATTTGCGGTTTTCACGTTAACCAGTGAAAAAATTGCGTTTGCGCACAAAGCCTTTAAAGACGACGTCAAGGCCAAGCTGGTAACCGTCATCGAAAAATCCGGGGGCACCATTTTAGAATCATGAGCCACGGCACAAATTATTTTACAGAGCCTGCACCAACCACCTGGACGAACGTCGTTTGGGACCGTGATTTAGCACGGCTTGTGGACGAAATCTCTTCCAAGAAATTTCTCATTGACTCTTGTGCCCTGATGGAAACGGCTGGTAGGGCCGTAGCCGCCAAGGCCATTGAACGGGGAGCGGAAAAATATCCGGTCATTGTCTTGTGTGGGCGAGGCAACAATGGAGGAGACGGATTAGTTGCGGCAAGAATTCTTCATGATCACGGCTCTAAGGTGACGGTTGTGATCATAGAAGATCAGGGCAAAGAACCTTCGGATCTTTTCACGAAACAACATCATGCAGTGGTCACCATGGGTATTCCTACCGCCACGTGGAGTCCCGGCACGATTACGGCCCTAGGCCAGTCTAGGCCTATTATCGTTGACGCCATATCTGGTATTGGATTTCGATCACCATGCGGTGGCGCCATGCTCGAGGCGTTAGCTGAAACTAAAAAAATCGTTTCTGCAACGATCATCGCAGTCGACATTCCCTCTGGTTTATCGCCTAATGATGGCAACGTCGTTTCTGCACCATTGCCGGCTCACGAGACGGTAACCTTTGGTTCGTCGCGGCCAATCCACCGGTTGATGCCTAGCGGGGCTTGCTGTGGCAACCTCACTGTGGCGAACATTGGATTTCCTCGGGCGGCGATTGCAGCAGCCCTCCAGCAACGGCCGGCCATTTGGCGCGAAGTAGATCCACAGGCCGTGTTAAAAATAGACCCCTGGGCCAGCATTCCCCAAAGCGCCCATAAATTTGATCGCGGTCACATTTTAATTATCGGCGGTTCATCAGGTAAAATTGGTGCGCCGATATTGGCCGCCATGGCCGCACTGAGAACGGGTGCGGGTTGGTGCAGTATTGCCGTGCCACGGGGCGAGACACCTGCCGACATGCTAATTCCCCCAGAATTGACGGTTGAAAGTTTCTTTGATGGAAAAAAAATTGACGCCCCTCAGTTGTCTCGATTTCTCAGTGAGCGCCACGTAAAAACGGTGGTGGTGGGTCCGGGCTGGATGGGACAACATCTCGATCAAGATTCTTTGGAGTGTCTACGGCAGTTTGGCCAAAGCGGCGGCCGAGTGCTGCTCGATGCAGGCGCGCTGCACGAATTTGTGGATTTACAGAAAAAAAATGGCGCACTTCCAAAAAATGCATTTATGCTCACGCCCCATCCGGGTGAATGGGTAAAACTTCAGGGCACACCTGTACCTCCCCCACTATCAACCGAGGCGCTAAATGATGCCACACAGTTCGCAACGAAACTTGGGGCCCACATAATTTATAAAAACGCGGCACCGGTCATTATTTCGCCCGAGGGGATTGCACCAATCATATGCATTTCTGGCCTTGTGGCCTTGGCAAGAGCCGGTTCTGGGGATTTACTGGCGGGGATCATTGC
>CANJQY010000153.1 GCA_947476525.1 Oligoflexales bacterium
GGCTACATGGATACTTCCGAGCACGCGATGTCAAGCTTGACCGACTGTCTGATTCGAGCAAAGGAGTTGGCGGTAGCCATGGCTAACGACACCAACGATGCGTCAAGTAGGATGGCCACGGCCCGTGAGATTCGTGAGATTGCGGATCAAGTCGTTATGGCCGGTAACGCTAGCTACAACGGCAAATATGTTTTTGGCGGGTTTCGCAATCAAACACCACCACTTAGCGAAGACGGGAATTTTATTGGTGATGATGGAAAAATCTTTGTGGAAGTCCGACCGGGAACTTTTAGACCTGTGAATATTCCGGCTCGGAACCTGTTCATGCCCGATGATGACGATCGCGCTCAGGGCCATTTTAATATGGTGCATGCGCTTCAGAATTTGTGTGAGGGTATGATGGAAAATGACAAAGCAGAGATTCAAAAAGACATGTCCGAATTGGAGTTTCATTTAGACAAAGTCACGGGATATCAGGCTTCAATTGGAGGCATGTGGAATTCCATTAATAATATTCAAACGGAAGTCACCAGGGAGGCTGAGGCAACCAAAGGGACGTTGAGCGAGATTGAGGATGCTGATGCATTCCAGGTTATGAGTGAACTCAAGAAAACAGATGCCATTTTGCAGAGCACGCTGCTTGCGTCAAATAAAGTGCTGCAGCCGTCGCTGCTCAACTTTTTGCAGTAGTCTGCTTGGCTTTAAGGCTTGTTTTGGATTTGTTGAGGTTTTGTTGAGGTTTTGTTGAGGTTTTGTTGAGGTTTTGTTGAGGTTTTGTTGAGGTTTTAAGGTCCGAAGACGGAGTTTGTGGTTAATTGTGCATTGGAAATGCATTGTGTATGAGGCCCCGGATAATGGGGCGATACCAAGGAGGGTATTACGGTGTTAGTGCTAACTAGAAAAGAACGCGAGGAAATAGCGATCGGTGACGACATAACAATCGTCGTGATGCAGATCAAAGGCAAACAGGTTCGCTTAGGCATCAAGGCTAAGGCGAACATTTCAGTGCATCGTGGTGAGGTGTATCAGCGGATCTTGGAGGAGAACCGTGCTGCATCTGTATCGGACGCGGCAACTGTGTCCGAAGCGGGACTGATCTTTTCTAGGCCAGAGAAGGGGCCCCCTGTCGCCGTTCGCCGGATTGTGCGGCCTACAAAGCCTGCTGGAGACGACGGGGATGAATAGAATTAAGGGACTCCGAGGCGAAGCAAGAAAAATTAAACTTTATTTTTCAAAGAGCTTGCAATGTACAGGGAGTCTGGCTTAGACTTAATATATATAAATAGAGACATCCAGTTATTCGAGTGCCTAGTCGACAAATTAGAACTAAATAGTCCTAATTGTGCAAACGCGACAAGGTTTTGGGCTGGTACGTTGGATTGTCGGTTAGGAATGTCGAAAATTGTGAAACTAGTACCATAAATTGTGACAAAGGAGACGTGTCTTGATGAATGTAAAGACTACAAGGTTCGGTGAAATTGAAGTTCCGGAAGGAGATGTGATTCATCTTCCCTCAGGATTGATTGGATTCCCCGAATTAAAGCAATACGTGCTTTTAGATCATGACAAAGACTCTCCATTCAAATGGTTTCAGTCAATTGAGGACGGTGCAATTGCATTTGTTCTGATTGATCCCTTGTTGTTCAATCCTGAGTATGTAGCAGAAGTTAGCGACGCAGAGCTTTCGGAGCTTGAAGTGCTTACTGAAGAAGACCTCGTGATTTCAGTAATAGTCACAGTCCCAAGTAATCCTCAGAACATGACTGCAAACCTTAAAGCACCTCTGATTTTTAATCTTAAAAATCGTCGCGGCAAGCAAGTCATTTTAAACGCGAGCACATTCACGACTCGCCATAATATTATGGAAGAAGTTCGTAAGCGCACAGCTGGCGATGCAGCCGCCACGATTCAAGAAGCCGTGCTTCAGGCTCAAACAGACCTGGCTGGTATTGAAGTTAAAACTGGTACGTCAAAGAAGCTGTAATTTGTACCTTGTAATTTTTATCAACGAGGCGGTCTGTAACAAGGCCTCCTCGTTTTGTTTTGTGGGTCGACTAGGCGATACGGTCATGTTAAAAACGGTCGAGAGTTTTATTTTGGTCTGAGATTAAGGAATTAAGATTGTGGTTCTTTTTGCAATAGATGGTGAGGAAGCTACAGCTGTTGACTGGCGGATAATTGGCGAGGCCGGTTTCTTTAACGGCTGCCGAGTGATCACTACAATGCAGTCAAAAGGCTTATGGATTGTTGATTTTGCACGCCACATGGTTAGGCTCGCCACACAAGCTGCGAGCTTGAACTTAAAGGATGTGCCGCGTAGCGAACGCATCAAATTTGAAATTGAATCCATGATTCATAAACTCAAAACGCCGGATATGTGCCGAATTCGGGTGCTAGTATTTAAAGACAATTCTGGATTGCAACATCACATGATTTCAGTGGCGCCTGAAGATGGGCTGTCGATTCAACAAAGGCAGGATACGGGGGCCAAGCTCCAGTTAATCTCGGACAAAGCGTGGCCGCGCGGAGCGCAGATTAAAACTGGGATGCTTGGCGTGAGGGGAGTTCAATTAGAGCGGGCGAGAGAGGCTGGATTTGATGATGTCCTGTGGTCTAATGGCGACGGAGAAATTGCCGAAACCTGCTGGGGCAATGTTTTTTTGATTGGCCGCACCGGAGATTTGGTCGAAATTGCGACGCCGCCCGAGGCCTCGGGCATTGTTGCGGGCATCACACGCTTACGGGTGATCGAGCTGCTTCATTCGGCCAAGATTCCGGTTACTGAACGGCTGATATCGCACGATGAAATTCCCGGTTTTGACGAGGGTTTTTTGACGTCAAGTGTGAGCGGATTAATCCCGGTAACGCAAATCAGCAAGCACCGGCTCCATACCCTCAGGAGTCATGCCGTGTTCCAGCATGTGGCTCGCCTATATAAAACGTGGCTGAGCGTGGGATTGGCCAATGAAACGGACGACGGCCCAGAGCAGAGTGAACAGACTTCCGTGAGCAAAGCGCGCCGCGATCAGCTATGTTAGCGCCTTTTAAAGCCGCTGGCTAAAAAATACGCCAAAAACCAACAAAATTCTTGAATTATTAATAAAATATGGTAGAAACCATACCTATTCTATTAATAGAGGATTTTTATGACTATTGCTACTGCATCTGAAAGCATTCGAAAAGTTCACTTGGTGTCGCTCGGATGTTCTAGAAACCGAGTGGATTCTGAGGTGATGGTTGGAACACTGCTTCGGGATGGCTGGGAATCATCGAATGATTCTGAAACGGCGGATGCCGTGATCGTAAATACCTGTGGATTTATTGCATCAGCCAAAGAAGAGAGTATCGATACCATTCTATCGATGGCCGAGCTCAAAAAAACAAACCCAAACATGAAGCTAATTGTCGCCGGGTGTTTGACCCAACGTTATAAGTCACAGTTGGTCAAAGGATTACCCGAGGTCGATTTATTTATTGGAACCGATGAATTCTCTCGCATCGGAGATTTGCTGTCAGCCCCAATTGAAAAAGGGACAATTCACGCCAAGCGCACCAATTATCTCTACAATGAAGAAATGCCCAGAGTGAATACCTTGTCCTCTCATAGTGCTTATGTAAAGGTGGCGGAAGGTTGCCAACACAACTGCGCGTTCTGCATCATTCCGGCAATTCGCGGTCGTCTCAGAAGTCGCCCAGTCCATAGCATTATTAAAGAAGTCATGAATTTGGTCGATACTGGTGTTCAAGAAATTAATTTAATTGCTCAGGATCTTGCAGCCTATGGTCGAGAAAATGGCGAAACGGATCTTCTGGAATTGCTACGTGCCATGGTGCAGATCGATAATCTAAGGTGGATTCGTTTGCTTTATGTTTATCCTGAAAACATTAGTCCAGAATTTCTAGAGTTCTTTGCCAAAGAAGACAAAATTGTGAAATATCTAGATATTCCCGTGCAACATGGATCAAACGCTATTTTGAAGCGTATGAACCGTGCGGTAACACGCGAAGAAATTATTTCTACAGTGAAGTCTTTGCGAGAAAAAGTGCCGTCTGTCGCCATACGCACTTCGGTTATGGTTGGTTTTCCTGGTGAAACAGCCGAGGAATTTGCGGATCTTAAATCTCTCGTTGAAGAGCTGAAATTTGAGCATCTTGGTTGCTTCTCCTATAGCCAAGAAGAAGGAACCGTTGCCGGTAGGATGGCAGACCAAATTGACGAAGATGTAAAACAAGACCGTTTAGCGCAGATCATGGAAATTCAAAAAGAAATATCTCGAGAAAAACTGCGCCGATTTGTTGGTCAGAGAATTCCTGTGCTGGTCGCCGGTCCGAGTGAGGATAGTGAGCTCCTGTGGCAGGGCCGAATGAGCGTTCAGGCTCCGGAAGTGGATGGCATTGTCTATTTAAATGATGGCCCACTGAAGGCCGGCCAAATTCAAATAGTCGAAATCACCGAATCCTATGAATATGATTTGGTTGGTCGAGTTGTTCATTGAGCTTCAAGGCTTGTGTTTAAAATGAGGCAAATACGAGCCCTGCCTCCAAGCCTGAAACTGAATTTTTAGCGACGTCAAGCCATGGCTTGAGAATAATTTTACTATGTTTGGAATTTTGGGCCAGCTTGGTTGGGGTTGCCGACGGAGCGGCGTTATCGACAAAAATTGGCGCCAAAACGATCCAGCTGCCGACGCTCATCCCGCCGAGGAAGCCTATGGACGCGCCCACAGACATATATTTTAAATGGTGTAGGGGCTGGTCTTGAAAGCTTAGCAGGGCAGCGCCGATGGCAGCCCCAGCGGCGGCTGAGTAACCAGCTGTGACGAACATATCCTTGAAATTTGATTCGATCTCGGAGTCAGCCCTAACCGGCGATGTGCCGACGGCCAAGCAAAAGAATAAGCACGAAACGGCGCTAGCAATTATTTTAAGCATAAATCCTCCGAGCATTTAAATAATTTAGTAAATGATTCGATACCTTACGCATATTATCCGGTAAAATAGTTCTCAAAACAAACGAGTGCTGGTACACTAAATGACTTGCAATGACTGTTATTTTTGATTATATCATGCCATCACCATTAGTCTAGATATGGTTTGTAGTTGTTGAACGCAATGCTACCTTATTAGAATGACCCCCTAAGAGCTCACCCCCCGCAAAAGTCTACCAAATCACTATATCTTCATGAATCAATCTCTAATAACCGAATACCTACTCTAATAACCGAATACCTATGCAGCCCAGTTTCTTTTAACCAGTTTCTTTTAACCAGTTTATTTTAACCCAAGCCCTTAAGGAAAAGTGCCCATGACTCAAGGCAACAACGGCGACGATTCAACACCCAAAAAACGGCCAGCACGCCCCGCGCGGCCACAGCACCATGACCCAAAGGTGGAGGCGCCAGAGGCGGCGGTTGAAGTTGCCCCGGTGAAGGCCGCAGTGGCCGAACGTTCGCAGGCGCCGGAAGCTGTTCGTCCCCTTCCTAAGACGCTAGTCGATGCCATTGCTGGTGAAATCAA
>CANJQY010000154.1 GCA_947476525.1 Oligoflexales bacterium
ACCTTTGTTGACAGAGTCCCGATCCTGGATTCCTCAACAAGTTGACAGTGGGGGCAGCCCGCTTTTCTGACATGTTCTGACATGATTCATTGTCCTAAGCCAAATTTCCAAAACAATACCGCAAAAATGATACCGCAAAATTGTACGAACCCGCTATTTTTTTTGCACAAAGAGCCTTCTGGCAAGATATTATTATTAATTTCAGACAGTTATAAATACGGCCCCAAAACCACGGAGCGCCGTTGTTATTGCAAACGTCGACTATCGGCTATAGGATATCAACCGTAGCGGTAAAGGATTTATTTGAACATTGCTGAACTCTAAGTCAATCGAAACCAGCGTTCCAATTCACATCAATCAATTTATTGATGAGCTACGCACAAACACGTCACTACCAAATAAATTACAAATTATTGGAACGTCCGACGTCATCACCCAAATTATTTCATTAGCGGCCACAACAAGATGGTCAAAAATTATTCTAATCCCCTCGACACCACGCGATGTGTCACCCTTGCTAAGTTTACTTGAGCAAAATTCAAAAATGCTTATGGCTGCCGATATTGCGGCATCACACCTTCCGCACCTCTCGATGTGGGGATCCGATAGGTTTATAAATCCAAGCCTAAGCCGCCATCAGCGCCTTGACTCGCTGTTTCGGATGGGTCACAAAACCCGCAAGAGTATCACTGTCACGACTCTTGCTGGATTATTTCAGTCTACGCTCACCAAAAAACTATTAGACCAATACACAATTTCGATTGCGGTCAAAGACGAAATTGACCAAGACGACTTGATAAAGCAATTCGAAGCGTCAGGCTATCATACTTCTTCGGTGGTCGACGAGGAGGGCTTGTTTAGCGTTCGCGGATCGGTGATCGACATTTTTGCGCCTAGCGCGACTCTTCCATTTAGAATCGAATTCATGGGAGATCAGATAGCTAGCATCCGAACATTTCAGCTTGAGGATCAAAAAAGCCGTGAATCCTTAGCTTCGATCGAAATCGGGCCTGCCAACGAAATCCTGATTCCAGCAAAACAGCGAAGCACCTCGGCACAGCGCCTTCACGACCATCTTATATCGCTTGAAACAGTCCCAGCAGCCGACAAAGACGGCTTTCGCGGAGCTTTTTTATCTGGTTCACGGCCAGCAGGATGGGATTTACTAGCTCCGATTCTAAGGTCAGAAAATTCGCATGCCTTTGACTTGTTGCCTAAGGATTGTTGTTTAATTTTCACAAAAGGAATGGACCAAGCCATTAGTGCTTACGAAGAATTGCTAGACAATTTCACAGCCGCTCACATCAAAGATGTTGCTGCGCGGCGTGTGACGCTTGATCCTCTGCTGCATTTTCAAGATTGCGCCCAAGTTCGTGAATCTCTCGCGCAGGCCACTCAAATAATTGAATTAGGAAATCCACTTCTTAAGCCTGGCTTTACTCAGGTAACCCTCAAAGACGAGCAGGGATTTGAGGGTATTTCGCCAACATTGAGTGGTGGCGAAAGATTTGATGCATGGGCCCAAGCGATTACTAATTTACTTCAAATTGACCAAGGTAAGGTTTGCATTTTGGCCTCAAGCCCAGAGCAAGTGGAAAGAATTGCAAATCTATTCTTGCATAGGGATCTCGTCGTTTCGCGTAAGCAAGTTTCCCTTATAGAATTGGCAACAAGTGCTCCAGATAGAATAGTTCATGTTCTTGAAGGCCACATCACGTCGTGGATCTGGATCAGTCAAACGAAGACTCTGCTGCTCCCTGAAAGCGTTATATTTGGAATTATACAAAAGAAGAAAAAATCCTCGAGTGCGAAGCTCAAAAACTTCCTAAATTCATTTCGCGATCTGAAAGTTTCCGACTTGGTCGTTCATGTTGTACATGGAGTGGGTCGGTATCAGGGAATGACGACCTTAACGGTGGGCGGCTTAACAGGAGATTTCCTCCATCTAGACTATGCGGGCACTGACAAACTCTACTTGCCGGTCGACAGACTTAATTTATTACAACGTTACAGCAGCGGGGGCGAGGGTACAGGCACCGCGTCACTGGACAAACTGGGTTCAGGGACTTGGGATAAAAAGAAACAAAAGATTAAAGCAGCGGTTAAGGAAATGGCCGACAAACTTCTTAAAATTCAGGCTCAAAGGGCATTGGCCCACATTCATATTTATGATGATCCTGATGACGAATATTTTAAGTTTGAATCCGAATTTCCATTTGAGGAGACCGAAGACCAACTAAAGGCTATCTCTGATGTGAACGATGACTTCCGTTCGTCGCATGCGATGGACCGCCTCATTTGTGGCGACGTCGGGTTTGGTAAAACAGAGGTCGCGTTGCGTGCCGCTTTTCGAGTTGTCAGTGAAAATTACCAGGTGATGGTATTGGTTCCCACAACGATTCTTTGCTATCAGCATTATCGTACGTTTAACGACCGCCTATCTCGCCACGGATTTCGCGTGGCACAGGTCAACCGGTTTATTTCGACGAAGGAGCAGAGTCAAACCCTCGCCGACGTTGCTGAAGGTAAAGTTGATATATTGATTGGAACTCATCGGCTACTAAGTGCGGATGTAAAGACGAAGCGATTGGGTCTAATTATCGTCGACGAAGAGCAAAGGTTTGGGGTTGTTCATAAAGAACGGCTAAAGGAGTTACGTGCGGGGGCAGATATATTGACATTAACCGCAACTCCAATTCCGCGCACGCTGCACATGTCAATGCTGGGATTACGCGATATTTCGATCATTACGACACCACCTGTCAACAGACTAAGTGTAAAAACATACATCGCGCAAATGGACGAGGCATTAATTCGAGAAGCCATTTTGCATGAGATTGACCGGGGTGGGCAATTATTTTTCCTCCACAACCGCGTCGAAGACATTGAAGCCACCACATTGTGGGTAAAAAGCCTTGCCCCTCGAGCAAACGTCCGATTTGCGCATGGTCAGATGAAGGACTCAGCCTTAGAAGATACCATCATTGATTTCATCGAGCATAAGTTTGACGTGTTAGTGTGCACGACAATTATTGAATCGGGCATTGATATGCCAAACGTCAATACGTTGATCGTTAACAATTCCGACCGCTTTGGACTTGCGCAGCTTTACCAAATGCGTGGGCGTGTCGGACGTTCTTCGGTGCAAGCCTATGCCTACTTTTTAACAAAAGAACCGGGACGTATATCAGATGATTCCCGTCGTCGTCTCGAAGTTTTGGCAGCGCACCAAGAACTTGGCGCTGGATTTCAGATCGCGAGCCACGACTTAGAGCTGCGCGGGGCAGGCAACCTTTTAGGCGCGGAACAGTCTGGGCACGCCTCAGAGGTTGGCCTTGAGATGTATACAGATTTGCTTGGCGAGGCGATTGCGGAGCTTCGAGGCCAGGTACCGGAGCCAATAAAGGTTGATACTGAAATTAAGTTATCAGTTACCGCTTTAATTCCAGCCACATACATTAAGGACGAAGGTCTGCGCCTGCACTTCTACAAAACTTTATTTGCAGTAGAGCGTTCCGTTGACCTGTCGAATATCGCAGAGGAGATGCGGGACCGATTTGGTCCGGCTCCGGTAGAAACCTTGCGACTACTGTCGGTGGCTCGCCTAAAACTTGTTTTATCGTGGCTTGGCGCAAGTCAAATTGCGATGAATCCTAAGGCGGGATGGTTTGAAATCAAATTTGGCTCCCTAAAAGAGAAACAAATTGATAGGATCATCCAGGAAGTTCAAAGAAAACCCAAGATTTATCGGCTATCCCCAGACTACAAGTTGTATATTTATTGGGACAGCCAAAACGGGTTGTGCCCGTTAGATTCCGTATCACAATCGCAGATGCTTGATCATTTGCTAGAGCTTTTAGAACCAGTAACGGCGGGATTGGAGTCCAGTTGAAAAAATATTTTAAGCCAGTTTTGACGGCACTGCTGTTTCTAGGCATTGGATTTGTTGTGTGGAGATTCTCAAGCAGCCCAATCCCTTCGGCTCATTTAGATTTGGCGGAGGAACCCACAAAAGAAAACAGTGCACAAACTAACTCGACATTCCAAACCATTATTGTAGGCTCCACAACCCTAACACCCGAAGATTTCCAGTGGGAGCTTGGCACCCAATTGAATTCACCCGGCCTCGATGGTGTGCCTGAATTCGCCAAAACCGAAGCTCCCGGGACACCTCCTACCACGAACAATGGACCTTCAGAAAAAATAGCTGACTCCCCAGGACTTCAGGAGCTGGCGATGACGACTGTCATCGAGCGCAAAATCCTATATCAGTATATTGCCTCTCCAGCCGTTGCTTTTGACCTAAGCAACCCAGCACTCTTTACTGCGTGCCTTGAAACTCTAAACCAAACCATTGCCAGTGGTGGAAGTTATTTTGCGTCACCGCAAAGCAAAGAGCGTCTTAAGGCCAAGTTATGCGAGCAATCCGTCATCGAGCAGTTTCTAGAGCAAAATATTTTGTCTTCGATAATCGTCACGCCAACTGAAATTGCTTTGTATTATCGGCTCCACGAGAAGGATTTCAACAAACCATTACGAATGGTCTTTCGGCAAATCGTATTGGCAAACGAGGCCACGGCAAAAGAAATTCGTCATCAGACAAAGAAAGCCAATTTTGCTCAATTAGCTGAGAAGCATTCCATCGCACCCGAAGCATCAAATGGGGGAATGATCGGCCCATTTTCCAGGGAGCAACTTCCATCGCTTTTTGACGGTACCTATACGATGGAGATCGGGGAAATTACGGGAGTGATAAAATCAGACTATGGCTTCCACATCATAATGCCGATCGAACGTATTCCTGCACACCACGAAACCGTGAGCGCGGCTACACCGAAGATCCGAGCAGAGCTTCTTCGCACAAAAAAACTCAGTGCTTATCAAGCATTCCTCAACAAGGCTATGAACGTCATTTCCGTCACCTCACCCAATTCAGGAGTATTCTGATGATTCGTTTTTTATCGTCGGCAATTTTATTTTCTATAGTTGTTTCTATTTCTATGTTCGCCCCCAAAGCTCGTGCACTGGAATCGGGTGAAATTTTAATTGACCGCGTGCTTGCCATCGTCAACGGTCGTTCGATATTCTACAGTGACATTCGTCGGAAAATGGACCCTGGGCCGATCGTCGTAGTCAGCGAGTATCCTGCCGACCGTAACGCACCCCCTCAAACCAGAGCCTTAAACGACGCCATTAATTTTGAGCTCATCATGGCAGCAGCCAAAAATTTAGACATTAGCATTTCAGATGCGGACTTAGATCTCGAGATCAATCGAAATCTAGAAGATCAAAAGATGTCCAAAGAAAAACTAGCCGAAATATTAAAATCTGAAGGCGAGTCCATGGAAAATTACCGCCGGGATTTTTCTAATCAATTGGTCCTTCGGCGCTTCCAACGCCGCATCATC
>CANJQY010000155.1 GCA_947476525.1 Oligoflexales bacterium
AACTTTTTTGTTTTCCGCTTGATCTAGTGACTACCCATGAAAACGCCGCCAAAATTTTCATTTCTGCCCGCAAACGCGGCGTGACGATTCGAAGTTCAATTAATTGCCTTATTGCTCAGATCGCAATTGAAAATAAAATTCCGTTGTTACACGACGATAGAGACTTTGATGCGATTGCCAAAATTTCAGCATTGAAGATATTTTAGATCCTCGTAGCCGAACCGACTTTCTGTCAAGACGGCCAAGTGTTAGCAGCCGCCTGAAGACTACAGTATTTGACCTAGAATGAGGAAGGTCGGCCCTTCGGCTCAGGACACGTTTCTGGCGCTCTCGCCCAGAAACTAATTAGTTTTCAAAAATCAATTCGTTGGTTTGGTGGATCCTAGACCTAAAGTGCTCGACGAGTTGTTCCCGCTGTTCCTTGGCCAAATTTTTGATCAAAATTCCGTGAAGGTATCTCGTGCCGACTGGCCTGGCCCAGCGAATTTCTCCGACAATAGCGGTCGTAAATTTGGTGGCGCGGTAGGAATTTTGTCCTTCTGGGCTGAGTTGGAATTCCAGAAGAACGCCCACTCCCATATATTTTTCGAGACTGAAGGCAAACCCTGTCCGTGAAAAGTCAACCAATCTGGCAGGTCCGTAGGACGTGTCCAAAATAATTTCGAGATCATCGGGGATTGGCCAGCGGTCATCTTTGCGATCAATGCTGAGGGATTTTCTATAGTCGCTGGAAATATCAGCGATGCTTTTTGCGTCTCCCTTAAACGGATCGCATTCGTAGCATTCTAGGGGGGCATCCCCGTGTTTGATGGGAATCAATCTTTTAGCGAGGCCTTGCGTCAAATTCTTACGGTTTACCAGAGTGTCAAAGGTCGTCGCTCCGATGTTAACGCAGTAGTGCCGGCACGCGGTCTCAAGTCGTTTGGCGATGTTGACTCCGTGTCCAATGACGGTGAAGTCATAGTGATCCTCGTCACCAATATTTCCGACAAACACCGAGGACGTGTTGATGCCGATACGAAGTGGGTAAATAGGCGAGCCGAGAGCACTATTTTTTTTGTTCAGTTCGAGCACTCTTTTTTGGATGGCGATACCTGACTTGAGGGCATCGTCGGCGTGCTCTCTGGACGAGTGCTGGCCGTCGGGTCCGTAGCCAAAGTAAGCGAGCATGCCGTCACCAATTGTTTTATCGACGACTCCGCCATACTCCAAAACGACTGAGCGCAGCAAGGCAAACAATTCTTTCAGGTGGTGGAAGACCTCTTCTGGCGACTGCTGGTCGGAGATTTGCGAGAATCCGACAATATCGACGAACATGATCGACACGATTTTGCCCGCAGGAGCTACCTGCAGGAGGGTGGGGTCTTTGACAATTTGTGCAATTCTTTCTTTGGAGATTCGACCTTGCAGGGCTGTTTTGAGGCCAGCCAACCTGAGCTCGTTCAAGATCGTGAGGTTTGCAAATACCGCCAGTCCACTGGCTGCCAAGCCTGTTGCAGGGGCGAGCCACGGGACGATCAAACCGAACTGACAAAATGTGAGAATTCCCAAAGTGGCGATCACAAGAAGGCTTGCGACTAAAGTCAAGGTGAAGTGGAGCGGGCGAAGCCTACTTGCGAGCCAGAAACCTAATAGACATGCCAAAGCCAGTAGCGGCAAAGGACTGCCGATGGGCCGCAGCCAGTTGTCCTGTAACACACTGTTGACCATGGACGCCATGACATACCCACCTTGTTGCTTCTCTAATGGCGCGTCCACCCAATCGGTGTTGCCAGGAAACATCAAAGGCAGAATGACGACTATGTCACCTTCCTTAATCGATTGATGGTCTAGGGGTATATTTTTTGAGGAGCGGTAAATAAACGTGCGAAGGCTGATCGTTCGCAAATCCATGATCGACGCAGAAATAATGTTTGGGACGATGAGATCATGACTATCAAGGTGAACTATTTTATCATTAATGAGCAGATTTTTCGGCGTAATGCTGAATTTATCCGCGGTGAGCAACGTAAAATGCGGGACCGCCAACTTTTCATCTAACCGGATTAAAGGTCTGATAAATCCGAATCCCTCGGCCTGAAAGTGCCCGATGTTTTTTAGAGCATAGACGAGAGTTTTATCCGGACCGATGAGAGTCCCACGGGTGACTGGCAGCCAATTAAGATTAAGGATAGCCGCCTCGTCGTGACCCGAGCGTTGAAGCAATTTTGGCAAGCTAAAGTCGTCACGGCCATCTAGGCTAACGCCATCAGTAATCGCATTGTCGAGTGGTTCTACATAGCCACCCGTGATGGTGCGAGATGTGGTTGGCGTGTTGTTGATGCCGTCAAAAGAATTTTTGGCGTCTTGAGTGCCGATAAGTCCAAAACGCTTATCAATTAACACAAGTTTTGGCTTTAGTGCCGAAATGTCGGTGAGTAGTTTACCCCAAGCACTCAACTCAATGTTATCGGCGTGCAGTAAATCCATGGTGATATTGTCGAAGGAAAGAATTTTAATGCGAGGATCAAGCACAGGCTCCATATGCAAACTTCGCCGCACCTTGAAATCAATGCGCCTTGCGATGAGATTGTCTAGCTGGTAGCCCACGGGGCTTTCGAAAAAAATTGACAAAAGCACGAATGCCATCGCAGCAATTGCGTGGGACTTGGTGAGTTTGCCGTGCCATTTAGTCAAAGATGGTCGTTGAGACATGTGAGATTCCCGAGTTTTGCTATTTCGAAAAAATGCGAATATTGTGTCTACCTCGTCGCCACACCTCGTACCTACTGTGATTATACGGCACTTGTGAGTCATTGCAAACATGGCTAAACTAGGCAAAAATGGCCTAGTTCACCGCTCAAAAAAAATATCCAATTTTAAAATTGATGTTTGATCTTATTTTTGGCGTGATAAAAAAAAGTAATTTAGGTTTTTCGTTTGGCAGATTACTTGAGCAACGGGAAAACGGCTTAGAGTTATATCCAGGAATGGAGTTAGGACAGTCGGCCGTCACCAACGGAACTCGTGTTCTAATTACAAATCCTGTAAGCTTTATGAATAGAAAAATTAATCTTTAATGCCATTAGCAAAGAGAAATCAATGGATTGGATTCACATAAAATTAAAAGCCAAAAAACTCAATTTCAAATATCTCGTATTAGCGGTAATTTTTCTGATCGCCGCGATTTTAATATTTTTCCGCTTTCCTCTAATAACTGACAACACCATGGAGCCAACCATCAAAAAAGGCAGCCGCGTCGCCGTTCTTAAACATACAAATATTTCCAAAACCCATGTAGTGAGAGGCCAGATCGTCGCGTACCGGCATTCAAAAAATGTCGCCATAAGTCGCATCGTAGGACTTGCCGGCGATTCTGTACGCTTGATAGATAATTATTTATTTGTAAATGACGAAAAACAAACCAAGCTTGATCAAAATGACCTGCGCGATCAATTGTTTAATCTTGATGACGAAATAAGTCAGTTTCATCTTTTCAAGGAATCCTTGCAGCCAGTTGATCACTGGGTTTTATTGGATATGTCAGCTTCGTTTGAAAAGCGAAATTTTCCAAAGGATGGGAAACCGCTTATTGTGCCCTCAAACTCGTTTTTTGTCATGGGCGACAATCGCAATCTCTCTATTGATACCGCAACTTGGAAAATCGTAAATGAAAAAGACATTGTTGGCGTGCCCCTAAATGTTAAAAATTAACGGAGCCAAATTCTTGTTTTAATTCATAATTACTTCGGCTTTTGATAAAATCAAAAGTCAAGTTGGCAGGCTAATGCAAAGTGCGTCGGCAGTTGCAAATAAAGACATTCACCCAAGGATATTTGCCGTCGGATACCTATTCTTTGGTGAGCAGAAGTTTCCAGTAAAAATCATGCGGCTTTGGCCGGTCCGCCTTTCTGGACATGTGTTTGACACTGTCGCCTAACCTCCGCTGGCTTAGCATTGAGGTTTTGCCGATTGTACCTTACATGAAACGCTTGAACCGTATGCTTTTGAGGATAGATCGCCAACTTGAGGATACTGCGAGTCAAGGATTGCATCTTTAGGTCGCGGACAATAACACCAGCCGGAATAGGCCGGATATATTGGTTCGATTGCGAGTCGGCATCTGCTAATTGTTCCAGCCGTATTACAGTCAGAGCAATCATCGAAATAGAGACCGCAGTCTCAATCGATTGTTGTGATCGCACTGCCGCTTCGCCTAAAGCGAAGAATTGTTTTAGCTCTCGAAACTGAACCTCAATTGCCCAACGCCCTCTAGAATAACCCCATATCTTCGCAGCACCCCAAGTCAGCTGGTTTGAAGCATAATAAGCAAATACATCGTCGTCAAGATCTCGTCGATTGGCAACAGCAACAATTTTTACAGGTGCGTCACTGTCACGCAAAGTAAGCACTGCCTCGGAGGCAAATTTTGATCGATTTTTAAACAGTATTAGCTGGCGAATCTTGTCCTTAAAAAATGACGTCAATTTTTTTCCTATTTTTTTGCGACCGTGTGTTTCAGCGATGCGATTAGATTTGACTTCAATCACGTAGGGGATTTCTCGGCTATCAAGGCCTCGACAAAAATCTTCTCCATGAAACCAAGAATCCGCGCTCACGGGAAGTTTTGGAAATCCACTCGATAGCACCTGATCAAGGAGGCGAAGGGCAACTTGCCAACCGGTTTCATGAACACGGGAGGGCCCTTGTTTATCGGGGTTTGATGTGACTTTGGATAAATCTCGATGCAAGATTTCCCAAGCTACAGGAATCAGCACATTGCGATATTTATCAACGACTCCAACAACCAAAATTTTGTGGCCATTAACGTACGACTTATTGGTGTGATCGTACCAGGTATAAACTCCCCACATGCTTTTGCCAGAATGAGGAACCAAGGTGTCGTCGATCGCAAACTGGTACCGCTCAGGATTGCTTTTAATTTTTCTGAGCACGGCCAACAGTCGACGTCGGTACCTGCGATTCAATTGATCAGCAAGGCTTTTGCGGCTCAAAAAATCACACATTTGACTAACGCTGGGTGCAAACAAAAAATAGCGAGCAATGTCCGACATATTAGCGACGCCAAACACTGCGGCACTCACCAAAGCAACAAAGCTTTGGTACGCCCCCTTTACCGGCAGCAAGTCTTTAAAGCCATCGCAAAAATCTCTAACCAATTTTGGGCACTCGACAACGGGCACAGATACATGAGACATGGCGACTTCTTCTTCTGTAAGATTAATAAGGGGTGATCTTACCAAAAAAATTGGTCGAAAAGGTGTCAAAGTCGCATGGTTACGCCAGCGGAGGGATTTCACATGCGAAAAGTCGGGGATTGACAAGGCCTACAAGGCTCACTTAAGATTAAATCTATGGAAACTTTTGCTAA
>CANJQY010000156.1 GCA_947476525.1 Oligoflexales bacterium
AATAGCTGGAACTAGAATGTTTATAACGATATTTGCGAGTGGATTTGTGGCACTTTTCTGGGGTGTCTGGGGTGTCTGGGGTGTCTGGGGTGTCTGGGGTGACAGAGGTGCAGAAATAGTATTAGTTGTAGACATAATTTCCTCCTTAGGTTTGAATGCAGTCTATGTCATGTCGACATAAATATTCAACCCATCGAAACTGAAATTCCAGGAGTACGATACATGGCTACTAAAACGGCAAAGAAACCAAAAGAATCCTTCAAATTGATCCAAAAACGCAACGGCCGCTGGTCGATCAAAGGCGAACACGGAAAATTTATCAATGGCGCAGATAAAGTGGCCATTCTCACTACTAAAGGCCTCGTAAAAGTCCTTAAAAAGAAAGCGACAGCTGAGTAACATTAGCTATCCGCGGCTTATGGCGATCGCTAGTGGATCTCCTTAGGCCGCTTTTTTGGTTCGCAACGAATTCTATAAATGGCGGACTTGAATATGACTAAATCACTTATTATTGCCGAAAAACCCTCTGTTGCTCGCGATATCGTCGCAGCCCTCGGAGGTTTTACCCAAGTCCCACAACTGCCACAAGGGGTCTCCCTTTGGGAATCGAAAGATTTCGTTTGCGGGCATGCCCTAGGCCACGTCCTAGAACTCTACGAGCCTGAAGACTACAACACCAAATATAAACAATGGCGACTTCTCGATCTGCCGATTGTGCCCGATTCATTCCTCTTGAAACCAAAATCTCAAACCGCACAAATACTAAAAATTTTGCGACAACAAATGAGTCGCCCAGATATCACAGAGATCATAAACGCCTGCGATGCCGCGAGAGAAGGTGAGCTAATTTTTCGTGAGGTCATTCAACATTCCCTTTGTAACAAGGAAACGTCCCGCGTATGGATGCGCAGCATGACCCACGATGCTATTCGCGCAGCGTTCTCTGCAAGAGTCTCGGGGACTGAATATCAAGGCCTTGCAAACGCTGCGCACGGTCGCTCTCAGGCGGATTGGCTGATCGGCATGAACCTTTCACGGGCCGCAACACTCAAACTTTCTCGAGCGAGTGAAGGTGGAGTTTGGAGCATTGGACGAGTCCAGACTCCGACCCTCGCTATGCTCGTGGAACGAGAGTTTGCCATTTTGTCACATGACGCTCAACCGTTTCAATCGATCAAAGCTAAATTTTCAGCGCCAGATCACGACTACGACGCCACGTGGATTGATCCACATTTTAAATTCGATCCTAAAAATCCGCAGGCCAAACGAGACCGCATATCGAATCCGGAGAAAGCTTCAGAGGTCCACAAAAAACTCACGGCAGGTGCCCCAGCATCCGCGACTGAAGTCCGGAAATCTCGCGAGCAAAAAGCGCCGCCACTGTTTTCACTGACAGCCCTTCAGCGTCACATGTCCAACCGTTATAAATGGACTGCTAAACATACGCTCGAAATCGCTCAGAAATGCTACGAACAACATAAAATCATGACCTACCCAAGAACTGAAGCCGATGCACTTCCTGAAGACTATCAACCAAAGGTAAAATCCATTTTTGAAAAACTTCAGACCTCCCGCCAATATGGGGCCTTGGCTAAAGACCTACTCACTAAACCTTGGCACAACGCAAAAACTGTTTTTGATGACAAAGCCGTCTCCGATCACTTTGCAATAATCCCCACAGGTCACTTCCCTCAATTTCTACCCAAAGACGAAGGCCTGCTATTTGACGTCGTGATTCAGCGGCTGCTCGCAAGTTTAATGCCGCCAGCGATTATTGATCAGGTGGAACGCACAACCATTGTGCTTGGTGAAACATTTTTTTCTGGACCCGAGGAATTTACGCGGGTACTCGGCTGGCAGGCGGCCAGTGCCAACATAAGCGACTCACAAGCCCCTAAACGAAAAATTGAACACTCCCTAAAGCCACTTGTTCCCAAAGCTCCGATCACACTTATTTCCGTGAAATTAGCCTCCGAGCAAACAAAACCACCGCACCGCATTGGCGAAGCCCAACTATTATCGCTAATGGAGCACGCGGGACGGCACGTCGATGATCAAGATTTAGCACGGATGCTCAAAGATAGCGGCGGCATCGGAACCGCGGCAACTCGTGCTGAAATTATCGAAAATTTAAAACATAAAGACTATATTTTTGAAAATCTACAACCAACGGTTAAAGGGCTGCACCTCATTCGGTTTCTAAAATTGGCGCGAGCTGAAAACCTTACCTCACCAAAATTAACCGGAGAACTCGAAACTCATCTTCGCCTCGTGGAATCAACGACGAGTACTAGGGATTCATTTATTCGTGAAACGGCAAAATCAGTGGAGTCGTCATTCAACTCGATCACTAATTTTGATCTCGAAAAAACCTTCGACCTAGCCCCAGCCCTTGGCCCTTGTCCTCGCTGCACAGGCTCGGTGCACGAACGCATGTGGAATTATTCCTGCGCCTCAAATCGCACGTCGAATAAACCGTGTAACTTCACTCTACCAAAAGATTGCGACGGCCGCTGGCTGGATCCACCCACTGTTACAAGGCTCCTATCTGCAAAAGGTGAGGGCCTAGTCGTCGATGGCTTTCCTGCGAGTGGAAAATCCCAGTCCTCTCAGCGAAAAATGCTGAAATTGATCGAGGGAAGTTTGAGCGTGCTCACGGAGCAAGGGCAGCCGCTGGCCACGGCACTGTACCACAATGAAACTAAATCCTCGGCAAATCGACGAGTCACTTGGGGTGCTTGTCCCGTCCATCACAGTGATGGATGCCTCATTGTCGAAACCAAAAATGCGTTCATTTGTGAATCTAAACTTCGCCACTTACGCGAAGGAAACGGTGAGGCCGAAGGTTTCCAGTTGCCTAAATCCATTTGCGATCAACGATTAAAACTAGATGATATCAATGCCTTTATTAGACTAGGCAAAACACGAGTGATTGAAGGTTTTAAGTCCAAAGGCGGCAAGGTTTTTGATGCCTCCGTAGTACGTAATCCGACCGGTCGGTGGACCTTTGAATTTCGTAACAGCTAGAGCAATCGCGAGTCAAGGTGTGTTAAACTTAAATGGTGCTGAGTATTGATCGACCAAGTATTGATCGACCAAGTATTGATCGACCATAGAGAATCGAGGAGGCCGCGATGAAAATTAGAAATCAAGCCATTGGGATACTTGCGGCCATATTATTTACGTCCTGTGGTCAAGCTACGCCCAGCGGCGGTGGAAGTGGAAGTGGCACTGGTGGGTCACCCGGAAATTCTGGCGGTGGCGGCAATGGCGGCGGAGATTTAACAGACGGGGCACAACCCCGCATTCCGAAAACTAAAGCAGAGTGTGAAAAAATTTGGACCTTATTTGTCGCGTCCAATCCTGTCGGGCAAATTTTGACTTATGAAATCGTCGTTCAGGCGAAATTGGTTTACTCCACCAGGACCATTACCGAATCAAGCGAAACTCAAGTGACACAATCAACAGCTGTGAGTGGAGTAGGGCCACGAGTTGAATCCACTGATAAAACATCTGCCATTATTTCTTGCATGGAAGGCTCTCAAATCGTTGTAGGGGTTCAAGACAAAGGGCTAATTCTAAAAACGAGTAAGGAATCTAAGAAGGTTCGCGGCGGAGAATTCTCAACTATTTACACCAGTACAGAAACGAAATTACCGTCAGAAGCCTTGAAATCTTCCATTCTAAATGAGGTTTGGACGTCCGACGACCTGCGACAAATCGTCGTCTATCGCCGCACTACGGTAACTAAAGAAGGTGCTACCCTAGTAAGCACATCAGAGCTGCTAAAAATTACTGGTAAATAATACACTTCCCTATGTGAGAATACACGTCCCTATGGGAGAATAGACGTCCCAATGGGAGTGTTCCCCACCAGCGAAAGATTTTTACCAATGTTAAAACTAGACCGCGCGTTATTTGGAAAAGAGCTCAATGCCGAAGCTGACGCCCTCAGTGAGAAGGCTGCCGCAGCACTATACTCTCTAAAACACAAAACCTGTGCTGGTGCGGAATTCACCGGGTGGTACAATTGGCCTGACGTCCACGGCCATAAACTTGCGTCGGAAATTCGCGCATGGCAAGCCTCCCTCACATTTGAATTCGATTTAATTGTGGTGATTGGCATTGGAGGTTCCTATTTAGGATCTCGCGCAGTCTCAGATTTAACGACTCATACGTTTGGCTCGGCCATGGGTCCCCGAGCCACAGTTAGTGGCAAACCGATCATCGTGTTTGCAGGTCACAATTTGTCTGAGACTAGCCTTGGGGACTTGCTCCAGTTTATGGAACTTCACAAACCGATTGTGAACGTCGTTTCAAAATCAGGCACAACCACGGAGCCTAGTGTTGCCTTTAGGGTTATTCGAGACTTTATGGAGCGGCATTTTCCCCACGACTTCGGCCGTCGGATCATTGCCACTACAGACAGCCGTTCAGGAGCTTTGCACGCTCTGGCCTCCTCCTGCAACTACAAACTTTTTGAGATCCCCCGCGACGTGGGCGGCAGGTACAGCGTCCTTACGGCGGTCGGCCTTGTTCCCTTGGCACTTCATGGAATAAATATTGAAGCCTTGCTGCACGGTGCAGACCGGGTATTTCAAGATTTAGGGTTACCTCAGCCGAAGGCAGAGGGGAGGGTTGCACTAGCGTACGCCCAGTGTCGCGTGGCCGCATGGAATCATGGAAAACGAATTGAGGTCATGGCTTATCCGGAACCAAAAATGCGAAATCTCGTAGAGTGGTGGAAGCAGTTATTTGGAGAAAGCGACGGCAAACATGGCAAGGGCCTATTTCCGGCGAGTCTTGAATGTACGATGGACCTACACTCCCTAGGGCAATACCTTCAAGATGGTGCACGTACGATGATTGAGACTTTTCTTTCGGTGGACCACCCTCGCCGCGTGATGCCTGGTCATGAGCACCATTTGATCAAAGTGCCTGTGACCGGATCCAACATTGACGATATTTTATATTTAGAAAATCATCCGATTGACGCCATCAACTCCACCGCATTGTTGGCGACGCGAGTTTCACATAGCGGCGGCGGAGTACCAGGTTTAGAGATTAGAATGGCTGACTTTACCCCCGAATCCCTCGGAGCGCTGTTTGCAATGTTTGAAGTCGCGTGTGCCGTAGGAGGAGAGATGTTGGGCGTTAATCCGTTTGACCAGCCAGGTGTTGAAACATACAAATTGAAAATGTTTGAGCTTCTCGGAAAGCCTCTTAAATA
>CANJQY010000157.1 GCA_947476525.1 Oligoflexales bacterium
CCCGCGATGAAAGAGAAGATGCTTGCACTACGAAAATCACTCAATGATATTGAATCTTCCCATTTGGCGGAAGGTTTAGACCGTTTGAGCAAAGCCAAGCAGGCCGCGATTGCTGCACCGTTTGTGCCGTTTTTGATGTGGGCAGCACCTTTTGCTGGTGCCGCCATGGGGCCCACATGGATCGCAACCATGGCGAACTCCACAGCGTCCATGGCCTTATTGCCCCTTGGTTTTGCGGCCGGTAGTGCGGCCATTTCAGCCACAATTAAATCATCGACACTCGGTGGATCGTTCCTGTGCAATCTTTACGACGATTATACAAATAAAAGTTCGGTGGCCCTTTTCGCAGCCCCTTTTATGGCGGCTATGCCGGCCGTCGGTGCTCTCGGTGCAGCCACAGTGGCGACGGCCACGGGAGGAGGCGTGTGTGCCGGAACCGTCTACGGGACGTTAAATTTGGGCGTCTCAGTTTACACGATTAAGCTTTTGGGTGACGCCGGCATTGGCGGGCTTGGCAAATGCTATAATCAGCTTTTGGAGGCTGAACACGCCGGCAAAGTCGGCGATGGAAAGTTGGCGGATCTTCTTGGGTCAAAAGCCATTCAAGCGTGTGTGGACGCGGGCATTGATTTAGGTTTTGCGATGGTGCAAGCCGGAAAACTAACCGGCAATGCCATCACTGCAATTCAAGAAAAAAATCTTAAACCACTTCTCGGGCAAAACTGTTTGGGACTAGGCGGAGACGGCGACTGTGTTCCGACAGCTGAAAGTACCGAAAAGAATCGTAGACCGCCTGCGGGCGTTGCCGAGATTAGCCCGTTGTCCAATCACTCAGAACGCCTTCATCAAAAAATAGGCTCGGCTGAACGCATTGATGTCATAAAAAATGTCCCTCTTGAAATGACCACGTCAGCTCCAGGGCACGACTATTTAAGAAACCCAGACGCAGTAGTCTCAATGGCAAAGCAGATAGTCGGAAGTTCTGATAAGGGGCAGGAGATGTTCCAAGCAGCAGCTAAAATGACGTTGAATGTGTATACGAATCCACAGGCCCAGATTACGGGAATTGAGGTGACGGATGGCAATCACCGCTTTGCTGCTGGCATGTACGCAGAACAAATGTCGGCGGGAAAAGGTTGGAAGACTATTGGCGATATTCCTGCCAACCTGCTCGAGGTTAGGGTGAATGGTTTTAATTCAACCGGAGAAAAAATTCCGCGTTGGATACCCTTACACACCGTGGCCGAGGGATCGTTTCCAGCGGGATCGTGGCGTGAGGTTCCCGCCGAATGGGGGGCCAAGGGTCCGACGGCTGAGGTGGCGGGCGATGTGGCAAGTACCAGCAACTATTTTAAACCTGAGCATCGAGGGGTCTCGATTGCTCAGGTCTTGAAAACTTCGTTACTACGTATTGGCGTCTTGAATCCCTGAGCCAAATCCTTTAAAAGAGCAGCACGTCGCCACCGGAAGCAGAATCGGCGTCAGGAGCCGCAGGAGCCGCATGGCTTACAGGTGGCGGTGGCGGTGTGGCAGCAGCCACTGGTGCTGCAGCCACTGGTGCTGCAGCCACTGGTGCCGGTGCATGGGAAGCAGCTGGTTTTGGTGCTGTGGTTAGGCGCACTCCCGCGCCACCCGTTTGACGAAGGCTACTCCTTGAAACCATTTCCTCAGCTAGGCCTCCGATTTGCTTAAGCGGATTTATCGCGCCGTGAATCTCTTGGCGTGTGATGTCTTGAAATTGCAGGCTCATGACAATTTGGTCAATGCTGTGTGCAACTTTTTCTGACGTTAATACGGAGCTTTGTACAAGCTGAGAGAAGACATCGGTGGATTCTTTGGCCGTATGCAGCAAAAGCCCGACGGCGACATCGACGGAGGATTTCTTGTTTTTGGTTTTTTCGATGTTTGCAGTCAACGAAGTTGAAATTTCTTGAACCGAGTCGTTGACCTTGCCTACAATCTGAGTGATGTCGTTGGATGCTTGATTGGTTCGATCGGAAAGTTTTCGAACCTCCTCCGCGACAACGCTAAATCCTCGTCCATGCTCGCCCGCTCTTGCGGCCTCGATCGCGGCGTTTAGGGCCAGCAGGTTTGTCTGATCGGAAATATACTGAATGTCTTCTGTAATTTTATTAATACTCGCTGTATTTTCGAGAATCTGTGCGGCGGATTTAGAGTATTCGAGGTTAAGGCGGCCGTTTTCTTCGAGCATGTCAGTCATTTCTTTCAAGAGTTGCAAAGCTCCGGTTAATACGGCAGATAGTGAGAGGCGTTCATCACCAGTGGCGCCACGAAGGTCTTTTCCGGAGAACTGATTTGAAATTTCATTTGACTCAGCTAAGTGCGTTTGTGCTTGGTCGTAAATGTAGCGGACTTTGTCGCCAATCTCGATTGCACTAGTTTCAGTATGCATGATCACTGACTCAAGTTGCTTGCGGATGACTGGTACTAAGTCCAAGATTTTGCGAAGTAGGTTTTCGTGAGTCAATAATTGTTCGTCGCGTTCGCTAAGTCCACCTTCTAATCCCCGAACGACAGCAAGCATTCCCACGGAATTTTTTTCCTCTTCGAGCTTGAATTTGCCGGTGGCACCGAGAACAGCCAATTCCTCCTGAAATTTTGCTTTGGCGCGACGCTCATCGCCAAGTGCTTCCGTTACAGCCGCTAATTGGCCGCGGACTGATTCGGCTTCGGCTACTGATTGGAGTAGTTTGGCATCAACATCCTGCTTCAGAACTTCAAAGCGACGTTCAGCATTTTTTTGAACGAGTGCAAAGCTTGCCCCAGTGTCACTGGTGCCGAGGCTGGAATCCAGGTCCCCTTCAAGTGCCTTGATCCGTGCATTGCGGTCAGAGAGTGTTTTTTCATTTATGTAGTTAAGCCTCATGATTCCAAATAAAAATACGGAGCTTCCACAAATGGATAGGATGGCGGTTTCTAGAAATGAAAATTCTAGGATTGGCGTGAAGACAATCGCCAAAGTGGGCAGTAGTCCTAGCACCGAATAAAAAAGTGGATTCGATAGTAATGAGACAAACATAAATAACTCTCCATCTGAATAGTCGGATGACATATGAAACTCGTGTTGGCCCATCGGGTGCTGGCTAGAAATATTTAGTATTCAATAGCGATTCGTCACCTAGGTGGCACCCCAAGCCTGCGACTCTATTTGGTAGAAGCCTCATATTTTGGTGTTCTAGCGAGTGACCATTGGCGGTGTCCATTCAAGCTCATAGGAGCCAGTCCTAGGTTTGAAAATAGGGATTTGGGCAATATTCCGTTAAATGCATCGAAACGGGCGGAAGTTGATATAATTTACTTGAAACATATTGATATTACTTAAAATTTCTTGAAATTCGTTGAAATTTATTGAAACTTATTGAATCTTATTTAAGATTATTGAAGCTAACTTATATGTCGATTATTACGATTGATTGTATTAATTGCCTGGAGTTGTTGGGCTATTTTTATCTAATGTCGTCGATAAGTATTAGTTGACTTTAAAAACCCATGGCCGTACATTCCGCCTCGCCAGAAGGCACAGTTTATTTGACAGTCTAGTGGGCTGCCGCTGGTGAGAGTCGCAAGATTCAAACTGGAGGAAAGTCCGGACTCCACAGGGCAGGATGCTGGCTAACGGCCAGGCGGGGGAACCCGACGGAAAGTGCAACAGAGAGTAAACCGCCAACCCGACGTGATTTATCACGGCGGCGGTAAGGGTGAAACGGTGAGGTAAGAGCTCACCAGCAGTCCTGGTAACAGGCTGGCTCGGCAAACCCCATCCGGAGCAAGACCAAACAGAGGAAGGTTTTGGTCACAAGTAAAGGTAACTTTGCGAGTGATCAAACGAACGTCGGCTCGACGTCTCCCGGGTAGGTCGCTTGAGGTGATTGGTAACAATCCACCCAGATGAATGGCAGCCTCCGTTCGCTTGCGAACGAAGACAGAATCCGGCTTAAAGCTGGTCTGCCAAGTACTGTGCCTTCTGGTATTTGTTATGGTGTAAGATTTTTCTTGCGTAAACTAAAAGGTTTTTCGAAATGCCGGTTCGTACCAACGATATTTTTGATGACGTTGTGGCCAAATTCAGCAAAGACAGTAACGCGTTTGTGGCGAAATTTATGGAAGGCCAATCCACGGGCTCATTACCAATTGCCATGGGACCGGCACTTCGTGACTTTCCTGGGCGGTGGCGCGAAAAATTTTTGAATTGCGATGCGGATAATGCTCATAAAGCGCAGATGCCTCTCATAGTTGAAATTGGATGCCATTCAGGGCATACACTTTGCGATATGGCTGAAGCCCATCCAGAAGCTCTGTTTGTTGGTGTGGATATCACATTTAAACGAGTCGTTCAGACAGCAGAGCGAGCTCGCGACAGAGGGTTGAAAAACGTTTTTGTTGTGTTAGCGAATGCCGGTGGTCTTAAAGATTTATTCGCCGCAAAAGAGGTGTCAGGTTTTGTTACATTCTTTCCTGATCCGTGGAAAAAAATTCGGCACGCTCATAATCGACTCTACTCTGCAAAATTTTGTTCTACTTTATGGGATCAACTCGGCACTGGCGGTTTTATTTGGCTGAAGACAGATCACTTGCCGTATTTTACCGAGGCTTGCTTGTTCGTGGATCACTCGGGTTTTCACGAGACGTCTACTCTTCCCGTTATTGGCGAGGCCGACTTCTCCAGTTTCTTTCTCCGCCGGTTTGACCTCCAAGGGCTTCCTTGGTATTCACGCAAATGGAGCAAAATTGAGAGCTGATTTCCGAGATTTACTTGGGCAAACTGGAAAACACGCAGCAATTCATGCTATACTTACCCAGATACATTTGATCAAAGGTAATTATTGAACATGGCGATTCCAATAAATCCTTCAAAATCTCCAAATCAGGCAAAAGCCCGAGTTGGGGGAGCGCGCAAATGTCCAGAGCCACTTTCCATGTCAGCGCTAATTACTTTTGCTGAGAAGGTTATTAGGACAGACAAAGAGTCGGCGTTGAGGGCGCAAAATTCTGTAGGTGATATGGCGAGTCCATCCAATGACGGTAAGGC
>CANJQY010000158.1 GCA_947476525.1 Oligoflexales bacterium
AAGCGTCACCCCAGTGCCCGACGCTGTGACTACGGCCTCATTGTCTTTCGCAAAAACAACAGAGCAGGCTTCCGTAATTTTTCCAGTTTTATAAACATTGTCTTTCCACGTCCCCTGAGCGCAACTTCCGCCCACCGTTTTGGAAATTTCTGCTCCAGCTTCTGCTGTGGCGGTGATCTCTAGAGTCTTGTTTTTTGATACGGACGCTGTTGATGCTGGGTCCGTGGTGATGCCTGCGGAGCCCGAGATGGTGACAACGAATTTCTCGGCTGTTGGATCATCGATATTATCAATCCAATTGGCCAGAATCGCTAACTGAGCGTCGTTAAGATAAGGTCCGCCCTTAGGCATTCTGCCACCGTAGGGAGGTGTCTCAGAAACCTTTTTATAGAGAAGTGAATTGGCGAAGTCTCCTGGCTGCAGGTAGCCCTTTGCAATAAGCATTGCTGGTTTATCAATGTAGCCAAGGCCGTTTTCAGACCTTCCGCCCGCGTGACATGGAGTGCATTTTTTAATGATGATTTCGGCAACTTCTGGGCTGAACCCTGGAACGGTTTTAACGACCATATCGCTGCAGCCATTCCAAGTTGAGAACACGCCCGATGCGCCGATCACGCCCAATGCCAATATTAGCGGCCGATATTTTAAGTTCATTGCGATTCCTCCATGGTTAATGGTTGGAGGTCGGTTTGCGCGAGAAAAACTTTAGGGAGGCCGGAGGTAGTTCGTGGTAACTGACTGTAATTAAAGAGAATACATTTCAATAAGGATTTGCCCCGTGTAGCCTAAGTATCGAGATGGGTGTTACGCGGGCGCATTTTGACTCAGCCATTCATGGATATCGAACAACGCAGGAGTTCTGATCGAATCGATGCCAAAGTAAATCTCAAAAGGAAATTCCGGAGTTTTAAAGGCTAGCGTCAAGAACCTTCCTTGACCTTTCAGCATGAACTCTACCTGGCCGGTACGGGAGACGTCGGAATGGAATACAGGTCTGAACGGGTAATTTTGCCCCTCCACACGACCGCGGAATTGTGCAATTATTTGATTTAAAAGCTCTCCACAGCTATCGATAACCATGTCAATTGAGATTTCTTCCGGCGGCATAAAAAGGAGCTTTGACGCCATCATCCGCGCGTGATCTTGTTTTAATCTCATCAGAAATGTGTAATTTGTCCCTTGGCCGACGCCGTGAGCGACACTGACTAATTCGGATTTGTCGTTACCCAAAGTTAAAATTTTGTCGCCAGTGTGACTGCATTCAATGCCAAGATTCGCAGAAATTGTTTCTGTGACGGATGTGATAGCCCCGTTCACCAATCGGACATCCAAGTATCTCTTATCTTTGGCGTTGCCGCGACTTAGCTCAGCATTCCGCAAAAAATCTGAATACATGTCATAACAAAATGTCACTTTAAATGGCTGATCATCCGACACAAACGGCATCACAAAATATTTACCGTTGGACCGTGAAAAAAATGAATGTTTTTCGCCAGTGGCAACAAAAAATACGGTTGGATTTAGCTCATACCCAAACTCGCCTAGCTCCTGCCTCACAGCACCAATCAACTGATTCATGATCTCCAACAAAAAATCGATCTTAAGCTCAGAGGAGATTTGTTCAGGAGGCAATGATAAGGAATTTGATATCATCAAATTCACCAACACTTCGCTTGTGGATACCATCAAGGAGCTTTGGAGACCATCCCCATAAAATGAGCAAATTGCCGTCACATCGTTAATTTCCATTTGACTGCGTGACGTGCTGATCTGCTGCGGTGTCAGAAGCAAACCGCTTGAGATATTCACGACCTTGATAATTCCACGCAAAATGCTTGCGAATACACGAGGGTCAATCTTTCGATCTTTATTGATAATCACAGATCGCAGATAGTCAAAAACAAAACCTTTTGACAAACCATGTGGGGCCGCGTTGAGTTTTTGGGCATCCACTACACCCTTTAATAGATCGAGATTGCGCGGCGAGGTCACAATTACTGGTTTTACATTTAGTGCGCGAAATGAGCCCGTCAGTAGATTGAGATCTTCTGGACTCAAGTCTTGATCAATAAACACTAGTGAATGTGAATGCATTTCCATGAGACCGATCGCCGCGGAAACCGAAGAAGCGTCATCAAATAAAATTTTCTCACTGAATATTTTGAGGAACTTGGAAACGGCTTCACTAACCTCGGCCCGAGAAGCCTCGGAGCCCTTTACCAACAAAATGGCGCCCATAATAAAATCTCCGGACATTTAAATTACTGCCAAAACCTGCATTTTATAAATCAAAAATACCAGGCGCGTTCCTTAATCACTAATATTTCCACGTGGAAAATTGCGTCGAATTACTTTGAGCTGTTCGGTCACTCTACTGAAAATCTTTGGCGCCATGCGTTCGCACATCTCAAAGTATTTGACTGACTTCAAGGCATCGCCAGATTTCTTCATACAAAGCCCCAGATTGAAATAAAGTTTGTACAAATGCCGATCTTTGCCCAGCATTTTTATGGTATTCAGATACAATTTTTCTGCATTTTTGAATTGCAGGTTAGCGGTCAGAGAAATTGCGCGAAGATTACAGAAACGGCCCAGATCAGTGTGCACTAATGCACTCGTGGTCATCTGTTTTGCTGACTTCCAATCACCATCCAAAATACTGACCGCTAATAACCCCTTGAGGGCGCCTATTTCGGTGGGATCAAGTTTTTTAGATTTTTGGTACATGGCTTTTGCATCTGTAATTTTTCCGTTTTCAAAATACACATCTCCAAGCTGAATCATGTAGAGCATACTGGTCTCCGCAACGGGCAGAAACTCCACGAGGTATTTTTCAGCAACTTTACTTTGTCCAAGTTTTTGGTGTGCGGCCGCCACAAGCGATGCTGCTGCAATTGACTTTGGTCGCGCCAGGAGGGCTTTTTGCGCATGTTCCAAGGCTGGAGGTATCCGCTCGGAGTCAAAAAGAGTCCGGCCAAGGATCATGTGCGGGATATAGGGCAGGTAGTCACTTGCCAGCATGCGATTGGCAGTATTCGTTGAATCTACGTAACGATGAGCGAGGAATGCCTCCTCGGCAGCATCTGACTCAATATAAAATTTGATGTTTGTTTCTATCAAATTAGAAATATGGCGCAAACCTTTTATTAAATCCTGGGCCGAGGCACTTGCCGAAATAAAAAACAAATTAGGCATCTCAACCAATATGCTTGCAAACGGCTCTGCCTCTGCCTTGGGAGAAAAAAGCAGAACCAGCCGCTCCCGGCCATTACGTAATTTTTCAATTTCACGCATTGTCGCAGCATTGGTGGCACTAGACTCAACGACCATAATCAGAACTTTACCAAAAGGCCTTGGCTGCCTGATGTCAGCAATTTCAACAGGTAACGAAAAATACTCTGCAAATGACTTTATGGCCAATGCAAGGGTGCTATTAAGTTTTGAGAACGCAAACACAATCATCCGGTTCCCATAGCCATCAAATTAAATTCCTATTAGCCACTCAATTATAGTGCCTCATGGTTGATTCAACCTAATGTTTATTATGGAGTCAAAATGAAGGAATAGCAAGATCTCTATAGCGATGTCTCGCTATTGTTAGCAGCTATAGACAAAACAAAATGGCTGTGAAACCTATTTCCGTGATCGAGTTTCGCAGGGAAAAGTATCTACAGTTTTATTGAGAATTTCAACTGCAGCCCCAGTCCCGGTTCAGACCATGCAATAATCAAACCTTCACCGCCTAATCGCTTAACCCGGTCGTTCACAGCGTCAAGCCCAACGCCGCGCCCCGATGTGTCGGACACTGCCTCCGATGTAGAGAATCCGGGCAACAGCACAAGTCTACAGATGTCAGATTCGGACATTCCTTGCACCGATTTAATCAGGCCCATCTTAATGGCTTTCTCTCCTATTTTGTCAGTAGCTAAACCCGCGCCATCATCCTCAAGTGTAAAATTCAAAGTGTCCCCCAATGTTTCTGCAGACACAATGATTGAGGCCCTTTCATTTTTCTTGTTTTCCAGACGGACTTCGGGAGACTCGATCCCGTGGTCTAGAGAGTTTGTTAATAAGTGATAAAATATTTCCGAAATTCCTGGGATTGACTCTCTCTCTATTTCCGAATTACCCCAACGGCACACCAAAATCACATTTTTGCCAAGTTTTCGTTTTGTCACATCAAAAAACGACCAAATCTTGGGCTCAATTGTAGAAATAGAAACTCTTCCCAGTGATTTAGTCTGCGCTAGAATTTTGGCTATAGCTGGTTTCATTTTTGCAGGTGCCCGAACCGCTATTTTGTTAACAGACGAAATAATTGCGTCGCGTTTTCTTATAAAACTTGCGCTCAATTCTGCCCCCTTCACTTTTTCTGACTCGCTTTCTGATGTCGGCTTAAATATTACGATCATTTTTCGAACACCTAGCCACTCATTTTTAACATCGTGAAGTCTCGATCTTAAATCAGGGAGTAATCCGGAGATTAAACTAGCTGAAGATTCTTTAATTTTAGATTCGAGATCATGAAGTAAATCTTTGAATGCGCGCAGATTGACAGCCCTCGCAACACCCTTAATTCCATGCAATTGGTTAATGACTGCGCTTGTGGGGCCGTCTTGGAGCAGTAGATCCTCCATAGTCTTCAAATAAGAATCGACGTCATGCATGCAGCTCGAAAGAAATACTGCATCCGTCTCCTCAAGGTCCATGATCATCTCTGCGATCTGATTTTGTCGAGACGCTTTCACGGTCAATCCTTTGCTCTGAAGGACGCGCTCTGTGATGTCCTGAATCACGAGCAACACTTTGTCAACGACGCCAGCATGCTTAACGGGATTGTAGGTGATCCCCCGCCATGTATCGGGCTCCAGAGAACCGGGCCCCGCCATCGGGAGCACTTTGGGAAAAGAATCCTTTGCCATGTCATACCACAGTTC
>CANJQY010000159.1 GCA_947476525.1 Oligoflexales bacterium
ACCGTTATCACTCTATGCCGCACCCTAATGGAGCAACGCCTGAGGGTCAAAATCATCACCCCCGGCATCGTCACGGAATTCGGAAAAGGTGATCGTTTTTTTGAGTATATATCCGATTTGGTTCGCGACCTGAATCCAACCAGCGTGGAACCATACGATGTTTTCTTGAAAAATCACCGCGAGTTGGTGCCTGCATACAGCCTGGTTATCCCGATATTCAGTGCCATCGATATAAATCTAAAATCATTGCTTGAGTGCTTCTGGATGTGGGGCAGCATCAGGGCTCAGGTCATCCCCGTCGCGATTGACATTCCACTCTTTGACAAAAAGATATCGGCAAGCGCAAATTTTGATACCCGGGAAAAGCGAGAACTGAACTTTCTGCGTCAGTTCTACGGTGGACTTAGCAACGGTCAGCCATTTGAAAATCTGGCCAGCAAAATCAGCGATAAAACCATCGTCATTGGCCCAGGCGAGACCATCGGTCAAGTCTATGAGAGGAGCTCACGGTGGAATCACTGAACCTCAAATCATCCGTCGACGCGCCAAGTAACCGGCTGTGGTTGAGAACCATCGGATTAATCGCCAGTTTTATCGCGCTGGTGAACGGGCTGGCTCTGATTTTTGGAGTTGTCGCCGGACTGGAATTCATTGATAATATGTTATTTCTGGTCGTTGGTGTCATCGGCCAGCGGATTTTAATTGGGCCAGAATTATTTACCACCCGCGTTTACCAGAAATCGGTTGAGGGACGTGACCGCGGCGCTATTTTCTTTGGCCGCCGAGTCGCTGTAAAAGATCGCGACAAGAAATTTTTCTCCCCGAGCTTTGTGGTGCGCGCCTGCCTTTTGCTACTTTTATTTGCGGTCTCCTTCCGCCTTATTATGACCACAGGGATATTTAACCAGGGTTTTACAATCTCTGGTCTGTCAGTCGGGCTGTCGGTCGCTTTGATCCTGACACCGGCCACCGCCTGGATACCGGTGGGCGGACTCATAACTGGCCTGATTATGCGCGGCCCTCCAAGTGGAGGCTCGGTCATTCCCGGAACGATTTACGCCGTTCTGCTTCTTATGATGATCGCCGCATTTGCGGCTCTGCTACTACACGAGTCCGATAAGGAGAGCACAACACAGCGCTCGTCAGAGTCAAAAATTGATTTGACCGACCCTACCCTGCGCTCAAACATCACATGGGCCATCGTTGTCGCTATCGCCGTCTATGTATATTGCCATTTGGCCGCTGCGAAAAAGCCGAAGCAGCAAACACCCCAACCAAGGATGCCTAGCCAAGAACAGGCTGCTGGCGAAGCCGGAGGCGGTGGCGGTGGCGGTGAGGGCCCAGAACTGGGTCAAGAGAATAGAAGCGGCGAACGGATTGCGGGCACTATTGACGGTCAAAGTGGCGAAAGCTACACGAAAGAACCAAACTCTACCTCCGAAGCTAACGGAAACGGACAAGGAAGCGGACAAGGAAGCGGACAAGGAAGCGGACAAGGAAGCGGACAAGGCGCTGCCGCGAAATCGCCCGCTGGCGCTCACTCCCAAACGGGGTATTCGGCGCAAACCACTGCCTTGAGCACAAAAACAGAACAAAAAACACCCAAAAAAAAGCGTCTAATAGCACATCACAAACTCATAATGCTGTTCGCGGTCATCACCGCCGGCGCGTTGATATTTTTCTGGGTAGGTCGAGACAAGAAAAACAAAAAGCAGTCGGCCAAAAAGGTTGGTCCAAGGTTCTCGCGGGGCGCGGCCCACCTTGCGTCACAACAGCTCGAGGCAGACGCCCAAAACGCGCTTACCCGATGGTCGGCCGACCCTCATGATATTCACGACCGCGTTGTGTCGCTTTACAACCAATTACTCGAGGTAAACGCGCAATTCGGGCTAAAACGCGAGCCCGAAATGACACCTGATGAGTACAGTTATCTTTTTTGGTCCGTTTATCCGTCAAAAGCAAGCGGCATTCAATTTGTAACATCTATTTATTCAGCCGTGTTTTTTGGCAAACTGAGACCTGATCAGAAGACATTTCAGTCATACGTCCAGGCGATCCGGATGTCTCAGGCAACCAAGCCCTCAGTTAATTGGCGAAAGCTCGGGAGTCAAGGCAGCTGAATAAGTAAAAACTGTTCCGGGAATTGCTGCGAAGAAAGTTTGATTAATTCACAACTCTCTCCCGAGGAAGTAATATAAAATATAAACTTTCTCCAATAGGCAGGTAACTATCTATATTCACGGAGAAATTTATGCGATTATTGACGCCCGGTTTTTAGAAACAAAACCGACAGGGCTCATTTTGGCCGGAATCGTTGGTTGTGGGAAAACAACTACGGTTCAAGCCGCGCTAAACAGGCTTTCCGCCAGATTCTCCATTCACGCATTTACTGGCGATGACGTCAGCTTTCGCAATGCTGTCGCCTCGAACGGAATATACATATTGGATCAGGTCCGCGCGATAACACAAGGTCCAGCGTTGGTGTTTGTCGACGAGGTTCAAAAATCTGAGGCGGTATTTGACGCCTTAAAGTTGTGCTTTGATAATGGAGTATCCTTCATTGTTTCTGGTTCAAATCCAAAATATTTGAGTTCGACCTGTCGCAAACGACTTCAGCGTCGAGCAGATTTTATTCGACTCAATCCGTTCAGCTTGCCAGAAATTCTCGAACACCAGAACTCGGTGCGCGCGTTGAAGGAATGGTGCACGTTAGACTAGAAAATCTCATGCAATATGACTTTTGCGATGTGTTTCATAAGTACCTCCAAAAAAAATTAAGATTAAAATTATGCTGCTCGTGTCCTAGGCGAGAACAAATTGAGGGGGTTAGTGAGACGGTGCCACGGTTTTTTGATCTAGGAGATTGTAGATACTCTCATTACGCCAAACAGCTTTCACATAGTCGCGGGTTTCCGAGTACGGGATCAATTCCACGAACATGAGGGGATCTTCCACCAACCTCCGAGCAATCCAATTGTCAGCGGCCTGCGGCCCCGCATTATAGGCCGCAAACATTTGACTGCGATTAGATAAAAACCGAGCGTCCAATTCTCGAACAAACGCTGCGCCAAAGCGAATATTTACCTCAGGACGAATAAGTGCCTCGGGAATTTTAATGGATGCTGGATCTGAAAAACCAGCGGCTGGCAGTAATCGGCGTGCTGTCGGGGGGGTCAATTGCATGAGGCCCCATGCATTTGCGCCACTCTTGATGTCCGCCTTAAAACTTGATTCTTGCCGCGAAATTCCTAACAGAATATTTGGATCCACGCCTTGTTGCGCCCCAATTTCTTGGTAGCTTGATAAATATGGTCGCGGGAAATAAACCAATATCTGCTCCGGTTTTTTCTTCCAGAAATCTGGATCTTTCGTTAGTTTTGTGGTCAATGAGATTGTACTGAGCCAGTTTTGCGAGGCGGCGTATAACCGCGAAATGTACAGCGTCCATTGCAGCTGCCGTTCGTCTCCACTGCTGATATCTATTGATTTTTGCAGGTCATCAATTGCAAACCCGGAAAATTGCACCAGGCCTAATGATGTGAAAATTTCAGCGCGACGTAGCAGCGGACCTCTGACCGGATCCATTCTCAAATCTTCGAGGTCCATTTTCTGCCAGTTTTCCAGGCTTTTTCTAAGCGCATTAACGTCTTTAAAGGGCGACAGCGCATCATAATTCTGACCTTCCGACATTTGCCGCAAGCCAACTACAGTGTAGAAACTTAGTGGATAATCGACGGCCAAGAACTTACGAAAAACTGAGGCTTCAGTGGTGTTACCGAGTTTTGTTTGCGCTTGCAGCAACCAAAACAGCAGCTGCGGCTTCATTCGCTCATCTTGCGTGCCAGTAAGAAGCTCCTCCCAAATGCGGCGTGCCTGATCATACTCACCGGCCAAATATCGGTATACTCCTTGGCTCCATCGAAGTCGATTTTGCCATTCCGCTGGAATGACCGGTTGCTCGAGGCCAATTCCCGCAATTCTAAACGCTTCGTCCCAATCACGCGCATCGACTGCAACTCGAAAAGAAAGTTGATGATAGGTTTCGGCCATTTGGCCGGCAAAGATATTTTTTTGTTCTGTGGTTAAAGAATAGGACTTTGCCAAAGCGGCCACCAAATACCCTAGTACATCCTCCGCATAAATTTTCGCCGTGACGCCGTCACCAATGACGGATCGGGCTCTAACCGCCCATAACGTATCGTCAATGCGCCGTTGTTCAAACTCTGAGCGAGTCATTCCAAGTCTCTTCTCGGTGAGGCTAGGATCCTCCCACAGCTTCATAAAATTTAAATAGAGCGGGGCTACAGAATCTCTTTCTCCTTGATCTCGACGCATCTTTATCATCCTAGAGTAGGCTTCCAGCGCTAACGGCATGAGGGTTGTGGACGATGCGAGCCTTGGTGCGACGTCGGACAATAGTTCGAGTGCCTTTGCTGCTTTGCCACCACACTGTGCCACTAGTCCATCAAAATACAAATTAACATCAACAACTAGACCCGCTCGCCATTCGTCCCAGCCGGCTCCGTACTGCCCCTTACTTTTGCAAACCGTTGCAGCGAGGCGCAACAAGAGGGGATCTTCTAAACTAAGACCTGGTATGGCCGGAGCATTCGGCTTTACAGCCTCAGCGGCAACCTCTTCTTCAATGAACTGTGAAACCTCCCTTGTCAAAATATGTCTAATTCTGTCTTCTGAATTAAGGCCGCGGTCAACCATCCATGGAGAAACG
>CANJQY010000160.1 GCA_947476525.1 Oligoflexales bacterium
AGAGTTCATTATCATTTGCCGACCTTTCATCTAAGGAAACAGCATGCAGCACATTCATAAACCTTTTATTTCCGCGTCATCAAAAATTCCAGAATTTTCTCTGGGCCCAGTCCTCATGGGAATTCTCCTCGGTGTAGTGTTCGGAAATAAAAGGTTTATGAATGTGCTGCATATTGTCTCCATAGATAAAAGGTCGGCAAATGATAATGAACTCTATCTTAAGGACTTTGACTTTTCAGTGGCGGTCTCGACGGCGCTGATGAGCATGGCTCGAAGGCCCCTCTCCTCTAGCTCGTGAATGGCAGAAATAGTCGTGCCACCTGGTGTGGTGACCTGATCACGCAAGATCGCGGGGTGTAGCCCGGAGCTTTGGACGAGCATGGCACTCCCTAGGACTGTTTGCGTGGCCAGCTCCATGGCTAGAGGGCGTGGTAAGCCCATTTTGACTCCGCCATCGGTTAACGCCTCTATGACCATATAAATGTAAGCAGGACCAGAGCCCGAAAGGCCTGTGACGGCATCCATCAGGCTTTCTTTTGTCCAGCTGGCTGAGCCGACCGAGGTAAAAATCCGGTGGGCGAGTGCAGCGTGGTTATCGTCGCAAACTTTGTTTTTGCATAGTGCCGTAGCGGCTTCGCTGATGGTGGCAGCGATATTAGGCATGGCCCTAACAATTGCGCCTTTGAATCTAAATCCTTCAGCGATGTCACTCGTGGTGATCGCGGCAAGAATTGAAATCACTAGGGCTTTGTGGTCGATCTTGCCACCGATTAATCCTGCGACCGTAGCCAGATCTTGTGGCTTTGTACACAAAATAATGACGCTGGCACGGGCAGCCACGGCAGGGGTCAGGGTGGTCAGCAATTCAATGTGCTGTATTTTAGAGAAGGCCTCCAAGGCTTCAGGCTTGTGATCAAATAGCTGCAGATTCATAAATTTGCTTAACTCAGATTTTAGCAGTCCGCGCGCCAGGGAGCTCCCCATATTGCCAATGCCGACGATAAGAACCTTGTTTTTTTTATCGTGGCTAGACTTGAGATGGGGTTCTTCTCGTTTACTGAGTGCATTTTTTGAGTTGCCGCTGGTCATGGTAGGTCTCCAAAAGGTAGAAGGGGAAATTTAAAAAAGTGACTTGCCCTAGCTCCCAGAAACACTGACGCCGTCCACCAGCATCCACGGCATCTGCATCGCGCCAGAAATGTCTTCCGAGACCGTCGACACGCTCAGGATGTTTTTGAGTGTGTCAAATAAATTTCCGGCGATCATCGTTTCCGCGACGCCTCCGTGATCAAGGCCATTTTTGTACAGGCGACTTGATTTTGCCACGCCAGAAAAATCACCTTTGATCGGGTCGATGTTTCCGGAAAAACGGTCGACAACCAATAATTCATTGCGAGCATTCATCATTTTTAGCAGGTCCGTCGTGCCGGGAGCACAGACTAACGAAAATGGGCCGCCAGAAGTGGCCGTGGACGTTGTTTTGCAGTGTTTCGCCGTATAGCAGTCGTGTAGGTGGGAAATAAGTACCCCATTTTTTACTAGGATACGAGGTGCGGTCGGTAGGCCGTCGCCGTCGAAAGACGTGGCACCAGAAAATCTCGAATTATGCGGATCATCTGAAATGTGAATTAATTTTGAGACGACCTGCTCTCCTACCTTGTCACCCCATTGACTCTTACCATCCATGACGCTGCCGCCCGAGGCGTGATAGAGAATTGTGCCGAGAAGAATTTCTTCCACGGCTCGTGGCGACAAAAGCACTGGTCCTTTATAGCTAGGACCCTTTCCAGGGCGAAGATTTTTTACGATTTTCTCTGAGAATTCATCACATTGCTTAACCGCTATATCCAGAGCCAAGTCCCAGCTGTAGACGCTTCGGCCCTCATAATCAAAACCGCTGACTTCCTTGCCGTCGACAGCCATGCCCATGAAGCTCCAGCTCAATGAAGTCTGTGACTCGGTCTGATGCATGCCGAGAGAATTGTAGAGACCGTGCCACATGCACGACGTACTAACTTCAAGGCGGTCGATCGCAACGCGTTTGTCTTTTGTTAAACGGCCTAACATAGCTTGGGTAAATTCTTGAATTTCTCCAAGGGATATTTCTGTCACGCGGTCTGTCCACATAAACGGTAAAATTTTTGCCTTGGGTGCTTCACTTGCATTTGGCATCACAAGAAATTCATCGGCAACCGAAAATTTTGCTAAGGCCAGTGCATCGTCAACACTTTGTTGTAACCCTCGCTCGTCCGCATTGTTGATCGACGCCGAGCCTTTTTTCTGGTCCTTATGCACGCCAAGCCCCACTTTTTGGGATTCCAGGGTGTTGGCAAGTGTGAATTCTTTGTTTTCGACCACAAGGCGCTTTTCAATGGAGCAACTTGCCGATACCTTTGCGCGGTCGGCCCCTTGCTTTTTGGCGTATGCCAGTGTGCTGCGTGCGGCGGCGTCTAGTTTTTGGGATAGTAGTGTTATCGTGTCGCGTGTTTGGCTCATGATTGACGCCCTCCGATGTTAATTTCGCAACGAATGTATGGACCGCCCGCGTCAACTTTTGCAGGCTGCCCCTTACCGCAATGACCAGTTCCGAGATCCCACTGAAACTCTGAGCTAACCGCGTCGACAGTCTTTAAGACATCAAAAGCGATGCCTGATAACGTGGCTTCTCGAAGCATGTTAACTTTTTTGCCTTTTTTTATTTCCCAAACATGCGAGCAACCAAACATGAATTCCCCGTTACTGTCGGCTTGCCCGCTGCCGGCTCCTTCGATCAAATAGCCGTCGTCAATTTCTGAAATCATGTCGACCAACTTTGATTTGCCTGGGACAATATAGGTGTTACGCATGCGGATCAGCGGTTCGTCGGAAAAAAGCCAGGCACGAGCATTACCCGTCGGATTAACGCCAAATTCGGCTGCACTCTCACGATTATGGAGGTAGCTTGCAAGCTTACCGTCTTTGATGATAATCGTATTTTCAGTCTCAACACCTTCATCGTCGAAAGGTAGATTTCCCACAGCATACCCAGCAATGGATTCGTTGCCGGTATCTGCCATGGTGACTAGCGGGCTTGCGACGTCCTCGCCAATTTTTCCGGCCGCGATACTTCCAGCTTTCACAAAATCGGCTTCCACCGTATGTCCGATAGCTTCGTGGCACAAAAGGCCTACGACGGCTGGAGCAAGAATGCATTTTTTACGGCCGCCCTCTGGGTACTTTGCATCCAATAGGTCGATGGTTGTTTTGGCGATATCGTCGATGACGTTGCCAAGGGTCGGATGGCGAAAAAGGCAAGACCAACCACCACTGACACCTGCGCCGCGGCCGCCCGTGGCTCGCTGCCCGTCCTTTTCGGCAATCGCTGAAAGGGACACCTCAGGCTGCGCAATTTTCATCGAGCAGCGGGCGCCGTCGGACGTTACAATCGCCTTTTCCTCCAGGTATTCTGTATATCTAGCCCTGGCCGTGTGGATGCGAGGGGAAGACGTCGCCAAATTTCTTTCCAGCTCAATCACCTTGCCAAGTTTATCCGCTATTGACATGCCTTGAAGCTCGGCAAAGCCTTCACCGATAAAATCTTGGGTCGAAAGCTTGCCTTTGCGCAGCTCTACATGCCGAAACCCTCTAGCCTTAGCCAGTAGGGACGCGTTGGCGTTGGCCTGTTCAATGGCGCGTTTAATCGCCGCCTCGCTAACATCTGAGGTTGCGGCAAAGCCCCACGCGCCGTCAATTAATGCGCGAACTCCGACGCCTTCGGTCACCGAGTGATTGGCAATGTCAACGCGCCCTTTGGTGGCAAGAAATGAATTACTAATTCTTTTGTGCCAACGCAACTCCAGGTAACCTGAGTTGCGTTGCACGAGATGTTGTAGGATATCTTTAAACGCCATAAAAAACCCTCCAGAATTGTGGAGGGTTTAGCGTAACAAAAATTTCAAGAATTGGATACCCTAGTCAGCACATTGAATGCTAGCCAATTTGGCCTCAAGGTCTGTGGGCATATCTGATATTTTAAAAATGAGATGCTTCGCTGACCTGTTATCTTTGGTTTTGACCATCGCTAAAGCACAGCCGTTGCTGCCGCGATTGATAAGCTGCGGTACCGAACTGTCAAGCGAGATTCTTTTGACTACGCACTCGGTCTTCGGGTCAATTGTGGCGCTGCTGGAAGCGTCTGGAGCGTTATGTCCAAAATGAAAAACGTTCAAGGTCTGAGCGCCTCGTTCCAACAATGTAAGACAGGCTTTCTGTTGTGCTGGTTGCATATTGCCAGGCTTTGACAAATTCCCCGCAGCATAGCACAGTAGGTTTGGATCTACTGGGCACCCTGGCCTTAGCATGATTTTTGTCGATGTGTCTTTCAAAAGAGCTTCAGGAGCCCATATACCTGCAAGGGACACCGTTATCGGACTTCCATCGCCAATTAGAACTCCTTGATCGGTGCATGGCAATTTATTTCCATCACAAGTGAATGCTTTAATAATTTTGTTGTTCTTATCGAGAATACGTCCCGTGTACGTTTTTGAACGCGCAGTTTCTTTAGAATTAATGATAAACACGCCTTGAGGATTTTTGTTTGGAGTAAACACGTCGGGTAGTCTTGTTGGGTCCTGGCCGGTTGGCCCAGTTGTCACCTGGC
>CANJQY010000161.1 GCA_947476525.1 Oligoflexales bacterium
GATGCCGCGGCGAATGCTAAACTATCAAAGCATCCATTGGACAAAGAAATTTGTTTTTTAATTGTGCATGGTGTTTTGCACTTAGTGGGACATGACCACAAAAAGGCAGCCGAAAGGAAGAGGATGTTTGACGAACAAAAAAAACTCATGAGAATTTTTCGCGGTAGCAAAACAAAAAAACCAGCCTGGGACGGGTGCATTAAACCTGTCGAAAAAAATAAGACCGCAACTGCGAAAAAGAAGGCCATTCCTGCGAAAAATATGGTCGCTACTGCCAAAAAAGCAGCACCTAAAAAACGAGGTCTCGCCGGATAATGGACCCTACCATCTCCATCGACGCGGCGGAAATATTGGGCTTCATAGCCTGCGGCGCAACGTCCGCATTATTTTCTGGATCAGAGACGGCGATCACATGTTTAGGCACACTGAAAGCGAAGCACATCTTGGACACCCGAGGTGATGCAGTTAAAGTGCTGCACCTTTGGCTAAATCATCCAAGTAGAGTTCTGACGACAGTCCTCATGTTTAACACTGCAGTCAACGTATTTGCCTCCGTTATTGCAACTGATTACGCAGACCGTCATTTTGCCAATAGCGGGCTTGCCATCGCCACGGGATTTACGACGTTTGTTTTGTTGATTGCCGCGGAGATCGTTCCCAAGAGTTTGGGTAAGATATATACTGATACATTGGCCCTACCCGCAATGAAGTTTATTCATTTTTGTTACCGCTTAACCTTTCCCTTAGTGATGGGTCTAAGCTACATTGCCGCAATTATCATTAGGAGTTTTGGCGGTGGCAAACACCTGCCTGGCCCGCAAATAACTGAAGAAGAGCTCGAATTCCTAGTGAATGTTGGTGAAAAAGCCGGTGTGTTTGAGTCGACAAAACAAGACATGATTTCTGGTGTTTTTGAATTTGACGAAATCAAGGTCAGAGAAATTATGACCCCACGCACAGATATGACTGCCCTTGAGCTTAAGACACCGCTAAAAGAGGCGGTGAAGATAGCCTATGAAAGCGGCCACTCGAGAATTCCTATTTACGATGAACGCATTGACCATGTGGTAGGAATTCTATTTGCGAAAGACCTGCTGCAGTTTGCTGGGTCTCCCGAGAAATTGGCGACCATGCGAATTCATCACCTAATGCGCAAAGCACATCAGGTGCCAGAGTCAAAGCTCATCATGGATGTTTTTAAGGACCTAAAAAGAAACAAGAGCCACATGTCGATTGTGATCGATGAATACGGGGGCACCGCCGGCATCATAACTCTTGAAGACATGCTCGAAGAGATCGTCGGTGAAATCGAGGATGAGCACGACGAAGAGTTGGCGAAAGTAACGGAAGTGAGTCCCGGCATTTTCGATGTCTTAGGTCTCATGAACCTTGATGAGTTTCTCGATTTTTTTGACCTAGAGCCCGAACAAATTCATGCAGAAAGCCAGCAGGATTCTGAGACTTTAGCTGGCTATATGATTCAAGTTATTGGAGACCTTCCAATGGTGGGGCAAAGCATCAAAATGGGCCCGTTAACCTGTGAAGTGTCACAGGTAAGTCGCCACCGCATCGAACGGGCTCGCGTCCACAGGACTGGGGAGCCGGAATCCGGCAAGCCTGTTGAGCTGGCGTAATCAGCAAGTCACTTCAGTCTAAGACCATACTAGACAAGGGATCTTCGCATTTTTGTCACGCGTTTTGCAGCGTCATCAAGCCTCACGGCAAAGGCGTGGTTTCGTTTCGCTTCACTTCGCAAGGCGTCCAAGGCTTCGTGACACCGGTCTAATCCGCGACAAACAAGTAGTGCGTCACACCCTGCCCGAACGGCGTCAATAAGGGCGGCCTTCCAAGCCTTCATTTCTTGGGGCAGAGCGCCCATGTTCATATCATCACTTACGACAACTCCGTCAAAACCAAAACGCATTCGTAACCAATCCATAATTATAGTTCGCGAACGACTGGCCTCGGTGTCGCAGAGCACCGGAAAAATCGAGTGGGAGATCATCACCATGGGACACTTCTGGACGAGGTCCCTAAATGGTGCCATTTCTCTGGTGATCAATGTTTGGAGGCTGGCCTCAATCATGGCAGTCGTGTGGTGTGTGTCCACACACGCGTTACCTTGTCCAGGAAAATGCTTCAGGCATCCCAGTACTTTTTCAGACTGTAATCCTTCTAAGAAAGCTTGCGCACGCACCGTCACTTGATCGGCAGTCACGCCGAAGCACCGGTCGCCGATGGCTGTGTTGGTGGGTTCAGAAAGCACATCAAGCACCGGGGCGAAATTGACGTTAATGCCTAGTTGACGGAGCTCTTGTCCCACATCATGGCCATATTGATTCAAGATTTTAAGAGCTGACGAATTGGTGCAGCCATCCGCAATTGTCATGGCTGGTCCAAGGTTGGGAAATGGCGCAGCAATCCGCGACACACGGCCTCCCTCTTGATCAATGGCGATCACCATCGGGGGCTCGTCGCCGTGACGCAGATTTTGGAGCGACTGATTAAGACGTCCAACTTGTGAGTAATGATCTTGTGGAATATTGCGCCTGAAAAGTGTAACCCCGGCTGGTGACTCTTCTCGAAAGAATCTTTCCTCGTCCGGGGTTAACTCCAAGCCTTCCACCGCCGCAATCAATACGGCACTGGCAGCATCGCGCATAATATCACTCGTCCAGAATATGAAGGGTGTAGCGTTTATTAGTTTTCGCGGCAGCGCAGTTGAGGAGAGTCCGCATCGCTTCAGCCGTGCGGCCTCCGCGGCCAATGACTTTACCAATGTCTTCTTTCGCAACTTTCAATTCAATCATGTTTGTTTCCCGGCCAACAATCACCGAGATCTCAATTTTTTCCACATCATCGACCAATGCTTTGGCGACAAACTCGACCAAATCTCTCATTAGTGAATCGTTTCCAGAGTCGTTTCCAGCAGCACTTCCTGAAGAATTTCCAGCGTCATTTTCCATTTCATTTCCACCTTACAGCAACAGTTCAATTTAGGAGATTGACCATATACTTCTCCGTTAATAGTTTATACAATTATTACTAATAAGTCCCTGCTATGAATGCCGGATTGTTACAAATTTGTCTTGTGCCGGTTGGCTGTGCGGAAATAGCAAAGCATGTGATCATAATTAGCACAACTCGTGGCCGCTCATTGATTATTAGTTTAATAGAATTGGAGTTTTTATGGCTATATTTCAAACCAATCATACATTTAAGGGAAGTATTAAAAACGTGTTTTCGGCCCTTGGCAAGTACGAGCGCTACAGCGAATTTCTGCCCGGGGTCACAGCGAGCACGGTTTTACCGGCTCCCCAAGGCAGCACAGCGAAGTGCCTGGTGAGGACGGACATACATGTCATAAAGACTTTTTACTACACCATAGAAATGCACGAAGAAGCCCCGGGTAAAATTTGGTGGAGACTGGTCGAAAGCAATATCATGAAGCAAAACGACGGAAGCTGGTCCCTAACGGCTGCCGGCAAAACCAAAACCTCCGCGATTTATAGTTTAGACGTAAAGTATAAGGGACTCATTCCGTCGTCCATAACGGATCAAATTGTTAAGGCCAATATAAATGCGACGCTCACTGGTTTTCAAAAATTAATTGATGCCGAGAAGTGATGAACTTGTCGAACGCGTGCTTTCCGATTTTGCAGAACTATCTCGCAGAAAACTGAGATCCGACCAGTCAATAATAAATGGCTGCCCGAGTAGTTCTCGCACCTGAGGATAGTCGTCTAAGATAAGGCCGGCCTGACCCAATGCTTTTGCCACATCATGCAACGATGCCGGCACAGTTTTTTCTGCCGCTCGTGAAAGGTTATTTCCTTTCGGCATGACTATCGCCGTCAAGCCGCTTCCAAAAATCACGGCCATGGGTGGTATTAATTCTGCATTTTCAAGGGAACGTGCAAGTTCAATGGCGGCCTTCCAACGTCCGATGGCCGCATCACCTTTTTGTGTAAACGTGTTTTTAGCGACATTTACCGCCAAGGAAATTGGGGTCGCCGCCATTTGAAAGCTCTGAAAATGCGTGCCTTCTCCTAAAAATTCACTCATTGCGCGCCGCTCTTGCTCCCGCTTCGTCGCAACTCTTGCAAGAAAACTTGCGATCATTGAAGCATCGTAGGCCGTATAAAACATCGATTTTAAATTGGTTTCTCGTGACATAAACACTCTCCATTTTTTGTCATTTATATTGTCGCCAAGTCAGTCGCAAGTCAGTCGCCAAGTCACTATATTTACGTTCTTATATTATCTCCTGAATCGCTACTAAAAGGCCAATTTCACGGTGAGAAATTTGACATATATTTATTTTTATATTATAATTTCAATGTGTTATGGCGATATTGGCCGCTGGCAAGATGTACAATTTATCATCAAAGGACCAGAGGATGGTTTTACACGGTCTAATCGCCAGTTTTAAGTTGGCAGCAAAATACAGCGGTAGTACACGCTATCTTTCGCGCAATGGCCTTGCGGGCGTCGCGATCAGATTCTCCTTTGGTTCGCAGGCGATCGTAGTACTTTCTTAGTGACGATTGGCCAACGAGTACTGATACGGCTGCTCCCATGAACACGCATTTTAAATCCAGAGATCCTTTGGCTTTGCGATTTCC
>CANJQY010000162.1 GCA_947476525.1 Oligoflexales bacterium
GTAAGCTTTGGCTTTCTTAGTGACGTAAAGACGCCCGTACTTTGGCGCGGGCCGATGGTTGCCAAAGCCATCGAGCAATTATGTTATGACGTAAAATGGGGTGACTTAGACGTTTTAATATTGGACTTACCACCTGGAACTGGTGACGTGCAGCTAACTCTCGCAGAGCGGCTACCGGTCGCAGGTGCGATCATTGTCACCACGCCGCAGGACGTGGCTCTGATAGATGCCCACAAGGCGGTTTCACTTTTTGAGCGCCTGGAAGTCCCCATTTTGGGGGTTGTCGAAAATATGGCTCACTACACCTGCACTTCCTGCGGCCACAAAGAGCATATTTTTGGCCACGAGGCCTTTGAAGAATTCCTCCTCTCGCGAAAACTAAGCCTGCTGACACGCATTCCCTTGGCGAAAGAAATCCGTGAGCTCAGTGACTCGGGCACTCCTATCGTCCTAAGTGACAGTCGGGCGGCACTTCCCTACCAATCTTTAGCCAATTTTATTTGCGACAAGTTTCGCCATGCATCATCAGATTCCAACGCACAAAACGAAGACATACTCCCTCCAAACCACACCGAAAAGGAGCAACTCCACTAATGTCTACACAAGAAAACTATAATAATCCCTCGCCGAATCGTTCACCCGCAGAAGACAGCCAACTTCCCCAAGTCTTTAATGGCGTAGATCCCGCCACTCGCCTTCAAATCGCGGGGCAATTGATCATATCCGCCGCTAAAACCGAAAATTCAAGCCGCCAGGGTCTACTCAAAACACCGGAAAGATTTTCGAAGGCCATGAATTTTCTGCTTTCAGGCTACGAATCCACACCAGAAAAAATTGTTGGTGACGGTCTATTTCCTGCCGAAGGTCGAGGCTTAGTCAGCGTCAATAAAGCAGAATTTTATAGCCTTTGTGAGCATCATATGCTCCCATTTTGGGGAAACGTTAGCGTGGCCTACTACCCCTCCGAAAAAATCATAGGTCTAAGCAAAATTCCGCGGGTGATCGACCTATTTGCTCGTCGTTTGCAGGTCCAAGAACGAATGACGCAAAATATTGCCGACGCTTTGTTTGCACTCGTCAAGCCTCGGGCCATCGTCGTAAGAATAGCTGGACAACACTTATGCATGATGATGCGAGGTGTCGAAAAGCAAAATTCATTTACTCGTAGTGAAGCCGCCATCGGACTCGAACTTTTGACCAACCTCGAACAGCAGCGCTTGTTTAGTGCGATTGAAGAGCGGTAGTTTTTAGGCGGCTGCTAACAAGTAGGCGTGTAAACGCCTTGAACGAATTGGTCATTCGCGATGGGTGATATTGACGATAGCACATCAGCCACCCTACTTTTCGGAGGTAGGTTTTAACTTCAACCTCGGCTTAACAACGAGAGATGTAACAATGGCTCCTATAAGAATAATGCCGATAATTCCCAGAGACCATAAAACCGGGAACTTCCCACCGAAAGCTTCATTGAGCCAAGTCATTTTAAGTCCGACGAAAATTAAGATCAGGCCTAAGCCGTATTTTAAGAAGCGGAACTTGTCGACGACGCCCGCCAGGAGGAAGTAAAGTGATCGCAAACCAAGAATCGCAAAGATATTCGACGTAAACACAATCAACGGCTCTTTAGTAATGGCGAAAATTGCTGGAACTGAGTCGATTGCAAATATGATGTCGGAAAACTCAATAAACACCAGCGCCAGGAAAAGCGGCGTGGCATATAAAACGCCATTCTTGCGAACAAAAAAGCTCTGCCCATGAATTTCTGGTGTAACTGGAAAAAACTTCTTCACCAGTATAATCAGCGGGTTTGAGCCAGGATCAGGCACCTTTTCAGGGGCAACTAGAATTTTCACGCCAGTAAGTACCAGAAAGCCACCCGCAACGAGCACAACCCAGTGATACTGAAGAAGCGATGCGCCAAGTGCTATGAAAATCGCCCGCAATATCAACGCTCCGATAATTCCAAAAAACAAAATGCGGTGCTGGTAAATGGCGGGGACCGCGAAATATGAGAATACGACCACGAATACAAAAATGTTATCTATAGCAAGTGACTTCTCAATAATGAACCCAGTCAAAAATTCGAGTCCAACCTGCTTTGCAGCGAGCTGAGCATCGAATCCAGGTATGGCACTAAGTCGCACATCGTTTGGAAACGTTATTACCCGACCTGATCAATAAATTTCTGCAAGTTCTCGTCTTCTCCTACCACCCAAAGAACATCATTTGCAAATATGTTTAAGTCGGAATGTGGATTCACAATCTTTGTTCCTTCACGTTGAATGCCTACTACAGTGCACGAAAATTTCTCTCTAATACCAGCCGTCCTAATAGACAAATCTTTTAATGCAGACCCTGGAGTAATTAATACTCGGCGCAAACCATAAGACTGAGGCCGGTCTATTCCAAGTCGATCTGGGCTCAATTTATCTACTTCGCTACGAAACCGCTCCACTTCAGATTCAGCACCAAAACACAGCATACGGTCATTGGGAAACAAAACTTCAGTCGGGTATGGACTTATGATGGTTTGAAGTTCTCTTAAAATCACCACAATATTAATTCCAAACTTTTCGCGCAACTTCAAATCAGCAAGTGACTTTCCTACGATGAAGGACCTAGGTCCGGCGACGACTTCAGATAGACGAGCATCCCACACGACTAGCTGCTCAAATTTAGCACTACTGAATCTGCCGCTTATATCGCCCTGAAATCCGCTGTGAAATTGCCGTTCCATCCACTGGTAGTAGCCCTCAAGTCGTCTCTTAAATACAAATAAACCTATTGCGCAAAGCACTCCGGTCACGGTAAAGGCGATTTCCGTGGGATAAAATTCTGCGCTAAGCAGCCCTAGCAAAAGAAAAGCTGCAAATATGCTTGCAATTCTAACACCTCCACGAGGTCGCCCTCTTCGGCCTGCGTGCGTGGCCTCCAAATCACGAAAGGAGGTCAACATCGCCCAAACACTTGGGGCTGAAAACACCATCGCTAGGAGCCATGCTGTTGCAATGGAAACATCATCATTTGAGAACCGCTGACTTAAGAGTGGGGTCACTTTTTTGTCAGACACAACAAAAATGGTAATCACCAAAAAGGCATTGACAATCCACTTGATGAGGCCTTGTTTAAATACCTTTCTGCGTTCACTCTTGATGTTGAGGCGCTGAGTCCAAGCCCCATATCCCTGCAGAATTTTCATTATTGAGGGTGGTAGGCGACTTTCTAGGTATACTGCACACGTATGGGAGTGCTTGACGAGAAAAGGCGTAGTGAAAGTGGTGATCAAAGACGTCGCAACAACAATTGGATAGAGGGCCTCGGAGATCACGTTATAACTTAGCCCTAAAGATGCGATGATAAACGAAAACTCTCCGATTTGACCCATACTAAAGCCCGTTTGAACAGAAGTCTTAATGGATTGCCCTGTTAAGAGGGCACCTATAGCGACTGCTACAAGCTTTCCAAAAATAACGACAAGGGAAATAATAGCAATTGGAATATAATTTTGAGAAATCGAAACTGGATCTAAAAGCATTCCTACCGATACAAAAAATACTGCGCCAAAAATATCTTTAAACGGTTGCACCAGATGCGAAATTCGCTTTGATTCGGAACTTTCTGCCAAAATCGATCCCATGACAAATGCACCAAGAGCGACTGAATAATGAAAATATGCTGCTAGGCTAACCATCGCCAAACAAAGTCCCAGAGCCACGACCGTAAGCATCTCGTCATTTCCGTGGGTAGCGACGGAACGAATGAACCTCGGGACAAGAAACATCCCGACAACAAACCAAACACCAACTGCTACGAGCAACCGGCCGCCCGCCAAAAATAACTCAAACGCACCAATTTCAGACGTGGTAGCGAGGTTAGTCAACCCAACCAGTATCAATATTGCAGCGAGATCCTCCACTATCAGTATGCCAAATACAATTTCGGCAAATTTTTTGGACTTCAGAGATCGTTCTTCAAATGTTTTGATGATAATCGTGGTCGAAGATATCGCCATCATACAGCTTAAAAAAATCATATCTTTACTTGGTAACTGCAACATTTTTGCAGTCACAAATCCAGCAATTAACATGAATGTCAGTTCAAATCCTGCCGTCAGCCCAGCCGAGGTCCCAACACGGGCAAGTCTACGAAAGCTAAACTCGAGTCCTAATGCAAACATTAAAAAAATCACACCGAGTTCGGCCCAAATTTTGACACCTTGAGTGTCGTGTACCGAAAAAATGGGAGGTGTGTGCGGGCCAACAATCAGTCCGGCCAGGATGTAACCCAAAACTACGGGCTGTTTGATCCGACGAAAGATAAATGTAACGACTGCGGCAACACCAAGAATACTTGCCAAGTCACCAATTAACGAAGACAAATTCATGGTTATTTTCCATTCTTGCCGTTTGAAGTGGCAGCAATCTTGGCTGAAAAATTATCGAATTCCAATTATAACATTTGCTTAGGTCAGTTTCCTAATTTAATTGAATTTTTGGTTACTGTCTTCGGCTGATGAAGGTTACGCCACCTTTCTTCTCAAACACAAGATTTAGATATATCTTCAGATTTTCTTAATTAGTGGTATTATTTCCTGCACGGCCCCAAAGGAA
>CANJQY010000163.1 GCA_947476525.1 Oligoflexales bacterium
CATCATACTTCTTGTCGCGCAACGCTACTTTTGCCAGTTCATAAACTTTTTCTGGATTTCTAGGGTTGTGATATTTCTTCCAACTCATATGAACTTTAGGATAAATGTCGCCGAGTGTAAACGGCTTCACCAATATTTCGTCGACACCGTTTTCTACGGCCAGCATCAGTTTCTCTTTACTTACCCGGTCCATGCTCAAACAAAATGGCGGCCTGTCCAGGTCAGTACGCTCGCGCAACTCACCAAGCAGCTCAAGTCCGCCCATAATTGGCATTTCCATATCGCAGACAATAGCGCTAATGCCTGTCAACTCTTTCATCATTTCAAGCGCCTCATAACCATTTGCCGCTTGCTTGACTTTATTAAATTGCAGTTTTTGCAACTGGTGGGCAATGATCAGGCGCAGGTCCTGTTGGTCCTCAATTATCAAGACAGGATCTTCCGTATTCAGTTTTTCCGGAGTCTTAATATTAAAAATTTTGCCGTAGTCAATCGGTTCGTCAGCCATTTGTAATTCCTCCGCTTAAGATTCAACTACATAATCGGTCAACGTGCGAAAATATTTAATCAAAATTAAGGCTTCAGTACTGGCTACATCGACAAAAATGAGGCTATCAGCCGGTCATTTTCGGGAGTTGTACCAATGGAAATTCTAAGGCAACCCTCTAAATTTTGTGCTCCAGACACATTGCGAACCAAAATTCCGGAGCGAATTAAATAGTCATAGGCCACTTTTGATTGCTCGCTACTAGGCCACCTTACCAATAAGAAATTAGCCTGGCTCGATTTGACCGTAAAGTTCAACCGAGCGGCCTGTGCGTTGAGGGAGGCTGCGACGCGAGTTCGTTCACTCACCGCGTTGGCGATAATGTCCTCGAATATCTTCGACATCGACGCACTACTCATCACTTCTTCCGCCGCCACCAAAGTAAATAAATTAATCAAGAAGGGAACTCGCGGCTTGCGTAGTAATTCGATCATATTGGCACCACCGAGCACATAGCCTAAGCGCACTCCCGCAGCTCCGAGGGTCTTGCTAAATGTCCTTACTAACAATAAGTTTGAATGCTCTTTCAACAACTCAGTATACGGCTCGTCCGAAAACTCACAATACGCCTCGTCACCCACAAACAACACTTCGGGATGGGTCGAAAGCAGAGTTTTCAACACTGAGCGACTTAGGACGTTTCCTACTGGATTATTGGGCGAGGCAAACACAACCATACTGCCTTTGGGAAGAGCCGGCAGTAGCGCAACATCATATTCTAAATCACTATTTAGCGGCCACACCTCATAGGCAATCCCCTCGTACTGACATTGGCTTTCGTACAAAGCAAAGGATGGACGTGCTAGCACTACTTTGCCTGTAATTTTCTTGCTAAACGTTTGCAGCACCAAGGCAAGCAGATAGTTGGACCCCGGCCCCAGTAGAATATTTTTAATATCGACACCGACTTTAGTCGCGATTTTGGCCGCCAACTCATCGCCAAACGGCGAAGGATATCGATTCCACGATTTCTCTTTCAATTTGGCCAGCACCGAATCTTTGACCTCGTCAGGCCAATCCCATGGGCTCTCATTTTGATCGAGCTTGACCTCTACGCTCGGCGCATCGATATGGTAGCTGCGAGACGTAAAAAGCGACGGGGTCAAAAATTGTTCCAAGAACTGTTGGTCTGGTTCACGAGCCACAATCATATTTTCCTCCGTCAACTCTAGTCTGTTTTTTAGTCTCGTCTTGAATAGTATACAGAGTTTTCTTCATTAATTGATCATACAAAACAATGCTTACAGCATTTGCGATGTTGAGACTTCTAACTCCAGGATGAAATATGGGTATTTTGTAGGCCTTGTCAGGCCATCTCTCTAGGACCCAGGGAGGCAGCCCCTTGGTTTCTTGCCCAAAAATCAACAAATCAGTATCCACTGGCATTGTTGTGTACATTTTTGTCGCTTTTGTACTGAAAAATGCAAAAGATCCGTTGAATTGGCCCAATAGTGCTTCTAAATCATCGTGAATTTCTAAATCCAAAAAAGGCCAATAATCTAAGCCTGCACGTCGAAGGTTTTTATCCTGGGCAGAAAATCCGAATGGCCTCACCAAATGCAATCGACATTGGGTTGCCGCCACGAGGCGCCCAATATTCCCCGTATTTTGAGGAATCTCAGGACGGAATAGACAAACTTGCGGATGGCCCTTAATCATGATTCGCCTGCTGATTTGCTTTCTTATTCGACACCTATCGTATGCCAACAATAAATTAGCTAATTGTCGATTTAACCTTTACTTTTGAAAGTCCAAGCATTCCAACGAAATTTACTAAAAAATGCACAAAAATGGCCGGCCACAAACTCCCCGTTACGTCAACCATGGCTCCCAACAGTAACCCCGCAAGCATGGCCCACGCGGTCAAAACAGAAATACCCCCCTTAGGATCCAAGTGCACTAATCCAAAGCCTATGCTCGTCAACCATAATCCAAGAATTGGCTGAAGTGCACCTCGAAATAGAATTTCTTCGCCAAACGCGGAGACTAATGCAAGCCATAGCGCCCCGCGCCACGATACTCCTTCGAAAAATTTCGCCAACGTTGATCTAAAGACCAAATAAGATGGGGAAAATAATTCCATCGCCTTCTGGCAAATCTGTAAAAATAGAAAACTCGCACCTATGATCTCTAACAACGGCACTAGATCATAGGTAATCGGGCCAAATTTTGCCCACACATTTTTGTGATACCACCAGCAAATTTCAATTCCAACGAATGACATTATTACGTAGGCAACCGTTGATACTCTTAAGAATTCTCCAAAGGTTGGAGAATCGTGATTTGCAATTGGCTGACGGTCTTCAGATTTCATATTGTTCCGAATTTTTTCTGCAAACTGAGCGCTAAATAACCATGAACTATGTATTTTTCACCAGCTTCATCGAGGCAAAGCTAGAGCCCGCACAAATTAAGCTACTTTCGGCCAAATTAATATCATAATTATCTAGTAATACCAATTTTTCTTCAACTTGATCTAATCTTATACCTGAGCGAAAGGAAACACGGGGTCCCAGTGCGCAACCTCAAAAACCGCTTGCTGATTGCAATTCTCCAACAAAAAGGTGACAATCTAGGCAAGTTTCGACGCATATGAAACGTTCGTCGAGTGAACGCACCCGGGAGATTTTTAATGCAGGCTTTTACCATTGAGTGTTTGACCCTTAACGAGGTCGCAGCTAGCGTCTCTTGCGATGAACTCACCGTAATCTTATCGCCGGGCACGGGCCCTTCGCCGGCCTTAACGGCCCTAACGACTAAAGCCTTCGCTGCATTACAACGTAAAGCTCACTATTTAACGATTTACACTGGATTTTTTGGTCAAGGCGACCGTCCTTGGGTCGCCCCAACCTTCACGCAACAAGGATCCACAGCACTGGAAAGGCGTTGGGTTTTTCACGACTGGGCGAAATCACTACAGTCAACATTTGCTTCCCGAAAACTTGTGGTTCTCCTCGATGAGGGGTGCACGACCGAGGATATCGTCCGCGTTGAGGATCTCATTACAATTTTTTCTGGCCCCCTTTACACAAACTCTAAATGGGAGTCTGTCCGCGTTTTTGCTTGTAAGCCTCAAGACGTAACCAAAAATGATCCTAACTACAAAATCCGCTTTGAACACCAACTAGAATATCGCCGCTGGATTAATGAAAATCCAGACTCACTCACTTCAATTGAAATTGGAGAACGATTAAAAACATTTGCAGCAAAAAATCAGTGTACGTTCATTTCCATGGACGAAAGCGCTCTACGAGACGAAAAAATGAATCTCCTTCTCGCCGTCGGGCAAGGGGCGGCAACCTCACCGTCACGTCTGCATATTTTAACCAAAAACCTTCAGCCAGGATTCGCGCCTTTGGCACTTATCGGCAAAGGAATCACATTTGACTCTGGAGGCATCAATCTTAAACCTCACGAGTCGTTTATCAACTGCATGAAAAATGACATGGGCGGCGCGGGCCTCATGTCCCAGATTTTTATGGCCTTAATTCGCTCGGGGTACAGTAAGCCAATCGTGCTCGCCATTCCCGCTTGTGAGAATTCCATTGACGCACTTGCCATGAAGCCTGGCGTCATTATTAATTCCCGCAAAGGAAAATCTGTAATCATTGAACATACCGATGCGGAAGGCCGACTAATACTAGCAGATACTATGTCGTATATTTCTGACACTTTTAAGCCTGCACACATGTACACAGCGGCGACACTTACGACGGCATCTTTGCGTCAATTTTCCAATTTTTACACGCCCGTCCACTTCTCGACGCCAGAATTCAAACGCAACCTTGAAGATGCGTCCACCAAGTACGGTGAGGCATTTACCTTTTGGGACGCGTTCTTACCTTTTCTTGCCGGTAACAAAATCAACGCAGCTGATTTGACCAATATGGGCCGACTTCCATCCCACTCTTCCATGGGGGGTGGTTCAAATGTTGCAGCCCACTTTCTAAAAGAATTTGCAGATGGACCTTATACACATA
>CANJQY010000164.1 GCA_947476525.1 Oligoflexales bacterium
CCGTAACGCTTGTCGCCCAGAATTGGGAGTCCGAGCATTTCTAGGTGCACGCGAATTTGGTGGCTTCTGCCAGTCTCAGGATAGCACTGGATCCACGACAACTCTAAATCGCGGGAAACCGCTCACTCCTCGAAACTGATCCGGCTAGATTTTCCGCCGTGCGTCAATTCAGGACCTGTTATAGGTATGAGGTCGAAATTTCGCTGCCCTCGGCATCAGCCCCTCAATAGTTCCGGTAACTTCCCAGAACACACACGTTGGACGCTACTTTTCTACGTTATCCTAACCTCTTATTAACTTAATCGGTGGCGGCGGCTTTCATTCTTGTAACCAACTGTATTTACGTATATAAATCAGAAGCGGAAAAAAGCAGGTTTATGCCACCTATCACTAACCGTGGCGCAGTGAACTGAACCACGGATCTCAAATCGAAACTCAAAGAAGATTTGGAAGAATTCTAGTATTATCTAGAAATCAAAACCGGACCTTTCAAGGGAGACTGAACGAATGCAAATGAAAAAAAAATCAATCATCATTTCATTATTAGTCATGTTTGCCACATCGGCCACAGGACAACCGCTGGTATCGGATTATGCGTCAGGTGTCCTTAGCAAAATCAAAAGCGATAACCTGCTAGATATTTGTGAAAGGTTTCTGGTTGGAGATCAAACCACACTTCAGTTTGTTTACGAAACAAACAATAAAACTGAAATCCTCGATAGAATAAAAGCTGGATGGAGTGATTTTGAGCAATATTCTGAATCAGTTCCTGGTACCGATGGTTCCAGGATATCACTTAAACTTAACAAGAAAAACGTAGCGACTATTAGAGTGGGAGACGAATTGACTGACAATCATTTAGATCACTTAGATAGCATGAAAATGCAGGGATGGGATTTTTCCCTGAGTGAGATTCCGGAAACCCATATGCAGATTACGGCAAGCCATAAAAAATCTCTCCGAAAGGACGTCATCCACACATACACAACGTTTGCTGGGGGACTTTCAAAGGGTCACATAAATTTCTTCGAAATGCGGGGGATGTATGGTCAAACTGAGACTGTTCAACTTAAAATTGTGTTGGGAGTAAAATTAACAAATAATGCTTTTTTTGGTCGCTTGCAAGGACTGGCGAAGCAAACGCCGACGAATGTCAAAGTAAGCGAAAAAGACGAAGTTAAAGTCGATCCATGTGAAAAGCCCACCAAACAATTTGAAACTGAAGGATTTGTTAGAAAGCAAAATAAGATAAAAATGACCCCAACCTTTAGATACAAGCTGCTTACTGATAGATTCCCGGAGGAATTAAAGGCAGTGAAACTTTCAGCAAATCTAGTGGCTGAAAAAATTGAAGGATTTAAAATCGATACTTTGCAGCGCAACTCCGTGCTCTGTCTTTCCGGATTTCAAATTGGTGACGTAATTAAATCAATGCAGGGTAAGATTCTGACTGATGCCTCTCAGGCCATAATGTTACTGCAAGAAATTCGGAACGCGAACCGAATCGTTGTGGAAGCAACAAGAGGTGGGAAAAAGAGATCTACGACGATTGAGATTAAGTGAGGTTTAGTCAAGAACAGCAGGCGACATCTTCAATCTCTTGGTACATGCCGCAGGTGTCGACTCAATGCCAAAAGCTGCTCACAAAATCTTTCCAATCGATTCAATATTTTCGCGTGACTGATAAAAACATCGTTAGTCACTTGGGATCTATTTGGACTGATGTCTTGGTTATCATATTGCCTAATCTCACTTTTCCATCCAGGCCATTTACACCGATGGGCAGGCAAGCAGAGATACCATGGAAAACATTGGAAGCCGGACTATCGGCGCTATCAACACGCAGGGTGAACGGATGGTGTATTCGGTCAATCAAGCTGCCCAGTCGATACAGTCAAGCAACGGCAACATGATGTCTCAGGCGATGAACTCCGCGCTTGGAGCCTTTACTCAATTCATCTCCACGTGACTGCAATCAAAGGCGATGTCTGCGATAATTCGAAGCCATAACGATTAATTTTAGATGATATTACATAACCTCAGGGAATTTTATGAATGCAATAATGAAGGTGTTGGTAGGAGTCTCTATGATACGGCTGAAAAAATTAACTTTTCTATTTATTGGCGCAATTGTGTTTGGGAATGCTTGCTCACAGAATAATTTTGCAGGTAGAAGCGTGGCTGGCGGGAAAAAATCGCAATCAGCTGCGACGGCAGCTGCGGAGCCTGGGCCCAAGGTCGACCCTTTGGACCAATTAGAAGTCGAAACTGGGGACTCGACAAATGATCCAACGGCATGTCTGTTTGCTGTAAGCGGATCGCATTTTGGCTACGCTATGCGTAACACGCGTAACCCAGACAAATACGGGTCTAAATTTCCAAAAACATCTTCAGGTCGTCCAACGAAGCACCTTGAAAAATTTGACATCACTGGTGGTGTATACCTCCAAGCGTCGGAGGCGCCATATGAATATCAAAAAGGAGAAAAAGAGATTGATCAAGCCGTGAACGATTCTTTTGATTCAATAGCAATTCCTCCTGGATTAGAAGTGGAAATTCGCAGTGGCAACGGAACCGTTCTTTTCAAAGGAGAAGGTCCCTATATGGCCTTCAACCAATATGATAATCCCGGAGCACTCGCAGCTAATTTTCTGCGGGACTTTGCCTCAAAAGTTCCTGCAGATCACTGGATGAAAAAGTATTTGGGTTCCAAGAATTACTTACTTGGTACAGTTGCCTTAGCTCAATATGGGAGCGATCCTAGTAACAAAGATAATGCCCACTATGTCAAAGTCAACAAATTACCAGGTGTGAAATGTGATAGTTACTAGCCATCTCATTGTAGGTCAAACACTGTAGTTTTTAGGCTGTACTACCGCTTTATTATGCTGCCAGCTTAAAACTGGTGATAAGACCGTCCACTTCAGGCGTCTTGGAGTATCGAATCGCGGGAATTAGGGTCTGTCGACTTTCTAGCTCCAGCAACTGAAGAACGCGAACTCCGAGCACTCGACGCGGGCTTTTCTGAGTTGAAGGTAAGCAGTCTCAACTCTTGGGTTTGCATGGCTGGCGATGGCCGGAGCGTCTATTCCTATTCTGGCGGGAGTTGTATTTTTTGAGAATTTTTCTAGTGGCATGGGCACTGCCGCGTTTATTGCTTTTATGGCGGGACTCTGCAACAAAAAATTTACGACTACACAGTACGCACTTTTGTCTAGCTTTATGGGTGTTCCACGAGTAATTTTTGGATCTGCAAGTGGTTTTCTTGCGAAAAACATGGGTTGGGCAAACTATTTCTTGTTTTGTGCAGCCGTGGCTATACCCGGATTATTGATGCTAATGCGGACCCAAAAATGGGTGACGGCCAGTGAAGACTCGGACAATTAACCTGGATAATAGATAAATATGTACAATCCTCGGCACTTTCACTCTAATCATCCGGAGTTCCTCAAAGATCTTGTAACTCAATACAATTTTGCAACTTTGATTGCCGTGGTTGATGGACTTCCCGTGATAAGTCACCTGCCCTTTTTGTATGATTCCACATTTGGGACCCACGGACTGTTGTCAGCACACATGGCCCGAACAAATCCGCAGTGGCGATCTTTTAAGGCCGATACAAAGGTAACAGTTATATTTCAAGGACCACATGCCTACGTGTCACCGCGTTGGTATGCACCTCAGCCGGACAATGTGCCGACTTGGAACTATGCTGTGGTGCATATGACGGGCGCCCCACGAATTATTCAGGACCAGGACTCAGCCTTTGCCCTAATGGGCCGCTTGGTGAAGCAACACGATCCCAGATGGGAATTGTCTCTAGGGGCGAAAGATCGTCAGGATCTACCGAACGAGATTGTTGTATTTGAAATTGCAGTGACAGAGATTGATGCGAAATTTAAGCTGTCGCAGAACCGTTCAGAAGGCGACCGAAAATCTGTGATTGAGCATTTGGCTTTGGGACCAAGTGATTTAGAGCGTCAGACATCGGCCCTCATGGCCCGGTTTTGAGCTCCGACGTCGGAGTTGGGCAATCTCAGAATTGTTTTAGCTCTCGAAACTGAACCTCAATCGCCCAACGCCCTCTAGAATAACCCCATATCTTCGCAGCACCCCAAGTCAGCTGGTTTGAAGCATAATAAGCAAATACATCGTCGTCAAGATCTCGTCGATTGGCAACAGCAACTATTTTTACAGGTGCGTCACTGTCTCGCAAAGTGAGCACTGCCTCGCAGGCGAATTTTGGTCGATTTTTAAACAAGATTAACTGGCGAATCTTGTCTTTAAAAAACGACGTCAAATTTCTTCCGATTTTTTTGCGACCGTGTGTTTCAGCCATGCGATTAGATTTGACTTCAATCACGTAGGGGATTTCTCGGCTATTAAGGCCTCGACAAAAATCTTCTCCATGAAACCAAGAGTCCGCGCTCACGGGAAGTTTTGGAAATCCACTCGACAAAACCTGGTCAAGGAGGCGA
>CANJQY010000165.1 GCA_947476525.1 Oligoflexales bacterium
ATCCGTAATGCACAGCAAGCAAACCACGAAGTGGTTTCTATACCAGCTTCAATGGTAAAGATTGCCGTGACCCACATCCTAAAGGATGAAGGCTTCATCAAAAACTACAAGTGCATTCGTGACCGCAAGCAAGGCGTCATTAAAATCGCACTTAAGTATACTGAAGAAGGCAAAGGCGCGATTCGCAATATCTCTCGCATTAGCACTCCGAGTCACCGTGTATATGTAGGTGTAGACTCCATTCCATTCGTTAAGAATGGCTTGGGCATCTCGATCCTCTCAACTCCGAAGGGTGTGATGGCTGATCGTGAAGCTCGCCAACTCAACGTCGGCGGCGAGATTATGTGCTCTGTTTACTAGTTAGATAGTTTTACCCGTTTAGATAGATCAGTTAGATAGAGCCGGTCAAATGACCGTTGATTGAATTAAGTGAATTGTTTAGGAGCTATGAAATGTCTCGAATTGGAAAAAAACCTGTAATCATCGCAAAAGGCGTCACTGTTACAGTAACTGGTCAGAATGTCTCTGTTAAGGGCCCTAAAGGCACGGTCGCGAGAGATATTCACAACACGATGAACGCAGTGGTTACAGACGGCTTGCTTACTGTTTCCCCTAAAGTTACGGGAAAAGACAGCGCTCGTTTCCACGGCTTGACTCGTACACTAATTGACAACATGGTTGTCGGTGTTACCACTGGCTTTAAGAAAAATTTGACGCTCATTGGCGTTGGTTATAAGGCGGCTCTAAACGGTCGTAACTTAACTCTTCTGGTTGGTTTCAGTCACCCAGTAGAAATCATCGCGCCTGAGGGTATCGTCTTCACCGCCGAACGCGAAGGCAACAACGCGACAATCTCTGTATCTGGCGCTGAAAAAGAAGTTGTAGGCCAGATCGCCGCAACAATCCGCGGAGTTCGTCCACCTGAGCCATATCATGGCAAAGGAATTCGCTACGCAAATGAAGTTATTGTCACTAAAGTGGGTAAAGCAGCTGGTAAGAAGTAAGTTCTTCTGTTTTCTCGCTGTATATGCTGATATATGCTGAATAAGCTGAATAAGAGGGTGCCATGGCAAACAAAGTCGCAAAAAAGAATTCACTCCGTATCCGTCGTAAACTTCGAATTCGTTCGAAGGTTTCTGGCACCGCTGACAGGCCTCGCTTATCGGTATTCCGATCTGCAAAGCACATCACGGCTCAGATCATCGATGATGTAACGGGCAAGACTCTCGTGTCAATTAACTCCTATGAAGCTGCTGGGCGCGCAAACAAAGACGCCTGTACAAAAATCGGGGCTGATTTGGCGGCTAAGTGCAAAGCTGCAAAAATTACTGCAGTTGTTTTTGATAAAAATGGCTACCGTTACCATGGTCGGATTGCTGCTCTCGCTGCTGCCGCTCGTGAGGGTGGATTAGACTTTTAATTCGGCCGTTATTTTTTACTGTTAACTGAGTAGACCGTGTTTTTGCATCAACCAAACTAAATGAAGTAAATCGAGGAGAATCTCGTGGCGAACGAACCTAGATCAAATAACAAAGATTTCAAGAAGAACGACCAGCAAGCTGAAGGCGATGGTTTTCAAGACCGCGTAGTTCACATTGCACGCGTTGCAAAGGTTGTTAAGGGTGGCCGTCGTTTCAGCTTTTCAGCACTCGTCTGTGTTGGAGACGGTAAGGGTCGCGTTGGATTTGGCCTTGGTAAAGCGGGCGAAGTTCCAGATGCAATTAAAAAAGGCGCAGATCAAGCAAAAAAGAACCTACTTAAGGTTTTTATTTCTCCTGAAGGAACGATTCCTTTTGACGTGACCGGCAAATTCGGCGCGGCGAAAGTCATCATGTTCCCAGCCAAAAAAGGTACTGGAACAATCGCCGGTGGTGCTGTTCGTATCATTTGTGAATTGGCTGGAATTCAAGATATCGTATGTAAAGTCCACGGAACCAAGAACTACCATTCGGTCGTTCGTGCGACCGTCAATGGTCTGAACCAATTAGTTTCTCCAGATGAGTATGCAGCAGCCCGCGGTAAGACGCTTGCTGAAGTGCTTCAGATTCGTGGAACTAAAAAGAAGAAGTCAGCCGCAAATAAAGACGTAAAGACAGGGGATAAAAAATGAGCCAGATTATTGTAACGCAAACGCGTAGCATCATTGGTCAAGCAGAAGCGAATCGTCTCGTGATGAGAGGTCTTGGACTTGGACGCATTGGCAAAGTCAAAACTCACAAGGATAACAATTGTATCCGTGGAATGATCAACAAGGTTAAACACCTCGTTAGCTATCAATTAAAGGCGTAATACTAAACGTAAGGGTCGAATCAAATGACAACAAAAACAGAAATGAAGACTTTAGGAAACTTGAGCCCAGCTCCAGGATCCAACACAAAGAAAAAACGCCTTGGTCGCGGACCTGGTAGCGGAATGGGTAAAACTGCTGCTCGCGGCGGTAAGGGGCAAACAGCTCGTAAGGGCGGCGGAATTCGTGCAGGCTTCGAGGGCGGTCAAACTCCTCTTTACCGTCGGTTGCCGAAACGCGGATTCACAAATCCATTTCGCATTGAGTACAACATACTAAACATTTCCTTACTTGAGAAGTTTGAAGCCGGTACCAAAATCACCGTTGCATTTCTTAAAGAAAAGGGGCTTATTCGCTACCCTACGTTTCCTGTAAAGCTGTTAGGAAATGGCGAGTTGAAAAAGAAATTTACTATTGCTGTTGATAAGGTCAGCTCGTCTGCAAAGATTGCAATCGAGAAAGCTGGCGGAAGCGTTGAAATTAAGGAGAAGTGAGCGTGGCTCAAGGAATTAGTAAGCTCCCAGAGGGAACTCTTAATCACCTCCAGAAAAAAATATTGGTTACATTGCTATTTTTAGCCGTGTATCGCGTTGGGGTTCACATCCCGATTGCAGGTGTTGACACACCTGCGCTAGCGGACTTTTTTAGGACGCAAGGCGCAAATTTATTTGGCATGTTTAACATGTTTTCAGGCGGGGCGTTGGAACGATTCAGCGTTTTTGCACTGGGCGTGATGCCTTACATCTCAGCTTCGATTATTGCACAGCTTCTAACTGTGGTGGTTCCCTATTTGGAGCAACTATCAAAAGAGGGGGAAGCAGGTCGTCGGAAAATTAATCAATACACTCGTTATGCAACTATGGTTTTGGCTCTATTTCAGGGTTACATGATCGCTACAGGTCTCGAGAGTCAGTCCTTTCAAGGCGGGCGCCTTGTTTTAGAAGGCGGTTTGGCTTGGCGTGTGATGACAGCAGTTAGCTTGACGGCTGGTACGGCGTTCGTTATGTGGATCGGCGAGCGAATCACTGAGTTCGGCGTTGGTAACGGAATGTCGCTAATTATCTTTTCTGGAATTGTGGCAGGCCTACCTCGGGTTATTGGGAATATGTATTCTCAACATTCACAGAGCCAAATGGACACTGGGCGTATCCTTATGATTGTCGTGATGGTGATTGTGGTCATCGGCGGCGTAGTATTTATGGAGCAGGGTGTTCGTCAGGTACCAGTGCAGTATGCTAAACGGCAGGTCGGGGGCAAAATTTATGGTGGTCAAAACACTCATCTTCCGATCCGACTTAATGCGGCTGGAGTTATTCCCCCAATTTTCGCGAGTTCCTTATTGCAGTTTCCACAAACCATTGCAGCGGTGACTCCCAACTCGGCGTTTTCTAACTTTATTCATTCAGTATTTATTGCCGGTGGTTGGCTGTACAACACCGTTTACGTCCTGCTTATTCTCTTTTTCGCATTCTTTTATACGTCTATTACGTTTAAAGCAGATGATATTGCAGAGAGCCTAAAGAAGAATGGTGGGTTCATTCCCGGAATTCGTCCTGGTGCGCGTACGGCTGAATACATCAACAAGGTTGTGTCTCGGTTAACAATTTCAGGCGCTCTTTACTTGTCGATTATTTGTGTTTTGCCAAGTGTTTTTGCAGATCAGTTCGGAGTCGAGTTTTACTTCGGTGGAACTAGTCTTTTGATCGTCGTTGGAACGGCCCTAGAGACGTTCCGCCAAATTGAGGCTCATCGGCAATCTTTGCGATACGATGGATTTCTTAAACGCGGTGTTATTCGCCCTCGTCGGAGCGGTGTATGATCATTGTTCTTATGGGAGCGCCTGGTGCAGGAAAAGGTACTCAGGCGGACTTGCTATCGGAACGTGCTGGGTATCGAAAAATCTCAACTGGGGATGCGCTTCGCAAACACGTGAAGCTTGGAACTACAGTTGGGAAACTTGCCGC
>CANJQY010000166.1 GCA_947476525.1 Oligoflexales bacterium
CCAACATTAAAGATGTGAGCACGTCCCGCCAGCCTTCCCTCTTCTTTCATGGCGCGAACCATCGCGCGAAGCTCCGCTTCTGGGGCGAGTAAGGCTTGTGGGTCAAGGTTGCCTTGCAAAGTTACATCCAAGCCGGCTTCTTTCAGAATTTTGCCTGCTCGCGATAGGCGAGTTCTCCAATCAACACTAATGACATCAGCCGCACATCCTGAGAGTTCGTACATTCGGTCACTGCCTTGGCCGGGGAAATAAAGCAATGGAACTCCGGTGATTCGTTTTACTTCGGAGAGAACTCGGTTTGTAGCAGGAAATACTAAGTCGCGATAAATGCCTGCGCTGACCTGACCAGCCCATGTGTCAAAAAGCATGAGCGCGTCTGCGCCGGCTCTAACTTGCATACACAAATAATCGATGGTCACTTCTGAAATTTTATCGAGCAATGCCGTCAGGGCAGCTGTGTCACAATACAACATTTTCTTTACTTCGGTCATTTCCTTCGAACCTTGGCCCTCGATCATGTAGGTTGCCACCGTGAACGGTGCTCCGGCAAACCCGATCATGGTTTGCTCGGGCTTAAGTCTCGTTTTTGTCAAGGAGATGGCCTCTCCGACGAATCCTAGGTCTTTTTCAGCGTTCACTTGTTTTAAGGATTTTACATCCGCCATAGATCTGACCGGTGCGTTGAGGCGCGGGCCGTGACCTGTATCAAACGTCAAATCTTGCCCCATCGCCATCGGAGGAATTAAAATATCTGAAAATATAATGGCAGCGTCAAGATCATATCTACGAAGCGGCTGCCAGGTGACTTCCGCCGATAAATCGGGCCGTTTGCACATTGTTACAAAATCGACGCCAGCTCTGACAGCGCGATACTCTGGAAGGTAACGCCCGGCTTGGCGCATAAACCAAATCGGTAACCGGTCTGGTTTATGACCAAGTGCTGCTTGGATCATGGGTTTGTTTGCTGGGGGGGTGTTCATCTGATTGTTCTCCGACGTTGAATCTCAAAACTATCAGGCGGTCAAAAAAAAAACAATCGTAGATATTGCGGGCTCTCTCTCTCGTAAAATAGCCAGGTATGTACGCCAGCAACCGGAAATCAGTTCTATTTCTCTACACTTTAAAGCGAATTTGAAGCCTGCTCCTTCAGAATTCAAAAACACGGTTTGGCGGAGAAATCTAATGCAAAAATTAGCGGCAAAAAGTGCGCACGCTAGAGTGCGCCCAATAGTTTGCGCCAGAGTTTATGACATTTCGAGAAATCGACTCCAGCTCTAACATCCCGATATTCAGCATATTAATACCCAGGCTTAGTCCATAAACCTAACCAGTAACAGGTATGGTCTTTGAACCAAAGCTCCGTGGATCAAGGGTCGGCAATAATTGCCCCTAGGGATCTGCCTCAAAACGAGAGAAAATACAAATACGGGAAAGCAATGAACCCATTTTTTAGCAAAGTATTTCATCTAACCTAGCTGACAACGACGAGCGTTCAGAGGGAAAGCATTAATGTCTGGTTTAAACCCAAACCAAATCGCAGAATTACTTCACACCTTGCAAACGCTTGATGTCGAGCTATACGAAGCTGCGAGTTCCCGTCAAATTACAGAGGCAGAGTATTCAATAAGAAATGACAGGCTCAGGCAGGCTTTCTATACAGTCGGTGGACTTTCAGACGCGGTTTCTCAGCAAGAAGATCCAAATGAATTTAAGAGCCAAATTGACCTGCCAATCATTAGTGGATTTACTCGGGCGGAACAAAAAGTAGTGCAGCACTTTGTATCTGACACCCTGCGACATACAAAGCACCTTGCTAAAGTAGCGGGACAAGTTGCGAAATGGAGCCTAGAGGCGACGTCTAATTCTGTCGGCACCTTAAAAACACTTTGGCGACTATCATGGCTGAGGGGATCGCATATTCAAATTAATCAGGATCTCGCAAGTGTAAGGAAGGCGAGGCAGGTGGTCGAATCATTTATCGAACGTACCGCCATGGGAGAGGCATCCCCCGATTCGAAGCGGAATCAACAAGATCTCCTCACGGCATTTTGTGAGTTCGATGCAACAAACTCTAGGGTAGCCGCAATGAGGTCTGGACTATCGCGCGAAATAGCCAGAAATCGCGACATGCGCAGGTGGCTAAGCCTTTACTCCAAAGTTCGTAGGACTAAAAATCCAGAAACATCTCCACCAGAGCCGCAAGCGGTTCAAGATGCAGTAAAATCAATAAGCGACCAAATTTGCGGAGGAGCAGAGATGGCAAAAAAGCGTCTTGTTATCGCCACGCAAGTGCAAAGCGCCTTGACAGATTGGGAGACCTCAAAGCGAGCTGAATTGAAGCTCGCAAAAGATAAATCGCGAAAAATGAGCAAGGAAAAGCAAAAATTGTTACGACAAGAATCCGAGACTTCTTGTGCCGCAGAAGCGTGCGACAGCAGTGATTCCAATGCTAAAATGAGTTCAAGTGTTGAAACGAACAATGAAACGAACAATGAATTGAATCGAGAATTGAATCGAGAATTGATTAGTGAAATGTCGCGAATCTCCGGGAAGAATTCCCTAAACATCACGGGCCCCTTCATCGGCGCAACTGCAAAGGGCGTCGAGGGGGTGCCAGAATGAGCCAAATTTTGAAATGGGAAGAGAATTTTTTAAAAATTGAACGTACCATTTTTGAGTTGACCAAGATAGCGGCGCACTTACCAGATCCAAAGGTATCAAATCAAACCATTGCCGATAGAGACCAGGTGGACCAGGCCCTTGCAGCAATCTCCATAAGCTCATCTAGGGCATCACAGCTCTCTAAAAATATTCAAAATGCCTCGCGATCGAATGCCGCCATCTGCTATTGGGGCAAGCAACTTACGGCAAAAATTAAATCGGTCGCCGAGGAATATGTTGCCTTACAAAATCGCAAAATGTGGCTACGCACTCTGCAGTTGCGATATACAGGACAGTCACGTCAAGACTCAATTGACTTGCACGCAAGGCACCTTGTCGATTTGGCCAGCCGAAAACGTAACTTAGCCCAATTAGAGATTTCATTGAAGCGAGACCTCAGAGCCGCTTCATGCGAGCGTGATATACTAACCCTTGAGTACGAGGCGATCTCAATAGCAGATCAAAATTGGTCGGCAAGTGGAAGCTTTCAAGCACGGCTTGGCAAGAATGTTGAGCATGCGAGAAAAAATCCGTCGACTTGTGCACTATCTGACGGCCTTAAAATTGTGTCGATCCCCAGTCATTTTCCAGAAGAAAGCTTGTCCCTACGACTAAAAAACGAAAGCCTGACGAAAAAATCCCAAACGTTGTGTAATAGTGGTGGGGCATTAGCAGCCGCTCTTGCGAAAGGTTCAGGGGGCGCTGATTATTTGAGCGTGTCTAGCTTTAAATCCATCCTTGCTGAGGTTTCTGAGTTGAATCAGCAGGTTTCCGACAAGCTCGAATCCCTTTATCGCAGAAGTCCTGAACGATCCCGCCCCAAAGTGGTGCAAAAGCTGCAAAAACAAGTTAAAACATAACCAATATATTGGGTATTAATTCAAATTTGGAGCATTTATGCAATTTGGCCCTTTGACGCGTCTTTCTGACGATGAACAAATGTTTGTAAAAGAAGTTGAAAAATTTGCTGCGACGGTCGTTAAGCCAAAAGTTCATGAGATGGATGAGTCTGAGATTATGGATAAATCTGTAATTAACGGATTGTTCGACATGGGGCTGATGGGTATCGAAGTGCCGGAAGA
>CANJQY010000167.1 GCA_947476525.1 Oligoflexales bacterium
CGATGCAATGACGTGCCCAGTTTTCTTGCCAAGCCAGCTTAACGACTGGACGCTGTAGTGGGAAAAATTCTTGCTTGTGAACAATTCTCTGATTTTTTCTACTTCACTTCTGACAAGTTGTGTTGGAGACATTCTCGGGCAGCTTGGGAGGTCCTTTAGTAGGCAGGCCACCTGCCTCTTCAACCAACTACGATACCTTGCGGCAGTAAGGCCGATGGCTTCGAGACAAATCTTGAGTGAAACGACACTCGCCGCATCTTTAATGGCAGATAGAATCTCAGCTTTTGAGGTTGAGTTCGGGAGTCTTCGGAATTGGACTTGAAATCCAAAAATAGTGAGTGTTTTTTTGACCAACAGGTATTCGGCGCCAAGTTCACTAAGCTGAGACTTTAAGAGGACATTCTCTTGTAGAAGTTTTGTGTCGCTGAAATCCAATTCTGGAATTGAAAAATAGACTAACGGCCCGCAAATTTTCCACTGTTTTAGCGTAGATTTTGGGATGCCCAGTTTGTAAAAATGGCTAATATCATTCGATTTTGCGACAAGGTTTTTGAGTCGAGGATCGTAACGCCGATAGACTTTTCGGGGCATAGGCCCTCCTTGAATTTGGGTTCCAAGGCTATCGGACGTTTCTACAAAAATATTAGTAAATGCCGAAAATTCGCTGGCCTAGCGGCTAAATGTGTTGGTTTGACGCAGGGCGCCTAGTCCCCCAAGACGCGGACCGTTTTTAGCACCGAAAATTTTGGTTGTGTAGTGGGTATTCAAAAAAATGCCCTTAGGGCATTGATTCGTCAAAATTTATCCTATTGCTGAAAGTTTTTTACTCAACTGCCAATTCCTGGGCAATACTCGAAAATAACTCATAACTCCAATCGTTTAGCGAGCTCACTTTGTCTTTTTTAATAAAAGGCAACACGTCAGCCTTTGCTTTCGAAAAATCGACCGTTTTAAATTTATTGACCAAAATTTCTTTCAATGCTTCTAACGAAAGTTTATCGTCATCAGAAAAATGCTTCGAGTCACGCAATTTAGATTCTAAATACTTTATGTTTACCTTTGTTCCTCTCGCCATATAAAACAAGAAATCATAGTAATCTCGGCCTTTAACTCGGTTAAGGTATGTCCTCGCAATCAACGCATGAATTTTACCTGCAAATAAAGACGGTTCAGTAAGTGTACCAATCATATATGGAACGGGCAACTTGACTAATTTTTTTGAAAAACTAGCGCCCTCTGGATTATATTTATCTACTTCCAACCGAACCTTGAGTAATTCGCCTTTGATGGCACCGCGCAGATTTTTTTCTATCAAAAGCAAACCCTCTATCGTGTCTTGCTTTACGAATGCTGATTCGATCACTGCTTCTGGACCCGTTTTTTTACTTTCAATTTTCGCGTTAAACCCAAAACGTTCGAGTTCTTCTAAAATAGGACTAAAATATGGTTTAAGATTAAATTCTGAATCTTGTTTGTTGAGACAAAAATCCATATCTTCAGAAAACCTGTCTAGGCCATACAAAAGTCGAAGTGCTGTTCCTCCATAAAAAGAAGCCTTTTCAAAAAAACCTCCTCTATGAAGACCTAGCAAAGTGATATATTGAATGATCTCTTTGATGGCATTCTTTTCGTCATCAGGCTCTCGAATTTGGCCATAATTTTTAAGCATAGCTGCTATTGCTTCATTCACTTCAAACACCTCCAATCATACTAAAACTAATTATTTTAGAGACTCAATTGCTGCGACCAATTTTCTTGGGGCTAAATTTCGATAGAGTATTGCCATCCCTTTCATTTTTTCTATTGACAGTTCTTTTAAAGAATCATTTTCAACTCGTAAACCTTGAATAACAAAATCTAACACTTCTTGATTAGTTAAATTTTTGGTTTTTAATTGCGCTCTCGAAGCAGTATCTAGAAGTGCCTTTTCTTTTGTTGCAATTAAAAATGCTCTCTCGCCTCGAGTGACCATCCCCATTCCTAACGCAAACAACTTCCTAGATTGTGATATATATAAATACTGACCTACAGGAGTTTCAAATTTTATGGGATGTCCATCTACTACCGACATGACCGCTTCGACTCGCTCAGGAATTAGTCCATAGAACGAAAGTGCTGTCTCAAACGAAACATAAGATGGCCCATGAAGACTCCCTGCTAAAGCCAAGCGATCCAGATTTTGAGTAAATGTATACAACCCTCGTTTTATACGAATCAGATATCCTGATTTTTCTAGCGCTGACAGAATTTTTAGCGGTGCTTTATATTGCTCTGAAAGCAAAAACCTAGCTGACTCCACATCAAACTCCGGTGGAAGGTTTGCTTGCAATTGCTGAGCTATTTTTTGAGGAGACATTAGAAAACCCGTCGTTTCTTTCACTTTAGAAATAATATACTCCCTTTGCTGTAAAATATCACCTTTAAGTTAACGAAGTATAAATTCCTTAACTAAAAGGTGAGAATGCGAGTAAAATTAATATCTATCTATAATTATTGATTTATTCCTGATTTTTTGTTTCTCGTTGAGTGCTTCGATTTCCATTTATACCTCTAAGACTTGTGGGGATTGAGGGGTGAAATTAAGTAATGAAAACAAACGAATCCAAAATGTTTTATGTTAGTGCAGCCCCGACTTCAGAGTTTGCTATTCGAAGAAAATAAGGACAAAGCATCTCTCAAACGTAAATTGACGAAGATCGTGAGTTGGATGCCTGAACTTGTAAGCTGTCGTTTGAAGTCTTGAACAGAAGCTGGTGGCACAGGCTAAAGAAGACGAGTGCAAATTGTACTAAACCAAGATAAATAATGGCCAGGGTTTTAATTGGTGCCCAGAAAGAATACGGAACCGACTGTGAAAATATCCGCTGGCTGGAGCAAGGGCCTAAAAATACAGACCCCCGACAGTGTGCAGGTGCGTCCGACCCGCGAACGTGTGCGTGCCTCTGCCATAAATATGCTTCAGCCCTGGCTCTCAGAGGCTCGGGTTTTGGACCTTTTTGCAGGCAGTGGGGCCGTCGGCATCGAACTCGTTAGTCGTGGCGCAGCCGGAGCGCAATTCGTTGAAAATTCACCCGAAGCCATCTCTTGCCTCAAGTCAAACCTCCATGCAGCTTCTGAAAGGGCAAAAAAACAATCGATCGTCCTCGAGCCATGGTCCCTTGACGCCAAAGATGCGCATATTTTCCTTGGCGCCTGCGCCTCATCACTCTATGATCTTGTTTGGGCCGATCCACCGTACGCTTTGGCAGAATCATTTTTAGGCGGCAAGAGTGATGATATTTCGAGAGTCCTCGTTAAAGGTGGAATATTTGCACTGGAGTGCGGCGCCCAGATGCGTAACAAGACATTCGGGAAATTGGTCGGCCATCATTGGCCGCACTATGCAACCATCTAATATCTATAGCTGTTAAAGCTCGCTCTCCAGTATGCCGATAACCAGTGGGAACGCCCCCAATTGAGGATCGACATTATGGAAATATCGTCTGTTGCTCGCAGGTCTTACGACCACCGGTTAAAGAATTCAGTTGCATGTA
>CANJQY010000168.1 GCA_947476525.1 Oligoflexales bacterium
CCGAGTCCTGCGACATCGGTGTTGTCGTTTTCGGGGCCGCCATCACTGAAAACTTCAGGCTTGCCAACGTCTCCAAGGATTTTCGCCTTTGCGAGTGCCGACAGAAGAAGGTCTCGCGTATTTACGGCGCTGATATCGGCGGAAACCTTCCAGTCCAAGACATACCGATATTTGATGATGGGTAAAAAAAAGAAAGACGACTTGCATTCTCAGCCAGCCGCCTTTCTTTGAATTATTTATTTAAATATTAGAGGCCGCGCATTAGATATAAAATTCCGCCATATGACTCCAAGCCGGTAAAGGATGCAGTTTGTGTCGAGCTAACTGCAGCATCGAGATCGATTCCTTTTAGGGATCCGGTTGAGCCACTTAGGGTGTACTTGATGTCATAGTTAGAGCCAGAAGCGGTAAAGGCAGCCTGGTCAATTCCAGCACTAGACTTATTTGAACCTTTAATAATTGTTCGCGCATTGTCGTCATCGGGCATTACACCGACAACAAGTGGTTTGCCCGCAGAATCTTTGATCACTGTCATCCAACCCGAAACAATCGTTGTTGAACCGCTGCAGGTCGCCCCCGTCGTGTTGTTTGCGCAGGCCTCTGTCCACCATTGGAAACCTCTGATATCTCCTGGTGTTCCTACGAAAACGAACGAGGATTCTTCAAATACGGTGTTAAAAAAGTATGAACGTGTAGACGACATTCCTGGATTAGGATTAGTAGTCACGTTTTGATTGTAGAATCGAAGCATTCTATTTGGGTCAATCATCATTGTTAGTGTTGGAGTCGTTGTGGCGCTTGAAGAAATAGTCACGCTGTCTTTAATTGGAAAATCCATTGTGAAAGTCTTTGTCGGATCCGTGTAAAGCTCGTTTGCTTTCGGTAATTGATAGTCCATTTCTTCTGCAGCCGCCAGTGTGCCTTCAAGAGATGAGGCTAAGGCGACCCCAGGGGTTGCCGAAAAAGTGCTTGCGGATGCTTTAGTGCAATACGTGCGGGATCCTTGTGTATCTGTTCCATTTGAACTTACTGTTGTGAAATTTCCGGTTGCGCAGCCTTTTACTTTTGCGCGAACTTGAAATTCAACGCTAATCTTCGTGTATGTACCTTCATCAGTAGAAACATTTGCAACACCACCGCTGCCTTTATCTGGGCAAGTTCCGTCGCTAGATTTCGCAATCGCTTTCTTGTCGCTGTCCAAACCGCAAGGACATTCCGTAATTGTTGTAACAGGAACTCCGGAGCTATCCACGCAAGCATAGGTTGTAAATAGACTTGAAATGTCGATTGCCGTTGATCCAACGCGAATCGGCTTACCCGCAGCTTCGTAGAAGATTGTTTTATCGCCAGAGGCTCCCCCAAGAGACATCCTGGTAACATAAACGGTTAAGGCCGAAGGTGCACCCGATGCAATCGCTGAATTTCTAAAATCGGTTTGAGCAGCAGCTAAAGCAAGAGATGTTGGAGCCTTGCCGGTCGTTCTCATATTTAACTTCATGCTGCCTTGCGCGGTTGAGCTACCTGAAGACTTTTTTCCACAGCTTGCGACAATGGTCCCTAAAAGAATACTAAAAGCTAACATCTTAAATCTCATGGTATATCCCTCCTTTCAAAGTAAAAAATTATTATACTCGATATTATTATACTCGATAGTGGAACCCGAGGTCAACAGTCACTGGCAGATGAATTCGCAAGAATTGTCATGCGTGAGTCACAATCTCCTCAAAATGTGATCGCTTTCCCTAAACGACCGGAAAAATCGGACGAACCGGTGCTGGTGGCGGGAGCCATAGGAGCTTAAATCCAACGTAGTTTAAATAAAGAGTCCATCTGTCTCATTTTGGTTGAAAATTTCCGGCCTCGTACTGTGAATTAAAAAGCCCAACCAGCTGATGTTAATAACAATGTGAGTGTTGTCTTATGAGCAAGATCATCACCAATTTTAACAAATTTATCATTAAGCTCGGTAATAAGCGAATTTGGCAAATTACCATCAAGAGTACTTTTAGCGCTTCCATTTAATGGTACAAACGCTCCAATCCAATCACACCCGATAGTAAAACCCGACTGAAACGTCCAACGATTGCCAATAAATACCGGTACAGCAATACTTTGGATATCTATTTTGCCACTCAATTTCAAATTGAGACTTGTTTCCTCGATCGTATATTTCATTGTCGCTGTTCTTACACCTAGTCCCGCCATCATGTTAAAGCTATTTCCAAAAAAATATCGCCCATAAACATAACCGGCCGAGCCGTGAATGGTTGCATCGCCTTTTACGGTTACGCCATTACCAGTACTGTCATAGTGTGTTGTCTTGGACCCTGTTAGATAATGGAGGCCAAGTGCAAGATCAGGTTTAGCGTTATATGAACCGCCACCGCCGAAGCTAAGGACAAAGTCTGAAACGGGTGTATAAAGAATGTCAATATTTGCAGTTTGGCTATTACGAATGTCCCTAGATTTGCTTCCTTTTACTTGAGAATCAGTTTTGTTGGCTAATTTATCTGACGATCGCTCCGTTTCATTCTTAATATCATTATTTTCGTTTTCCGGTTGCCCAGCCTTAACCTTGGCCTTAGCTTTGCCCTTCACGGCTTTTGAAGGATTGCCAGCATATGATACCAATGAGAAGAACATTGCAGGTGTAACTACCAATAATAATTTGGACCAATTTTGCGAAACAGGTGACATGTAAGAGTCCTTTTAGTTGGGAGGGAGTAATTATTTAAGGAAGCGTTTTAACAACCCTATCACAATTTATTGCAGAGTCTAGGAAAAGCGGAGATTAGCTCTCAAAGGTGAGACGATAAATGTAAGTGGTGACGGCACCCTCATCCCTTGATTACCCATAGCTGTGCAAGGGCATAATCCATGGATTTATCCCCTGTAGGTCAAATACTGTAGTTTTCAGGCGGCTGCTAACACTTGGTAGAGAGCCGAAATTTCGTGCGTGAAGTTAGTGCTCTGAGCGTGGTGATTGAGTGGTGATTGAGTGGTTACGTCGTTACTCGGTTTAGTCGGGCAAAATGTCACTTTGCCTGTTCGCAGTCGCGATGTAACATGTTACTCTCGTCTCAAAATGAGAGGGGGGTAACATTTAATGCACATAAAATCTCAATTTATCTATCTCACCCTGTCCATCCTGTGGCTCCTATGGCTCATGCCCTGTGAGGCGACTACACCAGTACTCGAGAAAATATCCTGGAAACTAGAGCACAAACTCCCTCACGATCCAAGCGCCTTTACCCAAGGTTTAGAGGTTTGGGGAAACAGCCACTTCCTAGAAACTACGGGTCTTTACGGGAAAAGCGAAATCCGCAAAGTTGAAAGGTTGACAGGAAAAATAGTTGCCGCGCAGGCCCTAGATCCGAAATTTTTCGGCGAGGGGGTCACTCGACTGGGACCCGAGATCTTCCAATTGACGTGGCGCGAGGGAATCATCTTGAAATGGGATTTTCCGGGCAAGGATCTGCGGGCAAGTTCAAAAAACAAAGGTGGCTTTAGGCTACA
>CANJQY010000169.1 GCA_947476525.1 Oligoflexales bacterium
CATCTTTTAGGGGGGTATCACATGAATTCTTTAATTTGGTCGGCAGCGAGGCACTTTTTGCACATTAATTTAGCTCTAAGTCTATTGATCCTTGCGAATGGTTGCAGTAGCGCGAGCCTCACTGGAGACCAGGTGCGCAGCAAAGCTAACAGTAAGAAGAGCGCCGCCGATCAAAAGCCTGCTGGCGATAAAGGTCTTGCGGTAGAAGTCCTACCCGATGTGGACAACTACGAACAACTCCTCGCCAGCAAAGACTATATACCTAAAATAAGTGAGATACCTGTTAAGAGAGTTTGCTCTAATATGCAGACAAAGGCGGCACAAACGAACTTTTTTCTTGCTGATAAGGGTGTGGATTTAGTTTTTGTAAGTTCCACGAACGCTAAAAAGGCAGTCCCTGCAGGTGACCTTTCTGCGACGTTGCTTTCCGATGTCCTGGCGGACGGCAAACTAAAAGTCGATTTCAAAGCACTCGGTGTCGAAGACGGGGTTTATGATTTAGTGCTTTGTGATGCAACTTTTCTACAGTGTAAGGATCAAGTCGTTTTCACAGGCGGTGGAGTAAAGGGCCCTGTTGGAGCGCCCCCAGCTAAAGGCAGTTCTGCGCTTAATAATGCGCTTAATAAAAATGGACTGATTCTGGGAAAGTTTGGCTATATTAAGGGACTAAGGATTTCCGACGGAGTAGGCAAAGCAGATTCAGGACAGGTGCTGTTAAATGTAAACTTAAAATTGCTTTCCCAGCAAAGTGGTTACAACAGTAAAGTTTTTGATAAAAAATCAGGAAACTCAAAGAGACAACAACGCCTTGCTAACAAATTCAATAAAGGCAATTTTCTAGCCGACATTCCGAAGAGTGACGACCCGCGTGCAGACGACGTCGAAGATTGCGACGTTTCTGCAAGCCCACTCGTACTTGATTTTGGCAATGACGGCGTATTCGGGGGTCAACACAAAATGGTATCGTTTGACATCAACGCCGATGGTCATGCAGATCAATTAGCCAATACCCTTGATCGCAATGACTACCTTTTGGCGATGGATCGAAACCAAAATGGTAAAATAGACGACGCAACTGAACTCTTTGGTAATTACTCCGGACCTACCAGTAATAAATCTCTCTATCAAAATGGGTTCGAAGCGCTTGCAATCCTCGATAGCAATCACGATGGAGCTATCGACGCCAAAGATGCGAACTTCAAGGACTTAACGTTGTGGCAGATGGGTTCTGTGAAAATGCTCTCACTCAGCCAAAAAGACGTCGTATCGATACCTGTTGCGTACAAAAAGACTGCAAAAACAGACTTTGCATCTGGCAACTCCGTCCTTCAGGCCGGAACGTTCAAGACGGCAAGTGGCAAGAGCCTTCCGATTGTTGATCTTTGGTATCGCGTCTCGGCTAGTGACATCGCACGTAAATAAATAGGCTGGCTTCGAATACCGCGGGTTACAAATTGGATAAATTCTAAAATTTGTCAAGTTAACAACAAGGATTTCATATGACCATGTCAACAAAACTCGTGACCATGTCAATAAAACTCGTGACCATGTCAGCGCTCGTCGGAGCTTTGACTACATGCAGCGATACGCAGTTTAACGGATTTAGCAACAACCCGCCTGTCAAGGCAGGAGCCAAAACTAGCGATGCATCGAAAACAGTCGATGACAATTCTGCCAATGAACCTCCGCTTCGCGACGCGGGCGGTGGCACACGACCCACCGCGACTTGCACTAATGGCTCGACGGTCCAGAGCGACACCCAGGAGCTCATTTTTAAGAAGCCGCAGGCCTCTTGTCAGTGGAACTCGAGCGGCAACATAGCAGTGAAAAACGGTCATATGACGGCTCGAACGCTTCAAACTGTGGAGGCCTCACTTCCCGTCGGAGCAATACTTTGCGGTATGCAGCTGAAATCTCAATCTGGCACGCTCAGATACGACGACGCATTTTTTCTCATGGCAGACGAATACATGATTTTGAACTCGTGGAATTCTTTTACGCAATATTTTGAGAAGGATGGCTCGCTCATCAAATGGAGTTGGGACCGAATTGTTGGCAAGGGTTACGTTAATGGTGGTGATAAGCCGTTCTGCTTCGGCTCGGCCAAGTCCTGCGTTGTTCCGCCGACCGAGACCGTAGGCTCCTTCGACGTCCGCTTTGGCGACGATGACATATTCGCCCTCGGTCAAAAAATCGCCAACGACGGGAAGATCGACTTCACTCTTGCCACGACAGGCGACGACAATTCAGGCTTGGACTGCATGCACACGGAACTTAATATGACTGTGACGTTTCTTTACGTCAATTGATTAAGGCCAAATGCCGGCTTTCTGGAGCCTATGGGTGCACTACCTGTAGTGCCGCAATAGTCAATGTCAATGATTTCATTGACGATTTTATTTCAATCTGGTATGAGTAGCTTTGCACTTTAGCTGCCTAAAGGTCGCGGAGATCCTTCGCCTTCGGCTCAGGACAAGTCGCTGGCGCTTTCGCGCCAAGAGTCTAACAACTCACACGTCTAATCCCAGATCCAAAGCCAATTCCATAATGCTAATAGGATCGACCCCTAGGTCGTCACGTTGTTGTGCAGAAATGGCATCAATCACATGACCAATCACCAAGAATTCATCTTCTTGATCTGGCACATTTTTAATTTTGAACGGAGACAAGAGTATTTTAATGGACGCCGGTTTGTTTTCTAAACCGTGCATTGCAGCGTAATATTCGTTTCGAGTCATCGACAGATTCATACAGACTCTCTAGATAGTAGTTTTCCCAATTCCATTCCCTTTTTACCTTCACAGGCCCACTATGCCCATCTAATCGGCAGAATTTGCCGGATCTTAACCAATACAGCCTTGGATCATATCTAAATACCTGTTATGTATGGGATAAGAATTTCTAATCCGAGAGAGAATCACCTATGACTCATCTCCACTTGAACGACGATCGTCCGCTTCCTGAGCGAGTTCGCCCGCAAGAATTAGCGGATCTCTGTGGCCAAGAGCACATCTGGCAATCAAACTCACCTCTACGCCGCTTGATCGAGACGGATTCGGCTCATGCCCTACTTTTTTTGGGGCCCCCAGGCACCGGTAAAACGACACTAGCGCAACTGATCGGTCGCCATAGTGACCGCAAACTAACCTCGATTTCCGCCGTCAGTGCCTCAGTCAAAGATATACGCACAATGATCGACGACTCCCTTAAGTCTCAAAGCTTAGGAAACAAAACTCATATTTTATTTGTCGATGAGATTCATCGCCTTTCAAAAAATCAACAAGACGTCCTACTCCCCGCACTTGTCACTTAATGATGTGAGTTGAGTGGTCAATATAATCGAATGAGTCAGGGAGATTGAAAATGAGTCGTAATTTTTTTATTGGGTCGAGTTCGGTGCTTGTAGGATTGCTCAGTACAGTAGGCGTTTTTAGTTCGCGAGTTTCCGCCATG
>CANJQY010000170.1 GCA_947476525.1 Oligoflexales bacterium
AACCGGCCTGACCGGCTCAGAACTGACGCCTTCGCTTAGTTTTTGAAAAGCTGTTTTTAATGTCGTAGATTGCTTGACGAGAGATTGCCATAAAGCGGCTTCATCAACCACCATGTCCATTCCTCTGGACGCCTCAACATCATCAAGAGCCGCGTCTAAGCGCAACCCGAAGCCAACACGATCCGTACCAAAAACTCGGGACTGACGCCGCAAATGCGTTTGCAGAGCCGTTAAAAAATGCTCGGGCGGATGCCCTTGCAGCACCGTGGTGTGCTCTCGCAGCATCGCAAAGGCAACGTGCTCAACCTCTAACGATTGATGCCCGTAACTCTTGGCTAATTGTAAACCAGTGTGAAAGGCTTTTTGGCACTCAAAATTATATTTACTTAAATCCATCTTTTCCCCGTCATGCAGATCTAAAGCCTGCACACGGGTATCGGACAGTAACTAAATGATTGAAGCCATTTCCCTGAAGGCAGGCGCAACTATCGGCAATCACAGTATAAATAATTTCTACACGCGACTTTTCTCGATGAACCGCATCCGTAAATCTATCAACAGCTGGCGTACCAAGCTCTCTTCCTCAAAAGAAAGATTTCCCGTCGTTTTTTGCTCGAGCAGGGCAATAATCTCAATATTTTGCTGCGCCATTGGCAAATTCACAACCGACTTTTCACCAACACCTGCTGCTTCGCCCAAATAATGAAGTGCGGCGCCTGAGAAACCTAAAATTAGACCTCTAAAATCTATTCCGCCCGAATTAACTTCTGTCGACATTTTGCACTCCTGATATTCGCAGTGCATTAATATTGGTTTTTTCGCAATATTTACGCAATAACTAAAATACCATACCCTAATGCTTTCCCAAAAGGGACCGATACCAAAATTGCTAAGAAACAACAATGAGAGGCAATGACCACGAAATGAATCCAATACGTCAAAAAACCACCCGATTGGAGCCTAAAATATAACTCATGTCTGATCGCAGCCCGCAAAAAAAAGGTGAGTTTCGAGCCGTCATCTACATCCTATCTGGCACGGGATCTGGAGACGCAGTTAAGCTGCGACAGGATTCCACTTTGTTCGGGCGAGAAAAAGGGGACGTCATCCTTGACGATGTTGAGATGTCGTCAACCCACTGCCAAATCCAAAATATCAACTCCGTTTACCATATTTTCGACATGAACAGCACCAATGGAACCTTTGTGAATAAAATCCGCATTGTGAAATCACGCCTCAACACAAACGACGAAATCACAATCGGTAAAACTACCTTTAGGTTCGCCATCGAAGAGGACGCAAAAGTTCGCCACCTCAATACCGTTTTTAAATCGAACGCCACCGCCCCGAGCAAATCAAATTCGAGCATCGTAGACACGCTCATTGAAAAAGGCGTTCAGAAAAAAAATAATTATATTCTCGCACTATGGATCAAATATGCAAACGGTACCACCGAAGTTGTGGACCTCCCGCAAAGGCAGGTCTATCTCGGTCGTGCGACCAGTTTCGGGCAATTCGAAAATGACGTTGAAATTAGTCGCAAACATCTGCTCGTAAAAATTAACGACCTAGGTGAGGTTTTTATCGAAGATCAAGGGTCTACGAACGGAACTATGCTAAATAGCGCAAAAATAAAAGGAATGAACCGCGTCCAACCCACCGACCTCATCCGCCTAGGCGGGATCGAAATTAGGGTGCAAGCCAAGGTCCAATCGCCATGATTGTTTTATATCACCATCCGTTGTCACTTTATTGTGTCAAAGTGCGTCTGTTCCTTGAGGAAGCGGGCTGTGCTTATGAGTCTAGGTTTGTAGATCTTGGTAAGGGCGACCAGCGCCTGCCGGAGTTCCTCCAGAAGAATCCGTTTGGCAAGGTCCCGATGATCGAAGTAGATGGTTTCGCAGTCTGCGAATCCTCGGCGATTTTGCGCTACCTTGCAGTAAAATTTGGACCCACCGACCTTTGGCCCCATTCGCTGGAAGATAGAGCGGTCGTGGATCAATGGGTAGAGATTTTTGGAACCACAGTTTGTGAACCACTTTCAGACCTAATCTGGTACAAGGCCTGGGCACCAAAGTATAATGCGCCCGTGGACGCCACTGCCGTAGCCAAAGCTGAAACGGCTCTCACCAAAATATTGCCCGTGTGCGAATCTCAGCTCATGGGGCGCAGTTATTTTGTGGGCTCCGGCCCCACTCTCGCAGATTTGGTACTCCTGCCTTTCGCCGCCAATGCGTGGCGTGCCGAGATTGACTTCGCCCAATATCCGCGCCTAAAATCTTGGCTCATGCGAATGAGCGAACGCCCAGCCTGGAAGCTGTTAGCAGCCGCCTAAAAACTACAGTATTGTCTTGGAGGCTGTCGAACACGATGGACTACGGACTTCCGTGTTGACGCCTTAGAATCAGTTTTGCAGCTTGGAAAGCCTGAAAATTTGAATACGGTTCAAGCGAAATCTAACTCCGGCATCTGGTGAGCTGTCGCTAGGGATTTAAAAGTAGCATCACTGAAGCCTGTAACGCTCTTGACCTGAGCATATATGAACACTTCACCGTTATCCGGCCAAGTAAAAGACCACCAGCGCTCCTCTATTACTTTTACCAAGCCGGTTGGGATAATTTTGTAATTGTCATAGGAAGGATCTAGTTTAGGTAGGAAGACTGTTTTAAGAGCTTCCTCTCCAAGGTCTCCAGCCAGAGCTCCTTTAATGTGCCCCATGACAAGGTTGCAGTACTCCGTGAGGAAATCCAAAACATGCTCCGGACTCAACAAGGCCGGGTCGGCTTGAAAGCTGGAGGCCATCAGATGCCGCCCGTTTATTGTGCCAAAGTGAACTCGAAAATTAACAGATACTTTACTGGTGTCCAAAAGTACGGATGCCACCCAATGATCATCCTCATAACTTCTACTCTTCTCTAGGGTAACTAGCTGTGCATTTGGCTCCGAGGGCAATAGAAGAACAAGGGAGAGTCTTCCAATGGCATCCAACAATGCTAGCTGAGACTTGGTTAATAAATCCTGCGGCGTATTACTTTCAGCGCTCATGGAAGACTTTCTATTGAGAGGTGCTCTGTATATTTACTGTAATGAGAAATGGAAAGGATCCTTTGCCCAAAAAATTTTTAGACCAACATCTTTTATAATACTACATCATTCGGAACTTTTCAAAATTCCTGTGTCAAGATCATGTCAAATATTATAACGCCAACAAATTCAGTATGGGTGAGACTGATATGATGGGTTAAATTAATGTGCACTTGAGGGCGGGGCTGATGTCACGACGGCTGGCATCTGGCAAGTTACCAAAATCACTCACAAAAAGCTGAAGACCAGCTCCCTGACTTCTCAAGGGGCTGGTC
>CANJQY010000171.1 GCA_947476525.1 Oligoflexales bacterium
AGAGCGACACAGGTTTCAATGATGAAACTTTTAAATCCCTAGCGTCAGCTCACCAGATTTCCATAGATAATGGTGGCGAGGTCGAGTTTCTGTAGCTTACATCGAGTAACCCGCTGTAGTTCAAATACTGTAGTTCAAATACTGTAGTTCAAATACTGTAGTTTTCAGGCGGCTGCTAACAGTGGAAAAAGATTCCTCGACCTGAGCCTTGACACCTTGGCGTAAATTGTCGACAATTATAGACATGCAATATTACGAAAATTTCCAGGGGAGCATTAAATGACTACCGAAAAAACCAATGGGCAAATAATTGCGCAAGCAACTCTTTTGAGAGCTATTGAAAACATCTCTTTGGCAACTATAAACCTGGCTGAGCCTGGAGCCCGAATATGCATGATAGACGAGGATGAAGACCAACTTGGAGATCACTGGATAAGTAATATTGGTTTTGACGGAGGGTCTGTGCAAGTTGAATTGGCTGTTCACTTTCAGACAAAGACCGGACGAAATCTCATCGCTTCCGATGGGGGCATGGATTCTAAATTATTGAACGCAAGGACTTGCCGCGATTACCTGAATGAATTTGGTAATTTAGTCTTAGGCCGAATTAAAAGTGTGTTATCAAGCACTATGACCTTAAAATGTATAGACAAAACATTCGTGCCGCATTTGAATCCGTCTGAGGATGAGGTGATTGGTGTAACAATTGCATCAAAAATTTTAGAGGAGCGCTGGTGGAAAATTACTTGGGCCACTGGGCCGCTCGCGGGGGACTCCTTGTTGTTGTACACAAAAGTAAATTGTTCAGAGTCACTATCTGACGAAGCCTTGAAAAAAATAGCGAGAGAGCACGTTGCAGCGCTAAATCATAAAGGTGAGGTAGAGTTTTTCTCAGTTTAAATTTCTTTGTCTGAGATGCCGCCAGAAATTTGGCAATCAATATCGCAGTTTCTCAGTAAGTCAGGGTGTAGTAGCAACCCCTCTGTGTCAAAATTTTAATTGATGACGAGCGTCATCGACGATCTTCTCGAGACTATTAGGTGCGAGTTGAATTGGATCGAATTTCTTCGATCTACTCTAAATAAATACAAGAAAATCTAGGAATGTGCGGCAGCACTCCAAATAAATTTAACGAGTAGCACAACAAATAATACGTACATTACCGGATGAACTTCCTTCGCTCGTTTGGAGAGAATCGCGATAGCAACGTGCGTCAAAATTCCTAAGGATATGCCGTTTGCGATGCTAAATGTTAATGGCATTGCAATCATCGTTACAAATGCGGGGATCGCTACCTTAAAGTCACGCCAATCGATTTTTGAGACGGACTCCATCAGCATGGCGCCAAGAATAATTAGAGCCGGCGCCGTGGCGACCATCGGAACGGCTGCGGATAGCGGCCACAAAAATAATGAAAACAAAAACAGAATCCCTGTGACAACAGCCACCAAACCAGTCTTCCCACCGTCTTCGATTCCTGCAACAGATTCCATGTAGGCGGTCGTTGTAGAAGTGCCCATGACGGCTCCGACGGTCGTGGCAATTGCATCGGCAGCAAACGCTTGGCCTATTCTAGGTATTCTACCTTCTTGATCTGTAAATTTTGCAACTTCCGACAAGCCAATTAAGGTCCCCGCGGTATCAAAAAATGCGACGAAAAGAAACGTAAATACGACACCAGCAACTCCAAGATCCATGGCACCTCTAATATCGAGTGCGCCAAATAGATCTTTTGGCCAAACAGGAGTTCTGATAATGCTGCCCAAAAATCCGAAATTAGACCCCTGTGCAAGGCCGATAAACGGCTTCCCCTCGTACACCGGCAAATGAAACACGACGGCGACAAGCGAAATACAGGTGATCCCAATGAGAATTGAGCCTGGCACACGTCGAATCAAAAGTGCGCCAGATAGAGCCAATCCGCCCATGGCCAAAAGAGCGGCGGCCGAAGTCATATCTCCCAGCCCAACCATGGTCACGGGATTAGCTACGACGATGCCCCCTGCTTGGCACCCAAGAAGGGCAAGGAACATTCCAATGCCCGCACCACTAGCCCGCTTGATAGATAATGGAATTCCGTTGACGATCGCTTCTCGTAATCCGCTTACGGTTAAAATGAGGAACACAACACCGCTAACAAAGACCGCGCCAAGTGCCGTCTGCCATGGCAATCCTTGACCCAAAACCACCGTGTAAGTAAAATATGCGTTAAGGCCCATTCCGGGCGCTATGGCAATTGGCATTTTGCCGTATAGTCCCATTAGAATCGATCCGAACGCCGCCGATAATGCGGTTACTGAGAGGAGTTGAGCAGCTACATCGTTGGAGCCCGGAATAATAAATGCTGGAGCTAGAATCTGAGGATTAACGAATAGAATATAAGCCATCGCGAAATACGTCGTGAAACCTGCTCTTAACTCCCGAGTAAGGGTCGTTCCTGCGGCAGGCAGAGCAAACCACTTCGATACTTTGGCCCCTACTTTTGCTGCAATTTTTGAAAAAATCGGCACGTTGTTTACGTTAGTCATAAGTAATGGTCACTCCTCATAGATCTTTTTGGCCACTCTTCGGTTAATCACTGGTTGAACTTTGCAGTAGATTTTTTTTATGAATCCTATCTTGCAGGATGTTTAAGCTTTCCAATACAAAAAAACTATGCCATACTTTTATATGGCATAGCGTGTGCCCCATATCGGAGTATTAACAATGGAAAAAATGACAGCGACTCAGCTTAAAGCTCTTACTTTCATCCGAACTTCTATGGATTCTACCGGCTCGGCACCGACGCTTCGCGAAATATGCCAATTCATGGGTTATTCGGCTGTTGGTAGCGCACAAGATTTAATTTCGGCGCTACGGCGTAAGGGTTTCCTTGAGGAACCAAGCAAGCAGTCAGCTCGCTCTAACGTACCCACTATTGCGGCCCGAGATCTGTTTTTTGGCGACTCTAGAGTGGACGACGACCCGTTTTCGATCTCACTACCGTGCCTTGGGTCGGTGCCCGCAGGGGACCTGATTGAGGCGGTCGAGGACCGTGTTGGTACTCTTAGAATGTCGGCTAGTATGCTGCCTAAACCCCTGCCACCACGCGAGTCTTTATTTGCCCTAAAGGCAAAGGGCGAGAGTATGATCGGCGCAGGCATTTTGGATGGTGATTGGCTCGTCGTGTCAAGTCAGCAGACGGCCCCAGTTAATTCGATTGTGGTGGCACGTTTTGAGGGTGATGCCACCGTCAAACGGCTGATGAAGGACAAATCCCGCGGATGGTATTTAAAACCTGAAAATCCAGATTTCAAGCC
>CANJQY010000172.1 GCA_947476525.1 Oligoflexales bacterium
AATTTTAATCCGTATTCAATATTTTTTAAAACGGTCATGTGAGGCCATAACGCATAGTTCTGAAACACCATGCCGATGCCGCGTTCGGCGGCGGGGCTCTTCGTCACGTCCTTCCCGTCAAAAAGAATTTGACCCTCAGTCACGTTTTCAAGGCCTGCTAGCATCCGCAGCGTCGTGGTTTTACCGCAGCCAGATGGCCCCAGTAAAAAATGAAGGGCGCCCGACGCAATTGTAAGGTTTAGGTTCTCTACGGCTACGGTTTTACCGTAGCGCTTTGTGACATTCTTAAACACGACTTCCATCGATTATCTCCGCACTGCACTGATTGCTTTATACCGGACTCAGCATAACTTGGATTGACTTATTTCGCTGAAGCATACTTGGCCTGAGCAAATTTAACCCAAGAGTTAATTTTCTCGTTCCTGAATACCGCATCATCCCACTTTGCCGCGAGGGCTGGGAGCTCTGCAGCTGTAACCGGAGATTTGGATAAAGCTTTAATGGCAGCAGGTTTTGCACCGGCTTTCACGACAGTGGCCCACGCCGCTCGGAGTTCTTTATGAATGTCGACTAACTGAGTGCCGATAAGATCATCAAGAACGTGGCGAATGGCCGCTTGTTTATCAGTGTCATATTTAAGAAACCCTTTGAGCTTATTTGGATCCAATGGGTTAACGCGCTTTCCTTCGGTGAGCTTATAAGCCTCAGAATTGACCGCCAAGCGGGCGAGGGTTTCCATTTTTGGACCACCAACATCGCCCTTCTTAAGCATGAGAATGGTCTGGCCTTCGGCAGATAAAATATATTCGACAAAACGGTCAGCCACTTGACGATGGGGTGCTCCTTTTAGAATTGAAACCGGGTCGCCTTCGATAATGGTCTTGCCTTCGGGAAGAACAAAGCCCAGTTTATCTGCGCCCATATCGCCAATTTTCGCAAGCGCATAGAAGTCGATAGCTAACGTCGCCGCGGCGTCGCCTGCAACGACGGCCTTGATCACGTCGGAACTCGAAGCCGTAAACTGGCGTGCGTTCCCGCTCATCGCGGTCAACAATTCCCATCCCTTTTCCCAGCCTTCACTTTCAAGAATGACATGGTTCATGACGCTGGCCGTGCCTGATTTGCGTGAATCAGTCAGGACAATTTTATCTTTGAATTGTGGACTGGCAAGAGATACCCATGTGGTCGGAATGGGGGTTTTCTCCATTGAAAGCATCGGAATGTTGTAGAAAATACCGAACGACGATAGGGCTGTCGAAATGTAGGTGCCGTCGGCGTTCAAAAGTGCCGTGCCGCCAATTGTTTTTGGTAGGTGCTTTTTTAAGGCTGCTGAGAGGTTGAGTTTGTCGCTTAATTTTGCGGTCGCAATTTCCGCGTGAGTCGTTGTACCGCCGCCCCAAAAGATGTCGACTCCCGATGTTTTAGGATCGGCCGCAAATTTTGCCTTGATAAACTTTACGTCGTCATTGCTGCCGCCTTGATCGATCCAGTCGATGGTGACGTCGGATTTAAATTTTTCTTTGTACCAAGCAGTAAAGGCTGGCACGTATTCGTTTTGAATCGATTTGCGGTGCGGTGAAACAATCGTAAGTGTGTCGCCTGCGTATACCGTTGCGGTGGTGGGAAGGGCGGCCAGGATGACGGCGATTATGAGGGGTTTGCTAACCGCTAAAAATAAGTGGCTAAATTTCATTCGTGTTGACTTCCTTGATGGCTATAGATTAGATCATTGTTGCGGCGCGGATGGCATGACTTAAGTTCGACACGCAAGCTACTATGGATCGGCCTACGTTAGCAATTAAATTCGGCCTAAAATATTGAAAAAGGAGGGGAACTATGACGACCAATTGGACACCAGAAGACCTGCAAAAACAATTGGATGCAGGCGACAGTGTGTTTTTGAAGGTTTGGAAAAATGGCTGTGGTGCGTGTAAGCTTTCTGTGCCTGCCGTCGAACGCATTGAAGCGGCTGATACCCACGCACTTGTTTTTGGACAAATAAGCGCCGATGACCATCCAGAAATACTTGAAATCGTTGAGACCGAAGTTTTACCCGTCTTTTTTGTGTTCGTGAAAAAAGTCCAAAAAGGGCGCTTTGAAGGTTTTAAAGGGTTGGAGAAATTGAAGAAAATGGTTGACGAATGTTTTACTGCATAGGTATTTCAACAGTGTTTGTTGTAGCGCTGATCACGGGTTCATGCACGAAGCCCGAGGGGGCAGAGCCCGTATCTGCGGGCCTTACTCAGTCGACACCGGAGCCACGAACTGAGCGTCACCCCATAGATCCTGATCAAATTGCGCTACCCCCAAAAGCAGACGCGTCGGCAAACAGCATTTCTGCGGTTAGTTCTGAAAATGCGAAAGCTGCGGCGGCTCATGTCGACGCACCTGTCCCTGTCGCCACTGCGGAGGTGTCGCCGGCCTCCTCAAGGCCTATTCTGGCCGATGTTTTACCCACTCCTGCGCCTGAAGAAGTAGAGTCCCCAACACCCAGTGCCGAGTCCGCAAGCAAGGTGGGTGCTGAGGGTCCAGCTAGCCACCCGGCTTCAGTTAGTCAAGGATCTGGTTCTCAAACTTTGTATATCAAAGCGACGATTCTCACTGTTCGTTCACAGCCAAATCGATACGCGAAAATTTTGGGTTACCTAAGCGGCGGTACGACCGTTCATGTTAACGTTAATGGCGGATGGGCTAAGTTGGACGCGGGCCGATGGCTTCGGTCTCGCTGGCTTGTAAAAGTCAAACCCACGAAGTTTGTCGGCAGTGATTATCGCGACGAATCATCTAAGGCGTCATCTAAGGCGTCATCTAAGGCGTCATCTAAGGCGTCATCGAAACAAGCCAGAAAAGACTCAAATAGCCGAAAAAAAAACGTTAAATGACTTTTGCACAAGTAGGTCAAGACTTTTTGACGAGCCGTGGCCCTTGCACTCATGTGTTCCTGGGCCGTTGTTCCTTGGCGGTGTTACGCTCATGGCCTCTCATTGACGACCAATAGAATTGTTGAATTTAAACTTCCATTTTGCCAATTTACCTATTCCTCCCCCAAAAAAAAATTGGGAATTTCCCTTTTGCGGTTAAGTCTTTGCGACTATTGCCGATAGCGGATCACATTGTGGGCTGATGTTATCGGATGCGGAAACAGGCGACGGGCTCACGCAGTAGATTCAACCGACGGCGAAGGGAGAAGGATAGTGAAAAATTTATTACGAAGCACAGTTATAACGATTACTTGTTGCGGACTTTTAAGTTCCTGCAAAACCATGTCGCGGAAGACTGTTCGCGCAAA
>CANJQY010000173.1 GCA_947476525.1 Oligoflexales bacterium
CAAGTCTTTAAAACCATCGCAAAAATCTCTAACCAATTTTGGGCACTCGACAACGGGCACAGATACATGAGACATGGCGACTTCTTCTTCTGTAAGATTAATAAGGGGTGATCTTACCAAAAAAATTGGTCGAAAAAGTTTAAAAGTCGTGCAGTTACGCCAGCGGAGGGATTTCACATGCGAAAAGTCGGGGATTGACACGGGCTACAAGGCCCACTTAAGATTAAATCTCTGGAAACTTTTGATTAATTCAATTAATACACCTCCAGTTTTGAATGAGGACCTTATTGAACCGATTGAATCGCAAATGAGAGCCTTGAGAGAGAGGCTGTCGAGGCCAAAAAATCAGGGGGACCTATGACACAAGTTAATAAAATTAATAAAAAAATTCTAAGAAATGTGCTGATTGGTTCAGTCACACTTATAGTGTTAATGACTTATTTTCTTGATGGCCCGTTTATCTCTATTCGAAATACCTTGGCTTCGCTTCTCTCGGTTTACCGATTTGAAGAAATTCGGAGAATTTCACGGCAGGTCGACCAGTCACTAGAAGATAGTAAGTTCTTAGATTCGGTTCTTCTCCCTGAACTGCCCTATCCCCCGTTGTCAGAAATCCAGTTAAAGACTCGTGAGGAATGTGTCGCCAATTCCCAAAAGTTTGCTGGTATAAATAAAATTGATTCGCACAGCGACATAATTGGAATGTGTACTTGTTTTCAGGTCGCTACGGCAGCCTTGAATCCAGAAAATGAGACTGGGCCAGAGTCTGAAATAAAATTTATGAGAATCTTGGAAGCATTGTCGAATAAATGCAAAATTCGACACAAAATATTACCGACCACGAAAAAATAGATCAGTTTCTTGAGTTCTATGGGATCCGACAAGTTTCATCTAGGGCTTGTTCGGAGTTAGCTGAATCAAGGCGCGCGGAGCGGAAAACTTCCGGTAAATGATCACTTTTCTGCGGCAAGCAACGACGAGTCAGCTAACTTCGAACAAGCTCTATCTAATCTCATGAACATGACTGGGTATATCTGTGATGATCGTCTCTATTTGGTCGACGCGGGTGTGAGTTTTCCAGACCCCGCTAAACTAGGCGTTGAATCGCTTTTTCCAGATATGGCACCTTGGATTGACCAATTTGGCGGCGTCTACGCGTACATTATGACCCATGGTCATGAGGATCATATTGGAGCCTTGCCTTTTATGCTCGACCGCTGGCCAGGGCCTGTTTACACGACGCCTTGGGCTGCCAAGCTGATTCAAAATAAGCTAGATCGTCGAAACATAAAGACTCGCTATCCTATTCACGTTGTCGGTGCTGGTGACAGGGTCGAGTGCGAAGATTTCTCCATCGAATTCGTTCCGTTTAATCACAGTATTCCTGACTCGTGTGCGCTGATGATTCGTCACCCCAAGTTTAATATTTTTCATACTGGTGATTTCAAATTCGACTTTACTCCGATTATAGAGAAGCCCGTTAATATCGCACATCTGGAAAAACTCGGCAAAGAGGGCGTCCATGTCCTATTAGCTGACAGCACCAATTCTCACGTCAAGGGCTACAGCCCCTCGGAGAGTGTCGTGCTGGAACCCATGAAGTCCGCCTTTAAGGTTGCTGGCAATGGGGCGGTCATTGTCACGACGTTCAGCAGTAATTTTTGGCGCCTAAAAACTATTTTAAATGCGTGCGAGGCAACCGGACGGAAGGCTTTGATTTTGGGAGGCGGCCTCGACAATTGCCTTAAAGTCGCCTCGGAATTAGGATTATTTACGCCAAACCCTGGCCTCATCGTAGATTCGAGTGTGGCGGCCACCATGGATCGCTCCAAGATTTGCGTCATCGCCACAGGCAGCCAAGGCGAGCGCCGAGCTGCGATTATGCGTATTGCCAACGGTGAGCATAGGCAATTTTCCGTCACGCCCGGTGACATGGTCATTTTTAGTAGTCGCACGATCCCAGGTAACGAACGCGAAATACAAAATATGATGAGTAAGCTTGAAAGACGTGGCGCCACTATTTTTTCAGCCCGAAATGATCCTCTAATTCATGTCAGTGGTCACAGCTACCGAGAGGAATTGAAGGACTTAGTGAAGGCACTGCGTCCCAAAAATTTTATTCCTGTCCACGGCACGTTCAGTCACCTTTTAAGTAGCTCAAAAATTCCTGCCGAAGTCGGCTTAGTTGGGACAAATACGTTTGTCATCGAGAATGGCGACGTGATTGATATTGATCAAAAATCGGCTAACATCACGGACCGCATTGACGTTAATCGCGTGTTCGTGGATAGCGAGTCCCTAGAGCTACTGTCTTACGATACTCTGCGGGAGCGTTTACGAATTGGGGAGCTTGGCTTGGTTGTTATTGCGGCTGCATACAGAAAAAGTGACGGCAAACTAATCGGCCTGCCCAGCATTGATGTTCAAGGCTTGGCACCCCCGAAAGACATGGACTTCAAGCAATTTGAAAACTCTCTACTTGCTGCGGCCAAAAAAGGATTTAAAAACGGGATCGCAGCAAAAGAAACTCATCACGAAAAATTGGAAGACCAGGTTCGCGTAGAAATGCGTCGTTATATGTTTCAGGTGTTAAAGAAGAAACCAGTCGTCATTTGCCACCTTCTGGCGGTCTAAAAGACTATGAGTCGACTTGTCATCGCCAGCGCTGCAGCATTTGAATCTGAGGAATTGGTTCGCCGCCTCGGATTATTGTCGATTCCTGTAACCAATATTATCACAGGCATTGGACACACACAGTCGACCATTATAGCCTCAAGACTTCAGAGTTTTATTCGCGGGAGAGATGTCATTTTTTGTTGCACCGGCGGTGTTATCGGCCCGTTTGAAGCAGTATCCATTTTTCGCGCCACGTCGGTCAAGCTTGCGCCCTTTGACGTGCGGGCTGGGCACGCGGAATTACTCGATCCATTCGATGCTACCTGCGCATTGACTGGGCTTCCTCTGGATCTTCCTACCTGCGACGTTTTTGCTAGCTTAGGGATTACCGTAGCCATCTCTTTATTTCTGCAAGCCCACGATTTTTATGGAGTCCACGGACTCCAGAAGGATATCTTTTTGGCGCACTTCCGAATTTTCTCAAAAATTGGGATAATATATCTGTCATCTAATCTCCTCGCCAGGGCAGATGAATGATGTTTTGCGAAGTCCAGAACGGGCAAATTTCGATACGAGAGAGCGAATCGTCACGGTCATGTTCATCGATATTGTAGGATTCTCGATGTCGACTGAGTCTATGGTTCC
>CANJQY010000174.1 GCA_947476525.1 Oligoflexales bacterium
AACTCAATTCACAAATGCCAATCTTTCGCGGGAATGTGCGATCCCCTCACTTCAGCCGATGATCGAAGGAAATGATGGTCGCAAATTAAAATAGGGCCATCCCCAACTATCAGACTCCATCTAAAGGTCATTGAAAGCAGAGAAAGCAGGAGGGTAAACAGTGCGGCCATCATTGGCCGACTAAATTCCCAAATGTCTTGTTACGCACCTGCGACATGAAACCAAAACAATCACCAGAAAAGATTATTCAGTGCGAGTCATTTCCATTCTTGATTTTCTATTGAAGAAGACTGAAGGTCTTTTGGAACCGTAAATATAAATTTGCCAAAAGTTAGAGTGGGATTAGCGTGTTAACTGCCGCCTGCTGGTACCTGCCCCTTCTTTATCATCCTCATTACTTCGTATCCTTGAATCGTCTTTCGAGCCGTATTGAATGACCAGAACCCCAGCCCAGGGGCGATCAGCCTTTTCATTGGCAGGTCACTCTTTTCATTAGGAGCACATGCCTATTTTGTGGTACACGGGGCACTTCAGTACTTGTCGATAGTTTCATTTAGGGGCTATGGATCATGAATAAGGATAACTCAAATGACTCTGACCCCAAAGCAACGAACCTTTCTTCGCGGAAAAGCCCACCATTTAAATCCAGTGATCATGATTGGCAAAGAAGGTGTTTCAGAATCGATCCTCAAGGTGACTGATAAAGCCCTAGAAGATCATGAACTTATCAAAGTTAAAGTCCCCGCAGAAAATCAAACTGAGTTCAAGGCAGCCTCCGATCTGCTGATCGATCAGACCAAGGCCGAGGTGGTTCAAAAAATTGGACACCTGTTAGTCATGTACCGCCAGGCCAAGAAGCCAGGAAGAATCACGACCGAGCTTTTGGCGGCTAACGTTGGCAAACGGGCGTAAATGATTTTAATTTCGCCTCCATTGTCAGTCTTCTCGCTTGCGGGTGCCGGCCATGGCCTTCCAGTGGAAGGTGGTGGCAGTTCTGGAATGGTGGTTGGCCTTGCCGCAACCCATGCACGGATTCATTGGGATGCGGGTGTGCCTCAGACGTTACCGAAGTTGATCCAAATTCGGACGCCGTCGCAAGGCGAATTTGTCATTGAAATTAGTTCTATCGACGGTGATTTGGTTCAATTTGCTCAGAAAAGTTTGCCAACGGCATTGGACCTTTTGCATTCGCTGCGCAAAAATCAGCATATTGACCTGTGTGCGTCGTCAGATGTAGAACACTCGACTAAATCCACAGGATTTTCACAGATTCAACTTCCGGTGGTCGCCCTTCCAGAGAAAAATTGGAGTGATGTCGACGTTACCACCACGTTTATGGGCCGAACGTTCGGAGCTCCGATGCTTATCACCGGCATGACCGGAGGCGTCGCCCAAGGGACCCAGATCAATGAACGGTTAGCTCGTGCGGCGTCGCAATTTAATATTCCAATGGGAGTTGGATCTCAACGAATCGCACTCGAAAATCCGATTCATGCAAAAATATTTAAACTGAAAATCTCTTTTCCTAATTTGTTTCTAATCGGCAATATCGGCATCGGCCAGCTTCAATCAAGCGAATACCTTGACTTGTGTCGCAGGGCCGTCGACATGATTGATGCCGATGCACTGGCCATCCACGTCAACGCCTTGCAGGAATTGATTCAGGTGGAGGGTGATCGGAATTTTTGTGGAATCATCGACAAAATTATAAAAATTCAAGAACAATTAGGCATTCCCGTGATCGTCAAAGAGGTTGGCGCTGGAATGGACGTAGGCACAGCCGTTCGCCTTGCTGAAGGCGGGATAAAATACTTTGATGTCGGAGGTGCCGGCGGGACTTCTTGGGCTCATATTGAGGGACTACGGTCCTCGAGTGCATTGATTCGCCGCCGGGGCGAAGTATTCAGGGATTGGGGAATCCCCACGGCGAAAGCACTAGTCGACTTAAGAAAAGCATTGCCTGACGCATCGCTAGTGGCTACTGGTGGCATCCGCGATGGCCTGATCGCATGTAAAGCCATATTTTTAGGGGCCAACATGGTAGGACTTGGGCTACCACTTATGCGCGCCGCCGTGACGAGTGATGGCGGTCCAACAGAGATTTTGTCGGCTATAATCGACGAATACAAGATCGCAAAAATGTGCTCAGGCTTGGCTTAATTTTAGAATCTCCCCAAATCGTAATGTTTCTAACGAGGATTAGCTGCCGACCAGGCCGCCAATTTTTCTTGGGTGGTCGCTCCAGGCTGGGCTTCGATGGCTGCTTGGGCTTTGCGCGCGGCCGCACCTGCCCCCGAATCACCGGCAGCACTTGATAATATCGCCAATATTTTTTCCGCATCCTCGGCCGTCATGCTAGATAATTTTGAGGGGTCGTATTCGGTCGTGCTGTAGCTGTATTTATTGAGGAGCATGATGGCGTAGGCGGCTCGGTAAAGCGTTAACTGCAAGACGGCACTGGTCGCATATTTATCAGCTGATGTGACAGCCCGCCGATCCTCAGGAATAGAAACTAACCTAGTAACGCTTGTGTTCATGTTTGTTAGGCTGTCCTCATACCCGTCACCTTTACTTACTGGGGTCGGCAAAAAACTAGTCATTGTTTTTACTATGGAGTCAGCACCACCGAAGTTGGCGCTGACAACATTCAAGATGTTAAATCCAGACTTTCCAGCGTAGGCTGCGGCAAGCAAGGGATAGCGGGTGTACTCTTCGGGCTCTGCGTCGACTAACTCTTGAAGGAGCGCGACCGCTGTGGTCATATCACCGTTGTCCAGTGCAATCCTTGCGTCCTCATCTTTTGTTCTTTTGGTGCATTTACTTTTCGCACGGCCATCCTTGCAATCAAATAAGTTTGCCGTGCCGCAAGAGCTTGTCAAAAGGAGTGCGGCGACGAGTAACGAAGCAATCGTCATGTTTTTAATTATTTTCATTTGTCGACTTTCTCCTCTTTTGTCACTGTTCAAGATGCTCCAAATAATTTTTCAAAAACGCGGTCATAGCCCCATTGCAAAGCCCAAGGCGTAGCTCGTTCTGGGATCAATTCCCGGCTTCGCCCCCAGTTCTCGTGTGTACACGGCCGCTGTAAGGCGAATAATAAACGCGTCCAATTCTAAGGCGTAGGAAGGCCAGCCGTCGTAGTAGCCCATACCCAATCCTAAGTGGCTGCGAATAACTAGTTTGGTTCCCATGCGA
>CANJQY010000175.1 GCA_947476525.1 Oligoflexales bacterium
ACGACGCTCAATAAAATATACTTTAGCATGGTGCAAGATCTCCAATATCGCAAAATTAAGTCCCACTGCCTAAAACGCCTAGACGGGCAAGTCGACACGACAGAAGGCGTTTGTCATGTATATTACCGGCGAGTCGATGTGGTCAAGAATTTTTTTTGCGGTAGGATGTGAGGTCGGAGATGATGGAATTATGGCGTGATTTCAACAGGTTGTATTGTTTCGGCGTCTGGTTTTTGCGTTTTATTTTTGGCGTTTTATTGAATGTTTTTTAACGAGTTGTTCCTTTTTGCGGCAAAATCGGCTATCTCAGCCCTATATGAGCGAGGTTACATCCAATTTTGAAGAAACCTGGCGCAGCCTCGGATCACCGATCAGTGCTGCGTTTGCTGGGCAACGAGCGGACCGGTATCTTTCGCGGGAGTTTCCCTTTCGTAGTCGAAACGCGTGGCAAAAATGCATGGGTCTAGGCGAACTTTTGATCAATCGTAACAAAATAAAATCTAGCTATACGTTGAAAGAACACGACCAAGTACACTTCTACCATCCTGAAGAAGTCGAGCCTGATGTGGACCGTGACATTCGTGTGCTATGGCAAGAAGGTAACGTCATGGCCGTCTATAAGCCAGGAAATTTGCCGATGCACGAAAGCGGGGCTTATCGTAAAAATACGTTTGCTCATTTGCTGTGTGAATTGGTCGGTACGCAGTGGTCGGCGGTGCACCGCTTGGATCGGGAGACCAGTGGCATTGTGTTGTGTGGGGCCACCAGTGAAGTGCGGCAAAAATTGGCGGCTGATTTCGAATCTAAAAAAATTGCCAAAGAGTACATTGCATTGGTGGACGGGCAGCACGAATCCACGTCCTGGCACGTAGACGGGGCGATCGGAGACCTCGTGGGCAGCAGAGTTAGAATTAAGAAATGGGTGGTCGAGGGTGGACAATCTGCCCAAACTGATTTTATTGTTGAGGCTGTGAAGGCGACCGCTTCCGGATCATTTTCTCGATTGAGGGCCTTTCCAAAAACTGGTCGCACAAATCAAATTCGCATTCACGCAGCCCATTCGGGACACTGGATTCTAGGTGACAAGCTATATCATCCCAACGAGGAGGTTTTCCTTGACTACTGGGAAACTCACGAGACAACGGATTTTTGTGTGGAGCAAACCCGGTTCCACCGATGTTGTCTCCACGCAGCCGCTTTGACGTTCATGCATCCTGAAACAAACTTACGCGTTCGTATAGAGTCCGATATTCCCGCAGACATGGCGGGTTTATGGGAGAGTCTCGCCTAGCGTTGGCCTTCTTGACTTATAATTTTAAGTAAGCGTGAAGAAAATTAAAGCCAAAGCTAAAACGGCCTGAAAACAGCCAACGCCACCACAATTAGCATGAGTACGGTCGGGACCTCATTGAGGATTCGCAACTGCAATCCTGTCGGAAGATTCCGTTCTTTCGCGGCAAATTTTCGCATCAATCGGCCGGCATAAAAAGTAGCGACTACGATCGCTAAAACACATACTAATTTAAGCTGGAGCCAGCCCGTATTTAATAGGCTTGGATTTTGCATAATCATACCAGCGCCACCGACCCCAGCAATGATCATGGCTGGCAAAGTTATGAATCGGTAGAGGCGTTTGGCCATAAGCGAGAGAAGGTCATGAATTTCTGCACTAGCACCACGCTCAGCATGGTAAATAAGCAATCGGTAGAGATAAAGAATCCCGGCCATCCAACTGATGATGGCAACAAGGTGCAGCCACTTAAAAAATAAATACATTTGACCCACTTTTCTTGGCACGAGGAACTGCCGACACTAAATCGCGTCAGTCGTAACGGGCCTAATCTTTTACAGTCCCAGTAGCACCTTGGTCAAGCGTTCAATCCTATTGATTGGAATCACGCTCGCGCCGGCCCGGCCAACTTGGATGGCCCCTTGCAGCATGTCGGGAATGGCCTTTGTGATATCGGAGGTGAGGGCTAGGGGGTGAAACGAACCGTCGGATATGCCGTCGCTTACAAGCTCGTCAAGAAATGCAATGTTTTGTTTATGCATCCTCACTAGCGTGTCGCGAACTTTTCCTTGAAGCAAAGGCCAAGCTACGGCAAACGCCCCGCCCGGGCACACGTGACCGTGGTTAATCATGTCCCGGTAATGGTCGAAGTATTTGGTTAAGCGCTCAACCGGATTTAGATGATCGATCGCCTGCGCCCAAGCATCAAAGACTTTCATATCTGTCTCAATAACGGCCGTGGCGAGTACATCTTTACTAGAAAAATGATGGAATATGCTGGCCTTGCGAATTCCTAGCTCGTCGGCAAGTTCTTGTAGGCTCAGAGCATCATAGCCCACAGTTTGAGACAACGCGGCAGCTTTTTCTAGGAGTTTACTTCGAGTGCTATTCGCAAGCGACGTCGTAACGGTCCGTTGTAGAGTCATGGTTTTGGCCTCCTGTTGAATAATCAATATGGATACTTCAAATCGAATGCTAAAAAAATGAATGCATACCAATATTGTCCATTATTCTCAGCGCAAATGGAAGGTTGCGACTGGGGTGTCCAAAAAATAGTTTTTCCTTAGCCAGTATTTGGAGCCGTGTTCAATGATTTTTTGTTGGCGTAATTCTCTGAATCATACTGATTTCAAGGCGTAGGGCTCCGTTGGCATCCCGGTTAAATCGTGAACATTTGGGCTGGCCATGTTTTGACAACCTCCTGAAATATCTATTATTTGTGTGTTTTTTGCGCGATTTTTGGATAGCAAATGGACAATCGCCGAATACCAGCAACGTCCAGGGGCCAGTCCAAGTTGGGGGTGTAACGCGAGTTTTTGGCGGGACCATGCCATTTTTAGGTAGTATCCGTTTGACGGTCGTCTTGTGTACATGGATGCCAAGTAAAAGTAATTCTTGAGCAATGCGCAGCGCACCCCAAGACCAGTTTGACCGTTTCAGGTCAAGAATCAGTTCAACCACATCCTCGCCAACTGATGGTCGTCCGCGACCTTTAGGCAGCCAAAGTGCCTTTGCCCGTCGGAATAGTCGACGAAAAACGCCCACTGCTATCAGCCGCGTAAATCCAGCAGAAAC
>CANJQY010000176.1 GCA_947476525.1 Oligoflexales bacterium
AACTACCATTCATTAAATTTTTCTTCGACCGCAGACGCTGGCCCTTGTGGCTACAAACAGCGGTACACCACGCAACGATCTACATTCACGACAGCCAGCGAACCGAGCTAACAAAACAAGCCTCGGCCATGGCCTACGTTACGCTGTTTTCATTGGTGCCGAGTTTAGCCGCGGTATTCACCTTGCTTAACCTGTTTTTGCCAATTTTTGGCGACAACGCAAACCTTATGGAGCAAGGGCGCCAATTTCTTTTTAAAAATCTTGCAAACGGCTCCGGGTCAACGGTTGTCGATTACCTCCAATCTTTTCTCGCTGGTCTCAATTTTAAAAAAATAGGTATGACTGCCTTTGTTGGGCTACTTGGCACTTTAGTCGTGCTGCTTCGTCAAATTGAAGAGGCGCTAAACCGAATCTGGATGGTGCACAAATCTCGCCCGATGCTAACTCGATTCGTGTATTTTTGGCTTTTCTTAACGCTCGGAATGTTTTCTATTAGCGTTGTTTTAGGACTAAGCACCGGTTACTCCGCGACGGCATTCATCACCAAAAAAACACTCGCGGTAGCCGGCAAAGCCGACGATATTTTTATTGTCGCAGCCACCTTTAATTGGGCCCTCACCTGCACCGTATTTTTTCTCGCTTACAAAGTGATCCCAAATTGTGATGTCACTAATCGGGCGGCTCGCTGGGGAGCTCTGTGGGCCGGAACCCTCTTCTACTTCATCAGTAAATTTTACACCCTCTATGTCACAAATTTTGCAAGCTACAAAAGCGTTTACGGCACGCTAGCTGCATTGCCAATATTCTTAATGTGGATTTACGTATGCTGGGTGATACTGCTCGCCGGCGCCTTGTTCGCTTGGAGATGGCAAAAGGGCTGGCCACCACTCAATGAAGACAAAACCCTTGAATCTGCTACGACGGCACTCGATGAACACAGAAATCGGCAGCTCCGAGTGACCTTGCCCTGGATCGCACTCGTGCTAATTTATGACCAATTTCGAGCCGGGAAAAGCGTCGGTATTGGCAACATCGTGGCCGAGCTAGACCTTCCACACGCCTGGGTTAACCAAGCCGTGGAGATGCTTTGTGAGCTAGGCTTCATTGCATTTGCCAATCTAAACGAAACAAATTCTTCCACGGCTGAAAGCATTCTGCCGACAAAGCCTGCAGATCATTTGCTGGTAAACGAAGTCTCAAATAAATTTGAATTGCCGTTATCTGATTGGCTCAAGGACTGGCCACCAGCTCACTCGAAAGGCCTCCAGATTATCGTCCAACGATTACATGACGGCGCTAAAAATACTGATGCCACAACGTTCTCGACCTTACTGGCTAGTCGCTGATGCGAAAGCGCCAGCAACTGGCTACGTAGCGGCCTGCTGAATTGACAAATGAAACTGACTTCCATTCCCAGTCGTACTCTCGGCGCGGACATTTCCGCCGTGTAACTTCGCCATGGCCCTCGCCAAACTTAGACCAATTCCAACGCCGCCTGCAATACGATTTCGCGCCGAATCGACTCGAAAAAATGGATCGAAAATTTGTTCAAGAAGTCCCTTTGGAATCCCCTCACCTTGATCACTAACCGTAAACAAGACCGACTCACCCTTGCCCTTTTTACACGAAAGCGTAACTATGCCTTGCTCCGGAGAATGCTTGATTGCGTTCGACAATAAATTTCCAATGGCCACTGATAAGTAGTTTTCCGCTGCAATAAAGGAGACTGGAGCCTCACTCTCAATGATTTTTACAGCGATCTGCTTATTCTTGCCGAGGGCGGAAGCCTTCGCTGCCGCAGCTACAAGGAAATCACCGGTAGACACTACTGTTTTTACGTTTGGCAGTGCACACGCCTCGGCGCGTGCCAAAAGCAACAAATCGTCAACCGTACATCCCATTGAAAGTGACTCGCGTTGAATCGTCTCTAATGCGGTTCGATATTCCTCTGTCGTACGAATACGTCGCAACGCAAGCTCTGCTTCACCTCTAATGGCAGTCAATGGAGTTCGAAGCTCATGGGATACGTCACTATTAAATCGGCGTTGGCGTTCAAACGCGTCCTCTAAACGTCCTAACATCCGATTGAATGTATCGGCAAGGTCATGAAGTTCATCACGCACCAAAGGCACTTCGATGCGATGCGAAAGATCGGACCCGGAAAGCTGTTCGGCCGCTCGCCTCATGCCGTCCACCGGCGCCAAGGAACGCCTCGCCATAATATAACCGGCGATGACGCACACACACAAAATGGCCGGAAACGCTAAATAAAAAACATTCCGGATTTGCTTTAAAGTCGCATACGTTGCGTCGAGCGGAGTTCCCACCTGCACTAACGAACCCGTGAAAAGGCCGTTTACGATCACAGGCATTGTCAATTGCCGAAATGGAGCTTTGTCAGGTCGATCCCACGACTCAAAAGTAGAGGCTCCCTGCTCAGCTCGCGCCATCGCGATCCGCGAAACAGGAAGCGAAACGTCATCTCGATTCGAGTGATTACGAATATTTCCACTCAAATCAACGATTCGCGCATAAGCGTTTACTTCTCGCTCACCGCTAAAATTCAGCAGAAATTGGTCAAGTCCACCTTTGACAAGCCCCTCCGAAGACCTACTTGCATGCATCGACTCACCCGACACGAGAAGGGCTCCGTCCACTGATTTCAACAAGTCTCGGCGAACCATGTTGTAAATTCCAAAGCCGACCATCGGCAATAAAATGAGCATCAGAAGCCCGTGACCAGCTGCAAGCCGCACACTTATTGGCAATCTTGCAAAAAGGCGCGGATAAATTCTTCGCAGGAATTTTCTGATTTTTAAAAACAAAATTGTCATGGCACGGTCTTCACTGGTTGATGTTTGCTACAGGGCCGCCTGGACCGGGGCTCGTAAGGCGTCTTGTGGCTGTTCGAGCATGTATCCATGCCCGCGAACTGTTTTTAGCATCGGACTTTCAAATCCTTTGTCAATTTTAGCGCGCAAATAACCGACGTAAACATCGACTACATTGCTATTTTGCTCAAAGCCCATGTCCCACACATGCTCGCTCAGTTCGTTGCGAGTCAC